>JAKASW010000041.1 GCA_021818875.1 Bacteroidota bacterium
CCCCCGTCGACAGCAGTTTGTATTTCTGTATGCAGGGAATTTTCAGATACCAGACGAGCGGCACATTCATGCTTCAGGATGTTTATGGAGAATACAAGATGCCGTTCGGTTTTGTCCGAGCTGGCCAGTTCGTGCCCGACTTCAGCCTTGAACGGTCGGAAAGCGATGCTTCCTTGCCGCTTATCGAGAGAGCCGCCGTAGACAACGCTCTCATTCCTACAGGCGACACTTATGCACGCGACATCGGCGCCGAAATCGTAGTTCAGCCGAATGGATCTGCACTTCATACAAGCTTCGGCATCTACAACGGCAACGGTGGAAACACAAAATCGAACGAAGACAGGCAATTCCTCTACACCAGCAGAACAACCTACGACATCCGCTTCTCCGGCAATCTCTCGTGGACCAACGGGTTCTCAATTGCCTACCGGGACAAGAAAGACCTCTCTTTTCCGAGCGTTCTCGGAGCCGGCAAGATTTTCAGCGGACGAGACTTCAGGTGGGGGCTCGAGACTCTCCTCAAGGCTCGCGTGTGGGAAATCCAGGGCGAATACATCCAGGCCGACCTCGCGAGTCAAAAAGCTTATGGCTATTATGCATTCGCCGCTTATGATCTTGACAAGTTGAACGAGCTCGTCTTATCTACTGAAAAACTTCAGGTGCTCATACCGTCATATTCCGACGCACCATGGTACATTGTCGGCTACACACACTTCTTCAGCGGCCAGAACTTCAAAGTAATGGTCGATGCGAGATCGCAGTACCTGAGTTACCGAACCAACTATGGCGGGACAGTGCAACTTCAAATATTCTTCAACTGAGGAACATTTCAGGCTTCAGCGAAGACGGCTGAAGAAAAAGGAATCTTGACCACGAAGGCACAAAGGCACGGACGGATCTAACTAATTTTGTGGCTTGGTGTCTTGGTGGTTCCAAGTATAGCCAGCAGGGGGCCAATGAATGGGACACGAACACAATAATTCCTCAGGGCCCAAACACTTGCGGCGATACTCAACTCTGCTGTGTTGATCCTGGTGAGCCTTTTCCTGATGAAGGAAGCCGTGGTACATCTTATCGATTCATCGGATGTGGACTCCGCAGTAGTGTCCTTCGGGCGCGATCACATTTCCTGATAAGCGAGAATTGATAGAGGTGTTGAGGACTCTGAGGGCTAAATACTCTCAGCAGAGAACTGTCGAAAGCGCACGCTGACTTTCAGACCGGGTCACGCTCCGATCGGGCATGGCCCAGCCATTCCAAAACACATCGAATTATCTATGGATCGCTTGACAGGCAGGCTACGTGTTTTTATGTTATATGCAAATATGAGCATATAGACATGGAAGCCAACCTAAAAGCGGAAACGCTCAAGATTCTCGGAGACCAAACCCGACTCCGTGTCGCATACCTGCTTGCTGCTTCCAAGCGATCACTTTGCGTTTGTGAGATCGTGGACTCGCTAAAGCTTCCGCAGTACCAGATCTCAAAAAGTCTCGTCATACTCAGAAGGGCAGGTCTCGTCGGTGTTGACCGCAATGGAACTTGGGGCTACTATTACCCTAAGACTGACCAGAAGACGAACACGATCCTGTTCGATTTCGTGAAAGAGTATTGTATCGGAGAGCCGTTCGATGGAGACCTGACCGAACTCAGCAAGAGACTTGCCCTCCGTGATGGCGGAAGATGCGTGGTCGGATTTGTGCCTGAAAAGGAATTGCAGAAGCTCATCCGCAAGAAAACGGCGGCTGTATGACACATGAAAAAGGATAAATGAAAATACTAGTCCTTTGCACAGGCAATTCCTGCCGGTCCCAGATGGCGGAAGCCTTTCTTAAATCCTTCGATGGAAACCTGGAAGTTTATTCAGCAGGCACCGCGCCTGCGAGTAAAGTACATCCCAAGGCCGTCCAGGTAATGAAAGAAGCGGGGATCGATATTTCTGCAAACAAGACGAAGACTGTGCAGCAATTTCTGTCGCAGTCTTTCGATTATGTCATCACGGTCTGTGACAATGCGAAGGAAACATGCCCGTTCTTTACGGGGAAGGTGGGACACCGTCTTCATATGGGATTTGAGGATCCTGCTGAAGCGACCGGAAGCGAAGAAGAGATCCTTAGTGTTTTTCGCAAAGTCCGCGACCAGATCGAGAAGGAATTCAAACAATTTATGTTGAAGATTGAGCATTGAGAATTGTTCATTGAAAATTGATTGTTGAGAATTGAGGATTTCTTTCCTTTTCGAATTAATGATGTTCAATGCTCAATTATCGATTAACAATGTTCAATTCAAAAAGGGGGCAAGTATGGTGGAGAGGACATTCGACCTTGAGGACCGGTTCGTGGATTATACCTGCCGGATGACTGATGTTGTCGAATTACGGCGAGGCGCAGGGAGCAGAGTCGAGGAGCGACTTCATTCACAAAATGGGAATCGTCCTGAAAGAGTTGGAGGAGTGCCGGAGTGGACTGAAGATCATTCAAAAGAGACGGATGCGCAAGCCCGATGGCGCACTTGAAGCCGCATTCAAAGAGACTGAAGAACTGATCGCGATTACGGCCAAGGGCATTTCGACCGCCAGAAGGAAATCAGAAAAGTAGCGAACCCACACATTAAATATCGAGATTTGAAAATTGAAAATTGAGATTTGAAAATTGATGATTGAGTGTTGACGATTGAACTTTTGCCATTCGCAATAAGGAATGTTCAATCTCCAATATTCAATGTCCAATACCCAATGCTCAACTTGTAATGCTCAATGAATAAAGACTGGCTGCAGTAGATAAGGATATGCGATGAATTCTGTATCTAAAAGACTATCGTTCTTTGACCGATACTTGACGCTCTGGATTTTCACAACCATGTTCCTGGGAGTGGCGGCCGGGTCCGTCTTCCCGCAGATGGCTTCGTTCTGGGATTCTATGAGCAGCGGAACGACAAACATTCCGATTGCGATCGGGCTCATCCTGATGATGTATCCGCCTCTTGCGAAAGTTAAATATGAGGAACTCGGAAAGGTATTCGGCAACCGCAAGATTTTGTCGCTATCCCTCGTGCAAAACTGGATTATCGGTCCGGTCGTGATGTTTGTCCTTGCCGTCGTGTTCCTTCATAATTACCCGTCTTACATGGCGGGGCTGATTCTCATCGGTCTTGCGAGGTGTATCGCGATGGTTATAGTATGGAACGAACTCGCGCAAGGGAACACCGAATATGCTGCCGGACTGGTAGCACTCAACTCTGTCTTCCAGGTCTTGTTTTACTCTCTCTACGCGTACGTCTTCATAACCATACTGCCACGGTGGCTGGGGCTGAGTTCGTTTAAGGTCGACATCACCATCGGACAGATTGCAGAGAGCGTATTCTTCTACCTTGGAGTACCATTCATTGCCGGAATAACCACGAGGTTTATTCTGATAAATCGGAAAGGCAAAGAGTGGTACGGTAGCCACTTCGTTCCCGGGATAAGCCCGATTACTCCGGTTGCTCTTCTCTTCACAATATTTGTCATGTTCTCACTGAAGGGGAAACTCATACTCCAGATCCCGCTCGATGTCGTGAGGATTGCGATTCCGCTGACTTTCTATTTCATAATAATGTTCTTCGTCTCGTTTTGGATGGGGAAGAGGATCGGTGCGGACTACAGCAAGACGACTACACTCTCTTTCACTGCCGCGAGTAACAATTTCGAGCTGGCAATAGCAGTGGCCATTGCGGTCTTCGGAATAAATTCCGGGGAAGCGTTTGCCTCGGTCATCGGCCCGCTTGTCGAAGTGCCGGTGCTGATCGGCCTGGTAAATGTAGCGCTCAGATTTAGGAAGAAGTACTTTGGCGAAATTCCTGAGTTAGATCGGGACTGATGGGCCGGGAGAAGCGTTAGCGTCCACGCCTTCACGCGCGGAAACGGGAGTCAGAATAGGAAAAGGATCCGATTAGACGACTTAGGAAGAGAGGAAGGTCCTACAGAGCTAATCTCAGGTCAATCACAAGAAAGTTTTCCCACTATCATCCTTTCAAAGAAAAAAGCTGACTCTTTACTGCCAGAGATTTCGGGGCATGGTTGTGATCTGGGCATCAGCGCAGCTATTTTGTTGCCTCTACAGAGGTGAGGGCAATCGACATGGGTCGCTATTCGGTCGACGTGAAAGAAATTCCCGCCTGCGGCTGCCACTCCCATGTCCGCGGGATGCTTCCGGCCTCGGAAGGATTTCTTCCCCCTTGCTCATCTAGATAATGCACATTCTAATGGCCATTAGTTTTGACAAAGATAATCGCAGATAGTTCTTCTCTCCCGCAATAGTTCGATGGGGGGGCCAATGCCCGTGACACTTTCCGGCTAGTCAATTGTACTGGTGATTCTCGTATGAGCTCTTTGCACTTGTGCAACCTGATCCTTGACATGATCGCAGCGTAGTTGGGATGCTGTCCCAGATTCCGTTGAAATTGGGAGGTAAGAAAAAAGCCCAAGGCGAAGTAAATTCTGAGAATAACAACTCGTAATCATTAAACTCAGAAAGGTACAAGCGCGATGGGCAAGAAGAAGGTAGCACGGCAGCAGGATGAAATCAAACTGTCGATCAATGGAATGCCGGACGGAGAGTTCGACATCGAAGGACTGATGAACTCACTGAAGGTAGAGATCCGATCTCTGGCGGTGAGTGCAGGCACGGTGATGATAGAAGCGATCATGAACTCGGAATGTGAACAGCGGGCAGGAGAGCGGTATTCACGAAGGACAGACGTGGACCGCTGGGGTACGGAATCGGGATATGTATTATTGGGAGGCCAGAAGGTACGGGTGATACGACCACGATTGCGGACTAAGGACAAGCAGGAAGTGAGCTTGACAAGCTATGAGCAGTTCCAGAATGGGAGCCATCGGACAAAGTCGGTGTTCAATCGGCTAGTGGCAGGAGTAAGCAGCCGGAACTACGCCAGGACGGTGGAGGAGTTCGGAGACGGGTACGGAATCTCGAAGTCAGTGATAAGCAGGAAGATGGTCGAGGCAACGGCAGGAAAGCTGAAGGAACTCTGTGAGAGAGACCTGTCGAGGCTGGATGTATGCGTCCTGGTGCTGGACGGGATACATGTGGATGAGACAGTTCAAATCGTTGCGTTAGGGGTAGAAACGAGCGGAAAGAAGCACATTCTGGGGATGCGTCAAGGAGCGACGGAGAACAGCGTAGTGTGCAAGGAACTCCTGGAAGATATTCAAACGAGGGGCTTACAAACAGACCGCCCCATGTTGGTCCTGCTGGATGGAGCCAAAGCATTGCGGTCGGCAGTGGAGGAAACGTTCGGAGCTCGTGGGATAGTTCAGCGGTGCCAGCTCCATAAGCGTCGCAACGTGCTGGAGCATCTGCCGAAACGGTATCATGCAGAGTACGACAGGAAGATATCGACAGCCTATGGAATGAGGCTGCATGATGATGCCAGGAAGGAACTCGACTCGATCATTCGGGAGCTGGACCGCATCAACCAGTCCGCCGCCAACAGTCTGAGAGAAGGACTGGAAGAGACCCTGACGGTACACCAGCTGAAGTTACCGGATGTGCTACGCAAGCATTTGTTTTCGACGAACCTCATCGAGTCGGCGTTCTCGCAAGGCGTGTCAGTCATGCAAAACGTGAAGCGATGGAGGAACAGCAGTCAGATCCAGAGGTGGACCGCTACGGCGTTGCTGGAAGCAGAGAGAAAGTTCAGAAAGATAACAGGATATAAATCGATGAGTGTACTGGTTGCTGCGCTCGACGAAGAATACAGACGAAGAACTCTTGACACCGAACAATTAGCAGCATAGATTTATGCCTCAGACAAACTCCGCCTTGGGAATTTCAACGGAGAAAGGGACATCATCGTAGTTGGTCCCGATGTGGCCGACTATTCGAAGCAGGTGTTTGAATACTTTTTACTCTTTTTTCCTCGAAACATAATGTCGTGTGACGAAACCTAAATGGGAACTGAGATCGTAAACCGCATGTTTACGATAAAAGAAATATTATCGAACCAATTACAAGTATATTTGCATCCGGATGTTGTTTTTACTCAACCGACCTTTGCATATCAAACCTCCGGGAGTGTTGTAGCTAGCTACTGTGTCTGCTGATATCGAGCATCAACCCGCCCGCGGTCGTGGCTGAGGACAATTGACTGATAACCGCAATTGAGTGATGCGTCATGACGTTCCCCTTATCCGTCCACCAAATGTCTTCTGAGAGTCTTTCGATGCTAACCAGGGATCGTAATTCCGTAAGAGTCAAAGACAAATTGTCTCCTTTGTCATTGCCGGACCGGTGTTGAGTGATGTGTCGCTGACGCTGCGGCACTGCAATGTTGCCGCGATTCCTGATCCGTTAGGCGCCACAAGTTGGTTTGTAGGTAAGGTTCGGGTGATCGTGTTGAGATACAGGTAAGAGAGCGTACCAGTTTGAGTGAAGAAAGTTGAGGTAAATTTGGTTACCAAGAAGTCCTTCTTTTGGTTCATAGCGGCACTCTTCTCCGCAATAACTTTCCTAGTTGTTCTGTATTCACCTTTTCGTGGGGAGATATCTCCGAAAGACCGCGTAAAGAAAGTCTACTACGTAGACAGCATGTCGGAAGCTCAACTTAAAATAATTCGGGAATTTAACGAGCTTAACAAAGGGAAGATTGAAGTGGTGCCCAAGAATTTGCCGTTGAATGAATTCACAACGGATGACCGCAAAGAGATACTCACAAGCGCCTTGCGAAGCCGGAACAGTGGAATCGATATATTTTCCGTAGACATGATCTGGGTGCCCCGGTTCGCTAAGTGGGCTTACACGTTAAACCATGATTTCAGCGAGCGGACCCTCAAAGAGGTAGACACGTTGGCTTTAAGGCCGTGCTACGTTGGTGACAGTCTTGTTGCTTTTCCACTAATCTTCGACGAAGGAGTTATGTATTACAGGAAAGATTTGATTGGTACTCTTCCACGGGGAAGGGAATTAGAACGGGAAATCCAAAAGGGGCTGACGTGGAATCAGTTTATCTCAATCTCAAGACTGTATCAATCGACCCGCACATCTCGTGGCGATACGCTCGATCCTGTATTCGTTTTCCCGGGTGCTGAGTACGAAGGCATGCTATGTTGTTTCCATGAGATGCTGGACAACAAAGAAAGCGACAGAATTTTCTATCCGCAAACTCAGATGTCTTCGACCGGGAGTGATGTCTTGCCGGAAAAATTTGAAATAAACCTGGACACTTACCCGGCAGCGAGAGCTTTGCAATTGCTGGTGAATTTCATCTACCATTATAAGTTCTCTCCTCCCGAAGTTACACAATTCAACGAGTACACTAGTTACCTATACGCACTGGATCATAATGCGCTCTTCCTGAAGGGGTGGGAAGGTTATCCGAAGCAGTACCATAACTATTTCAGTGCCGATGAGGCGGCTAAAGTGCCTGCTATTGGAGTCGCCCCCCTCCCGCATTTCATAGGAGACGCCACGTCGAGCGTATTTGGCGGATGGGACTTGATGATTTCGAAGTTTTCAAAACGAAAGAAAGAAGCTCTCAAGTTCATAAAGTTCATATTTCAGAAGAAGAACCAGGAGATACTTTGGAATGAGGGTGGGTATCTTCCTGTCAACGACAGCGTGTACCACGATGGCAAATACATGCGCAGGCACAAGGGATTGGTAAAGGTGTATGATATGTTGAAGTGGGGAAGATACCGGCCGTTTCTCCAGGATTACACAAGGTTGTCGGAAATAATGGCGAAGTACTTTCACAGAGCTTTGATGCACGAGATCTCGGTCAAGGATGCTTTGGTTCAGGCGTCCAGGCAGATAAACGACGGCTACCCCGTCGTGAACTGAAGGGAGGTGTTTTCTATGGCATCCATCAAGAAATTCAAACATATTCACTTCGGATGGAAGCACCTGGTGTTCATTTTCATCGGACTCGTGGTGTTCCATCTTTTCGTCTCCCAGTTGGAAGAGAACAATCTTCGGAATCTCCACTCGGAAACAATGGATTGGTACCAGCGAAATTCCGTGGAGAAGATAGCGAACCTTACGACAACTTCACTTGAATTGCTTTTAGAATCGGAGCCTCCGCGCCATTCCAGGGATAGAGCAAGGTGGGAAACTAGTACCGTTCACGCCCTGAACAGTATTCTCAAGCAGCCGCTGATGGATAGAAACGTTGAACAGATGTGTGTTATCGTCCCGTACAAGAATACATTTGCTGCACTGGATCTCGGTCGGTCAGTCTTCTCGTACTTTTATGATCATCGGCTTCAAGGCGACTATGACAATCCCGTATTCCGCAAGACCGTATTGCAGTATTCGAAAATTCGGAATGAGATGGTCAGCTCAGAGCTCATTCAGAGCAGCCGTGAGAAAGAGAATATCTTTCATGTTTACGTCCCGCTGGAACCGTACGGAGAATATAGCGGTGCTGTTTATATGAAGATGCATCCCGACGTCTCTGAGATCACCCGGCAAATTCTGGGTACCTTCAACAACACGGCACTGATCTTTTCGGCTTTCGTGATGATCGGACTTCTTCTCGTGTTTTACATAGCGACCTACACAATAATGGAGAGAGATGAAGCCTGGGAGCTTCTTTACAATGAGAGGGAGGCACACCTTAAGGAGCAAGTGACCCAGAGGAAAGAAAACCTCTTTACCAAGAGGATCTATCACGCCCATCACAAGGCGGAGAAGGTCATGGGCTTTATAAACGAAGATCTGGACGAGATGAATGAGACAAATCTCAAAGAGACGAAATACAGGATCTCCAAGTATGCCAACTTTGTCGCGAGGGTAATCTACGACATGAAGTGGTACAACCCGCCCCTTCACACCCTCCGAAGCCAGCACTTCAAGACCAATCTCAATGAAGTGTTGAAATTCATAGTTAAATCCATTTTCCAACGTACTTCCAACCCGGTAAAAGCCGTGGAATACAATTTCAATTTCGATGATAGATTTCCTCCGTTGCCCATAAATGAATTTGTAATCTGGGAGATTTTCGAACCGCTGATCCAAAACTCGATCGACCATTCCGATAAGGAAACCACAATTATCACTATTTCCACCAAGTACAACCACGATGACAAGACTTCCGTTGTGACAATTGATGACAATGGACCCGGTATCCAGGGCGGTTTGCTGGAAGTGGACGAGAGCGGCGTTAAGCGCATCTTTCTTGAAAGTACTTCGACAAAAACGGAGGACCGGCATCATGGTTATGGCTGTTATCTCGCCTACGAGATATCGAGACGGTGCGGCTGGCTTCTCGACGCGGAGAATTTGAGCGGGGGCGGATGTCGGTTTATTCTCAGGATAAGCAATTCAACAGAGGCAAAGCGATGAATACAACACTTATTAATCTTCTTCTGATCGAGGACGAATCTTACGATGTTGACCGAATCGAACGGACACTTGCGCCATTTAGTGACCAGTTAAGAATAGAGAAAGTGGTGGCGGATGGCCAATCGGCCATCGAGGAAGTGTCGCAGCACAAAGGCGAATACGATGTCATCATCATGGATTACCAGATCGTGGGCGCGTTGACTGGAGAGAAATTGATTCGAAAGATAAAGAGCATAGACATATTCGTGCAAATCATAGTGGTCACGAAGATGACTATCAACGTCACGGACCTGGAGTTTGCCAATCGGCTGATCAATGCCGGCGCAACATGGTACTGCACCAAATATCCTGGAGACATAAGGGATTACATTTACCAGCCCACGGACCTTCTCCTCTCGATTCTTAATGCCAACGAGAAACGGTTGCTTAGAATTAAGGAGTCAGAAGCAAGCTCCAGGCTCAATCAATCCATCGATAAGGTGCTGGAGGAAAAAAGAATCATCGGCGGCTCCTCTCTCGTCAAGAAACTGCTGTCACAAATTGAGAAAGCTGCCCAGTCAGATGCCACGGTCCTGATTTCAGGCGCTTCCGGAACAGGCAAGGAGCACGTAGCGACCCACATTCATTACCTGAGCAAGAGAAAATATGAAAGTTTCGTAACAGTCAATGCCGGAAGTATACCTCAGGAGTTGACGGAGAGCGAGCTGTTCGGATTCACAAAGGGTTCTTTCACCGGCGCGGTGAATACGAAGAAAGGACTGTTTGAAGTTGCACATAATGGAACAATCTTTCTCGATGAAATAAGCGAGCTGTCAATGGCCTCTCAGGTCAAGCTTCTTAGAGTACTCCAGGATGGCGAGCTGGATAAGATCGGCAGGACCGACAGAGTGAGGGTTAACGTGAGAGTGATAGCAGCGAGCAACGTCGATCTGGAGAAGGCGGTCCGTGAAAGAAAGTTCAGAGAAGATCTGTTCTACCGGCTGAACGTGATATACATTTACGTACCCACGCTTCGTGAGAGGATGGAAGATATTCAATGCCTTGTTGAATATTTCCTTGAAAAGTTCAGTGCTCAGATGTCGGTGGAGAAGCCGCGGATAGATAGTGGCTCAATCGAAGTCTTGAAGTCTTACGACTGGCCGGGAAATATCCGACAACTTCAGAACGTGGTACAGCGACTTTTAATTTCGTGTGCAGGAGAGATAAGGAAGGAAGACGTGCTGAACGCACTACGGCCAAGCAAGACCGGTTCGGTTTCAGGTCCGGAGTTCTGGTTCGGTGAAGACATCCTGCAGTGGCACGAGATGGAGGATATTTTCAGGAGCAGGTACTTCAGCTTCGTGAAAGAGAAGACAACTTCGGAGGCTGAGGCTGCAAGAAAGTTGGGTATTGACCCGTCAAACTTTTACCGCATGTGCGGAAGGCTAGGGATAAAAAACCATAGGGGTGATTGAGAATACCCGGACCGATTATGATTCTGAATCGGTTGGTAGTGGCTTACGTTGAGACAAAATATCTTGCAGTGTTGCAACGCCTGCAGCCAGGGAGGTTCGGAAAGGACTAATTTGAATTGCGCTCCATCGCGGGTTTTGAAACTTTGCGGGACCTGGTGAACCCGAACCGAGCCACCACGAATCAGTTTTCCTATTTGCATTTACTTGAATAGGTGGTTTTAACATGCCTTGCGTACAGGCATATATGTGAAAACCACCTACCTGAAATGATCTTCTCCCTCAATCATTTCAAATCTATTCATTTCTCAATTTGCCGATTAGGGTACGGTTGTTGCAGAAATTCTATTGGTTCCTACAAGAGACCCGAGTGATTATCTAAGACTAATCAGCTGATCACGAGGATCACACAAAACATTCTGTCGTCACGTCAGGTGATTTTGACGTTGCAGCGACAGTTGACTAACACCGCGGGGATCGAAGTGGCGTTGAACGAGTTGGCACGAAGCATGGTCATGCTTTTTTCCACTGCCCTTAATTGTGACGCTGCTGATGGACGTGTAATTATACAGGATCATTTCTACGCCGAGTTTGAGTAGAACAAAAAGACGGTAACACTTGATCGATTTTTATTCAGCTTCTATCTCTTTGTCGTTCTTCATTTTCATCTTCCTAATCGCGGTGAGCGTTTATTTGTCCCGAACTAAAGAAATTACGGCCGACGGTTTTTTCTTTGCTCGTCGCAACAGTCCCTGGCTCGCACTCGGTAGTTCCTACATCACGAGCTGGATCTCCGGTTTCTTCGTCCTTGAATTGATTGTGCCCGGACAAGACAACAGACTAGTAATTATCGGTTACGGTCTGATGTCTGCCTTGATGATGGTAATTCTTGGAGGCGCAGTCGGGCCTCTGTTTCTGAAAATGGGTATTAGTACTTTGCCCGAATACTTTGAAAAGAGATTCAGCCGTAGTAGCAGGTTCTATCTGTCGGCGCTCTACGTCTTCTGTAACGTTGCGATCAAGCTCCTGGTGGTTCTCGTCCTGGGAGGGCTGCTGATCGGAAGAGTTTCGCACATCGACGCCTTCTCTCTTTTGTTGTTCACCATGGTCGTTGCTGGAATCTACGTGGTCATAGGAGGATTGAAGACACAAATGTACACCAGCGTCCTCGAGGGCATACTCATCGTCGTGGTTCTGGCAATTCTCTGCTTTTGGATCAGCGGGCAAAAGAATTCATTACCGTCTCCGATATCAGGCGCGGCTTTGGGCCAGCAAATTCATAGTGGGGAAAGCCTTAAAGCAATCGAGGGGTGGCTGTTTGTCGTGCTACCTGCTGTAGCGTTTTGGTTTTGGGGAGCTGACCAATCGATATTACAAAGGGTGCTGAGTGCACGAAGCGTTAGCTCGTTGAGGAGGGCGACAACTTTTCATGGTATCCTCCAGGTAGTTCCAGTGGTCCTATTACTTGTGGCCGGAGCATCCTTTGTTCCGAGCTTCTTTTACGGAAAAACCATTACCGGTTTGTTTTCCGGAACTGCCTTGCCTAACATGCTGCGCTTCGGCCTCCTACTGGCTCTCGTTTCCGCTCTCATGGCATTGTTTGCTGACATTTTCAGCAGCACTTCGTCTTTGGTTACATACGATTTCTACCGGAGTCTCAGGCCTTCATCTTCGAACAGGACTCTCTTGCTTGTAGGTAGGATGGCATCGATAGTTCTCATACTCTGCGGAATACTTCTGATACCGGTTTCTCAGACGCTGGATTTTGGTTTTTGCCTATTGCTTGTCAGGATGTTTCTGTATTTCGCCGTGCTAGTTTCTGCAGTCTTCGCGGTAAGCCTGATGAGTAAGAAGATCAGCTCGCTGAGTGTGCAATCCACGCTGTACATAGTTTCATTCGTGATCCTTCTCAGAGTTGCAGCAGAATTCGTAATGTACTCTGAGGGGATGCAGACGGGGTTCATCAGTGAGATGCAGGCCATCGGTCCGATCGAGTTTATCGGATCAATATTTCTCCTCTCCATCGTGTTGATGTTTGTCATTCAGGCATTTGAAACAACTTTGCGACCGGCCGCTTCTTTTCATAGAGATCACAACACTCTCTCAGATAATGAAAAGAGAACATAAGTTGCCTGTCAGCATTGTTAAATCGAAATACTTAATAGGGAGAAGCCAATGTCACTAGATGTCTACAGACTCCTAAATAAGATACTCTTCTGTTTTGGGTTCGTAGTTCTTGTTGCAGCGAACGTGGTTTATGCTTCGGGCTCAGGAATACTCAAAGGTAAAATTGTCGATGCCCGGACGAAGGAAGCCCTGCCGGGAGCAAACGTGTTAATCAAGGGAACGAGCGTCGGAGCTTCGACCGACGTGAACGGCAACTTCATCATAAGCAATGCACCCGTGGGAGAGCGCGTTGTCGTTGTGACTTACGTCGGTTACGCGCGGACGACTAAAATGGTCAACATCAGATCGAATGAGACTTCCACGCTGACAATCTATCTCGAACCGAAGGCAGTGCGTGGCAAGACAGTCGTCGTTACTGCCCAGGCATTGGGACAGCTTCAGGCGATCAACCAGCAATTGGCCTCCGACAAGATTGCAAACTTCGTGTCTGCCGAAAAGATGCGAGAGCTTCCCGATATAAACGTCGCTGAATCCATTGGCAGACTTCCGGGTGTGTCTCTAGCCAGAAATGCGGGTCAAGGCTATGCCCTCGTTATACGTGGGATGTCACCCCAGTATAATAGGGTAACGGTGGAAGGGGTCTCCATGGCACCCGAGGGCTCAGGTGACAGATCGATCGATTTGAGTTTACTTGGCAACAATCTCATTAGCAGCGTTGAGCTTTACAAGACGCTGACGCCCGATATGGATCCGGACGAGTTGGGTGGTACAGCAAACCTGGGACTTGCTACCGCACCGGAAGGATTTCGCTTCAATGTATCGGGAGACGGTGGCTACAACCATGTTAGAAGCTCTTTCAACAATTACGATGTTTCTGTGAGACTTAGCAATCGATATTTTGACGGCAGGTTTGGCGTCATGCTGCGAGGAAGTTATCAGCAACTACAGCTTCCATACGATGAGGCGAACATAGGTTACTCCGGTCCGACCCATTCCGCCGGCACCGCCAGTAATTTGTTCTTCATCAATACGAACTCTGCTTCACTCATCGACAATAATCTCGGTCGTCAGGACTACGGTGGCGCTTTAGTGCTGGACTACGAGTCGAACTTAGTAGACCTGAAGCTTTTCAATTTGTATGAGCAACAGGTTGACGGGATGACACAATTTGATAACATTTCTGCCTTTGCCAGTGTCGGTACCTTTCAAGACGTCATTACCGATAGTACAACAAGAACAAATGAAGGGACAAGCATACTCAAAGCATCGTTTAATCTTGGTCAGACTCGGTTGCCTATTACTCTCGCTTTTACGACGGCAAACAGCTACCAGCCGAACGGACAGAGTTTCACTATCAACCAGACGAACGTCAACGGACCCTCCCCGTCTCAAACTATTTACGCCAGTCCGCTGCCTCTGCTTAATTACATGGGCGTTCTTAATCCTAAGTCACCAAATACTACTCTGAGTAACATGGATATAAGCAACGCTGAGAATCTTGACAAAGACTACCTGGCGAAGGCTAATTGGCAGGTACCGCTTGCTCTTTCCAGGGATGTTTCGCTAGGATTCAAAATCGGAGGCCTTTATAAAGCTCGAGACCGTACATCAGCAGGCTCGCAAATTTATCCCTATATAGAATATGGTGCCGGTGCGGGCAACAGGGCTGATTTGGTCAACTTGATTGGCGCACTTAATGGAACGACAGTAAGTAATCAGTTCGGCGTTGTCGCGTACCCATTTGTAAATCCCGCCTATACGCGAACTAACTTGTTAGGTTATCCAATAGGTCCCGGTTTCAATGCCTCACAGCTCGTTAGCATGCAGAGCCTATTCTATAGCAAGTATCCAAAGGCCTTTTGGCAGTATGGGCCGGCCGATTATAGCGGGAACTATATTGATAAGGAATATACTTCGGCAGGCTACGGGATGGCGACAATCCGGATGGGGCGAAGTTTGACTGTCGTGGGTGGAGCGCGATACCAGCAGGATGCGACGCAAATCAGCGCGTACCACATAGACCTCAACGCTTCGAATCAAAATGGCCTGTCGGGCCAGCCCCCAACTTTAGTCACTGTAAAACGAAACATCCACCATTGGTTCCCTTCGGTGAACGTCATATACAGCACTGATAATGACCAAATACAGTTCCGTGGTGCTGCTTATGAAAGCGCTTCGTTGCCCAGTTTCAACCAGATCTCACCTCTCGTTGAACTGAGCATCGCTTCCGTGTCGGCACTTAATAACCCATACCTCTCTGAGGCCACTGCATCGAACTATGATATTGGGTTTTCAATCAGAAGCACGTACTTAGGGCTAATCACCGTCGACGGTTTCTATAAGGATATCAGTAATTTGGTTTACGATATCAGCTATATGCCATTTGTGTCACTCGGAACCACGCGCGTCATCATGGATGCACCATCGGCTGTTCTGAATCGACTTCCCCCTCTTGATTATTTTGACTTAAGTTACGTCAAATCGGCTTCCGATGTTAATTCGACCGTGACCATCCCGATGAATGAGGTAAATCAGGCATACCTGCGAGGTTTCGAGGTGGCATGGCAGACCCGTCTCTGGTACTTACCTGGATTGTTGAGTGGGTTAGTTTTGGATCTCAACTACACTGTAATGGGTTCAACCGAATATTATCCATGGTTCGGATTCTATACCGGAGGTACTTTCGCGAGACCCGTAGATACTCTTCGCTTTCAGAGCACGGAAGGGCCGCTGTTGAATCAGCCGAAGGCTATTTACAATGCGGTATTGGGATGGAACAACTCGGGTTTCAGTGCACGGTTGTCGGCTCAGCTTCAGGGATCAGTTCTGGAAGGAGTCGATACCAAGTTCAATCTGGAGAACAACTATTTCGGGAATGTGTTTTTGTTAGACGTGGCGTTGAAGCAGCAAATCGATAGATACTTCTCCGTTTATTTCAACGCGACAAATCTAACTAACCATACGGATCATTATTATTTTGTCCACCCGACGTATATCAACGGCGGCAACACCTACGCATCTGGCGCGTTGCCGACCGACGAACAATTGTACGGGTGGATCTTACAACTGGGACTCACTTTCAATTATTGATCGAAAATAGAGAGGAGGATGATTAAGCTGGGACCAAAAAAACGGAAAGGAACCGGAGCAGGGCCTCTTTCTCCGGGATCCTTTTTCTTCCAACCACCTAAGAGGATTCTTGTTTACAAAACAACACATAAGAACCAAAGCTTAGAAGGAGAAACCATGAAGCTAAGAATTTTGCTGACCCTTTTCTTGGGTGTGGCATTGGTCGGTTATGCCGATGCCGCCGCCCGTTTTCACTTTGGAAAGGTAAATCAAACGGGCATCTCGGCGCCCGCGAGCCAGGACACCATTTTTATCCCGGGCGACGCGCTTAATGGCACAACCAACAACGGATTGTTGGAAGCCACGATCAACGGTGATACTACATCATCTGGTGCGCGTGTAAATTCCAACCGGGTGTACGCGCTCTACGAGGGTGAGGTGTACTATCAATTTGCGGTTATCCAGGTCACTGATCCGAACGGGACACTCTCTATCGTCGGTGTTCCGAATCCGAATGATCCAACCGCTACAGAAAAACCCATGATACTTATGGTCCCGACGCAAGGCGTGGACCTTGGGATGAATCAAGTTTATGGAAGCCTTAACATCAACAATGTCTACTGGAGTGAAATGCAGTTGGACGGCTTTAGGGATTGGTGGTTGTTCCAACTCGGGACAATGAACCAATTGCCTCAGAGACTTACCATAAATAATTGCGTCTTTGAGTTTGACTATGGTTCGCTCTTTGGTGCCACCTCGGGTATCGGAGGCTGGCCTTACGGCTCGGACATCTATATAACCAACTCGTACTTTAGGAACATGTTTGATGCGAGCCAGTGGTGGAGTTCGAGACTGTTCTCGGACAAAAATCCAATTGACACTCTGTGGGTCGATAATTGTACGTTCACAACGGGTGGACTTCTTTTCCTCCAGCAAAACGAGATGACCGATTTCACGTACATCAATCATAATACCATCATCAATAATCGGAAGTACTGGATGCTGTCTCCTTACAAATATCATGAATACATCACGAACAACATCTTCATCAACCAGAACTGGGTTGGGGAGGATACCAACGTGACGAACAGCGGGCAGGATCCAGATAAGCAGTTTATGAGTACAATCAACATCGATACGCTGAATAGTCCCTGGCAACTTCAGCACAACGGTTTGGTTGTAAATCCTCAATTCATGATAAACGGTGACACGACAAACGTGTCATCATCTCTTGCTTTGAATAAGCTGCAGATTTTCGTGGCTGATAACATTAACTATTATAGTCCGTCGCTTGTCAGCGGGTATTACCAGTCACCAACGTATGAGATGGCGACAGATCCACGCACCGGAGCTGCTTTCAATGCTCTTCCGTCATATTTGACATGGGCCGGCGATACGCTAACTCCGTTCCCGATTCAGAACGTGCCCGGCATGTGGATGAACTCCCGCACGCAGGCTCTCTTCAAAGCTTACTCGCCAGCCAATGGTGGTGGGCTCGTTGAATTGGACGATAGCACAGAGGACCCTGGTACTGTGACGCCGGGAATAGTCGATCCGGCAGTAACCGTCCCGGCAATGGCACAATGGAATCAGAATCAGTGGGGTGATCCGAGATGGACAAGTGCAGGCAACATCGACAGCACTGCGTACATTTATGGTGATTATAGCTCAGCAACCGTTCCCGGCCTTGTCAATGGCGTGCCGAGTGATACGATTACCCAGACTGACCCAGGCGTTCAGGTTGGTATATCCAAGTTTACTGACTTCACCGAGAATTTCAGCCAGACGTCTCACATTTCCGCCATCGACGGCTATCCAATCGGTTCTCTCATCTGGAACAATTCTGAGATGGCAAGTTATAATCCTCAGGTCGCGTTCCAGGATGTTATGAACGCCTACCAGCATTCGCTCACGGCTGTTACTACCCGCCCGGCGATCGCAAATACTTTTTCGCTTGCGCAAAACTACCCGAATCCGTTCAACCCGACTACGCAGATCGATTATTCTGTGCCTCTGGGTGGTGCCAACGTAAGCCTGGTAATCTACAACGTTCTTGGTGAGAAGGTTGCTGTACTTGCTTCCGGTCACGAGGCCGCCGGCGTGCACGTCGCGACGTTCAACGGTGCGAAGCTTGCCAGCGGTGTGTATTTCTACCGCCTCCATGCAGGCAGCTTTACCAACGTCAAGAAGATGATGCTAATCAAGTAAGAATTCGTTTTGAGGCTGTTCAGTAGTTAAACTCCTAAACAGCCTTGGGAGAACAAGGATATTTGTCTTCTCCTTCTGGTAAATTGGGGCTGAGGACTGTTAACCTCAGCCCCAAGCGGAAGGGTAGAGTCACGTTTCGCGTTGGAACGGCCGCAATGGAACATGAACCTTAATAAGGACTGCCATGATAGTGAGAGCCGAGAAGTTAGATCGGAGCAAGCAATGAAACGTAAGTTAACCCTTGTGGGTTGTTTTGTGTCATTTATTGGATTGATCTCGCTGTCCTCACGCATATCTTTTGCGCAGACCGGTCCCCAGGAATCTCAGGGTTGGCACAATGTGAAGTATGCAATATTCTTCACATCGTATGATGTCCACCGTCTTCTTGCCGATCCTGCAGAGTTTAAGAAAACTATGGAATACTTCGCTCCGGTAAAACCGGTGAAGGTCTACCTTGATGGAGCGGGGCGAGGTGGCTCAGAGGACGTTCCCCTGTTGAAAGAATTGAAAAAGGAATTCAACGCAATGGGCATAACGGCGGAAGGTGCCATGGTCGCGGTTTCACCGAGTGGCGGACCGTCCGATTACAACAACCAAACTGACCTCGAGTCGCTCAGCCAGCGTATGCGCGGGCTGGCGCAAGTCTTTAACAAGATCATACTCGATGACTGGTTGTTTACAACGGCTACCAATCCCCAAAACGTCGCGGCTCGTGGCAACGAAACCTGGGCAGAATATCGTACGAAACTAATTCTGAGACAATCAAAGAAATACATAATCGATGCCGCCAAAGAAGTGAATCCGAAAGTACAGGTGATAATAAAGTTCCCGAACTGGTACGAGTGTTTCGGAGAGAATGGATATGATGTTTACGACGAAATTCATCAATTCGACAAGTTTGCTATTGGAATTGAAACTCGTGTTCCGGAAACTCAGCACCAGCATATTCCCATCTACAGCGGGTACATATTTCAACGATGGGACGCAAGCGTGGATCCGTCGAAGTGGGTCGGCTCATGGCTCGACAATTACGGAATGGAAGGTCACTCGGCAGACTATAACGCCCAGGTATGGCAGGCGGTGTTCGCTCGATCACCTGAGATTATTCTGTGGGCAGCGGGGCAGCTTTGGCCGAGCAATCCTTCGAGCGACGTGTATCCCGATTTCATCTCGAAGCTTCCGGAATTTGATCGAGTTGCCGGTTTGCTTAAAGGGAACCCGCGCGGGGTGCCAATGTACCTTCCGTACGGTTCAACGGGGGAGTATAATATTTTCGGTTATCTCGGTATGGCGGGGATCCCAATCGACCCGGTCGCCACTTTTCCCAACGAAAGCAAGATTGCAATCTTCTGCCTGAATTCGGCAAAGGATCCCGATCTTGCCAACGAGCTGCTCAGTCGGTTGAAGGACGGCAAAGATGTCTTCATGACATTCGAACTTTGGAGGAAGCTTGCAGATGAAGGCACGGAGTTTAAGAATGTTTTGAACTTGCTTCCGTATCATGGTCAGGTGCGCTCTTCGAGGTTCGGACTCTTCCAGGGCTTCCGTGAAACGCTTCTCAGTGCAGACAGATCTTTCACATTTCCGGGGATCGAAGCCACGACGTGGCCTGAAACCCGTGACGTCACCCTTTCTCGCAAAGATTATGATTTCTCTGTTTTGATGAGAGTGCCATACCTTAATGGTACAGTCTATGTCCTGAACATGCCCAGCGACAGTTACGATCTCCTTCAACTTCCAGGGAAAGTGCTGGATGCGATCCGCCAGCCATTTGCCGGGGACCTCGGAGTTCAGTTGATCGGTGCCGGACATATCCCCATGTACCTGTTCGGAAGAAATCAATATGTCCTCTATAATTTGAGCAGCCACATCAGACCTGTTAGAT
>JAKASW010000376.1 GCA_021818875.1 Bacteroidota bacterium
ATCTACTCGGTATGATGGTTATGGACGAAAACAGACTGCTCAACAGCTCACCTGAATACATTTCACAATTCGAGAGAGAGATTCGCCGCGACAGAAACCACCCATCGGTGATTATATGGTCAATTGGCAACGAAGAGTGGGGAGTCCAGGATACGCCTATTGGAGTCCGGATAGCGAAGACGTTGATAAGAATTCAGAAGGAATTAGACCCATCGAGGACTTGCACGATGGCTGCTAATGATGGTGATGCGTATGCTCACGCCGTGAATAGTGTCATACCCGTTCGCGGGTTTAACTACCACCTCGAAGATATCGATAAATATCACCGGCAGCATCCGGACCAGCCTCTGGTCGGCACAGAGACGGCAAGTACCGTTTCCACACGGGGCGTGTACGCAACAGATACGACCGACGGGTATGTAACTGATTACGACACTAACAACCCACCATGGGGCGAGACTGCCGAGCAATGGTGGTCGTTCTATGACGCGCGGAAGTTTCTCTCCGGCGGTTTCGTCTGGACAGGCTTCGACTATCGCGGAGAGCCTACACCTTACAGATGGCCGGATATAAATTCCAATTTTGGGATCATGGACGTGTGCGGTTTCCCGAAGAACAATTTCTACTACTACCAGTCCTGGTGGAGCAACAAGAGCGTCCTGCATATTTTCCCCCATTGGAACTGGCCCGATAGTGTGGGGCGTCCGATTGATGTCTGGTGCTTCAGCAATTGTGATAGCGTTGAGCTTTTTCTGAACGGAAAGAGTCTTGGGACCCGGATCATGAAGAAGGACTCGCACGTCCAGTGGTCTGTGAACTATGAACCTGGTACACTTGAAGCACATGGATGGAGAGATGGCAAAATGCTGGTTACGAAAGAGGAGACGACCGGCAAACCTGTTTCCATAAAGCTCACGCCTGACCGGGACACGATCCTTGCCAACGGAGAAGGCGCTGCCGTTGTTGCTGTCAGCGTACTCGATTCGCATGGCAGGGAAGTTCCGACAGCCGATAATCTGATCCACTTCGCGGCCGAAGGTGAAGGCCAGATCATCGGTGTGGGCAACGGCAATCCAAGTAGCCACGAAGCCGACAAGTATCCGGACGGTAACTACAAGCGGATGCTATTTAACGGCAAGTGCGCAGTTATAATTTTATCTGACAGAAAACCGGGCGACATTACTCTCAAAGCCACGGGGAATGGTCTCAAAGCGGCAACGCTCACCATTGTTGCCAATCCGTCGAAACTTATCCCGCTGGTCGAGAACTAGCATGTGCAAAATGCCCGACGTGCAACGTGAGTATCCGGAGTACTAGGTTGTGGAACAGAATTCAAGTATATCAAATCTCGTAAGAAAAGAGTTCATAAGACTGCATGGTGCCAATGAGAAGATCCTCATGGTCAGGTCTCCTGGCCGAATAAACCTCATCGGCGAGCATACCGATTACAACGACGGTTTTGTCCTCCCGTCTGCAATTGATCGCGCAGTTTACTTTGCTGTAGCACCTGCAGCAGGTTCTGAGTCTTCGATTACTTCCCTGGATTTTGGAGAGAGCCACCGCTTCGATTCGCGTAATCCCGTGAAATCCGACAAACCGTGGGCGAATTATTTGATCGGGATAGTGGAAGTCCTGACGAAAGCCGGCCATCGAGTGAATGGTTTCAATTGCGTATACGCCGGAGATATTCCAATCGGATCGGGGCTATCTTCGTCGGCGGCTGTCGAAGCTGGATTGGCTTTCGCACTTAACAAGACGTTGGATTTAGGCATTGAACGCGTCGAACTTGCGAGGCTTGCCCAGAAGTCGGAGAACGAATTTGTCGGGGTTCGATGCGGCATCATGGACCAGTTCGCCAACCTTCTCAGCAGGCAGGAGTCGGTTCTCCTTCTCGATTGCCGCAGTTTAGAATACGAGTATATACCATTTGCTCGAGAGGATCTGCGATTCGTACTCTGCGATACCGGAGTCAAACACAGTCTCGCGGCTTCGGAGTATAACGTGAGGCGTTCGGAATGTGAAGCCGGGGTCGCAGCAATCAGGAACCACGGTGCAAATGTCAAATCTCTTCGCGAAGTTACCCGCGAAGAGCTGGAGCTTTGCAGGGATGAGATGGATTCAGTCGTGTACAAACGATGCAGTTATGTACTTGAAGAGAATGCGAGAGTCAAAGGGGCTCGCAACTGTCTTCTTCAAGACGATTACTCCGGCCTCGGCACGCTCATGTATGCCTCGCATGAAGGTCTGAAAAGCAAATATGAAGTGACATGCCCGGAGCTGGATCTGCTTGTTGACGCGACTGCACAAATTGACGGTGTGCTCGGAGCAAGAATGATGGGAGGCGGATTCGGAGGTTGCACTCTGAACCTCGTGCAAACCGGCGCAGTGAAGGAATTCAAAAGGGCCATTGGAGAAACCTACCTTCGGAAAATCGGAAGAGTTCCGCCTATGTACGAGTGCCGACTGATGCCCGGTACGAATCGAATGAATAACCATGAAGAGTAAAGACTTTCTTTCTCATACGCATCGCAGATTCAACCCCCTTACAGGTGAATGGATTCTAGTTTCGCCGGGTCGCCTGAGGAGACCGTGGCTGGGCAAGGTCGAAAGACCGACTGTACCATCTTTGCCAACGTATGATCCTGCTTGCTATCTTTGTCCCGGAAACCTCCGGGCAAACGGCGAACACAATCCCGACTATTCTTCGACGTTTGTTTTTGACAACGACTACAGCAGTCTTTCGAGAGAAACGCCTGATTACAATTTCGATGAGCATGATTTGATTCGGGCCGAATCTGAGAAGGGAATATGCCGCGTCATCTGTTTTTCTGGGAGACATGATTTGACGCTGGCGGAGATGGACCCTCTTGCAATAGAGGAAGTTGTGAATGTCTGGAGAGAAGAATATTTGAGACTCGGAGAGCTGGATGAAATAAACTATGTCCAGATATTTGAAAATAAGGGTGAGATAATGGGTTGCAGCAACCCGCATCCACACTGCCAGATCTGGGCAGAAAGTACAATTCCGGTCGAACCGTCGAAAGAGATGAAGCAGCTTCTGACGTACAAAAGAGAAAAAGGAAGCTGCCTCCTTTGCGACTACATGAAATTGGAATCGACAGCCGGTGACCGTATCATAAATGAGAATGATGCTTTTGCTGCCGTTGTTCCATTCTGGGCGACGTGGCCATTCGAGGCACTCATTATTCCGAAGAGACACATACCGGATCTTCCCGCACTCAACAAACCGGAAACGGCCGCGCTCGCCGCATCATTGAAAGACCTGCTGGTAAGGTATGACAATTTGTTCGAGACCTCGTTCCCGTATTCGTCGGGGATACACCAGGCTCCCACAGATGGCGCGGTGCATGACGAGTGGCATTTCCATATCCACTTCTACCCTCCGCTTCTTCGTTCTGCAACAATCAAGAAGTTCATGGTAGGATACGAAATGCTGGCTAATCCTCAGCGAGACATCACCGCTGAAGC
>JAKASW010000377.1 GCA_021818875.1 Bacteroidota bacterium
TTCCGATCCGGACCGGTCGCCGTGAACCAGAAACTGAAAGAACTCCTGCCTGTGCCGGTTATTGAAAAGATTGAAATGGGCGAACCGGTGAAAGGAAGAAGCGGCGAGAAGTATGTCCTGAACTATGACAAACCACATAGTATCGGGAAAATTCACTCGTTCTTCGGAAATTTCGGGATGCACGTGCGGGCTTACACGTACATCCTTTCTCATGGAGCGGACGGGTTGAAGAACAACAGCATCAACGCCGTGATAAATGCCAATTACCTGCTGTCGAAACTTAAAAACAAGTTTGAGCTCCCATACGATGCAACCCCGATGCACGAATTCGTTCTGTCGGCAGATACACAGAAGAACCGCGGCGTGAAGGCTCTCGACATCGCGAAGAGACTTTTGGATTACGGGTTCCATGCCCCGACAATTTACTTTCCGTTGATCGTCCATGAAGCCTTGATGATCGAGCCGACAGAGACCGAAACCAAAGAAACGCTGGACTCATTCGCAGAAGCTTTACTCGAGATCGACGAAGAATCCATCTCGTCTCCTGAGATGCCGAGGTCAGCGCCCACAACGACCCAGGTACGCCGCTTAGACGATGCCTATGCTGCACGAAACGTGAATGTACGCTACAAGTGACTGACGCTTTTATCATCGACGACGCAGACCTCCGCAACCTTCTAATCCAAGCCCGTACCATTGCGGTGATCGGAGCGTCCACGAATACCTTCCGCGACAGCAACATGATAATGCAGTATCTCATCAAACATGGATACGAAGTAATCCCTGTCAACCCGAAATACGAAACTGTCCTTGAACGGAAATGTTATCCTACTCTTAAAAGCATCGGCCGTCAGATCGACATTGCGGATGTTTTTCGGAGAAGTGAATTCATGGATGAGACTGCGCGTGACGCAGTCGATGCCAAAGCTCGCACACTATGGATGCAGCTGGGAATTAAAAACCAGGAGGCTGCCAGATTGGCTGCTGAAAGCGGATTGAAGGTAGTGATGAACCGATGCATCATGGTGGAGCACAGAAGACTGGTAAAGTAGCTTTACGTCTTCAGTGGCTTTCTCTGCGCCGCCGGGAAAAGCACATTGTTAAGTATGAGCCGGTAGCCCGGCGAATCTTTGTGAAGTGCAAGGTCGGTCGGCGGATCTCCAACTAAATGCTCGTATGCTGCCGGATCGTGCCCGCCGAGGAATGTCCAAGTTCCCTTACCGAAGTCCCCGTGGATATATTTGACCTCATCGGTCCCCTCCTTCTGAGCCAGTATGATGTCATCCGGCTTGAGCAGACTTTTCTTGAAGGAGGTTGTCTGCCCCATGAAATTATGAATTACGTTGACCTGGTCCTGTGTCAACATTGTCGGCACGGGATCGTACTTGGCGGAAAACTTGAACAGAGTAAAATAGTCTGTCGCTGGATCGCGGAACTGTACCATGTCGTTCGGCGGATCGTTAATATTAGAGAACGCGTACACATACGGATTCTCCACCAGCTTGAAATTTTGAAACGCAAGACAATTGGCGTAGTCGAGTTTTTGATTTGCATCGGGAGTCGGCGGGATTCCGCCCGAAAAGATAGGCGATGTTATATTGATGTGCTGCGCGGCCAGTGCAATATCGAGTGTCTCGGTGGCAGAGCACATCGCGAACAGGAATCCTCCTCGTCCGACGTAGTTCTTTATCGCCTGGGCGACGGCTTTCTTCTCATCGGGAACATTCTTGAATCCAAGCTCCTTCGCTTCCTTCTCGTCCATTGCAACTTCCTGGATGTACCATGGCGCATTATGATAAGCTGCGTAGAATTTCCCGTATTGCCCGGTGAAATCTTCATGATGCAGGTGCAGCCAGTCGAACTTGTTTATATCTCCGTCCAGAACCTGCCTATCCCAGACCTGTGTGTACGGAATCTGTGCATATTGTAAAGCCAGTGTCACAGCGTCGTCCCACGGTCGGTAATTCGGTGGAATATATACAGCTATCTTCGGCGCCTTTTCGAGCCTGACGACGTCCATGTTCTCATCAGGACTTTGAATGAGTGCATAGATTTGTGCTGCATCTGCCGCAGACAGTTTGTCGAACGCCACGCCGCGGATCATACATTGAGTCGCAATGTCGCCGCTGTAATCCATCATGAACGATCCACCGCGATAATTCAGCAGCCAGTCCACTTCTACGCCGTGTTGGAGAGCGTAATAAGCAACCCCATAGGCTTTCAGGTCGTTAGTCTGCTTCATGTCCATGTATATCAGCAGCTTGTCCTGCGCCAGAGCGGTCACTGCAAGCAGCATCACCAAACAAAAAATCATCTTCTTCATCGTATCATCTTCCAGCTATGAATTTGGGCCGAGAAGTCCCTGCAACATTTCTCGGACCCTGTTTTGATAAATCGAATTCGGGAACCTACTAAGAAAGCTTTCATATTCGGAAATTGCCTTCGCCTTGTCGTGAAGAGTCTTTTCATAGATCACACAAATTCTTAACTGAGCATGGTCGGCAAAAATTCCCAAACTATCTGCGGCAAGCTCAGAATAATTTTGAAGCGCGGCTTTGACATTTCCCATCCTACAAAATTCGGAGGCGAGATCAAACCTGGCGTTGGCAGCCAGCGGTACCTGGGGATAGCTCTTGAGGATACTCTCCAGCGTCGCAGCTGCCTGGGGGACGCGGTCCGAGATCTCCATCGCTTGAGCGCTCGCGTACTCCTTGAGTGCATCCGGGTTTCCCTTATTATCGTCAATAAGATCATTGAGTCTGATCGCATCGTTTGCGGCATCTGAGGACGGATCTTCACTGATCTTCTTCAAATAGTAAGAAGAGCTGTCAAATAAACCCATATAGTACAATGAAAGAGCAGCTTCGAATTGCAGCCGGTCATAATATGGATCGGCTTCAGCTTTGGTAATCTCCAGGGTGGTGAGTGCCTCCGACAAAGCTGCTTTGAGATTTCCTTCCATGATGTACAACCGCGCTCGCAGAACTGGAACAGCATTTCCAAAAGGTAGGAGCAATTGCCTGTATTGCGATAGAAATCGTTCCGCCAGAGGAAAATTATGAAAGTAATCCATCTCTATTTCGATTGAGTTCATCGCGGCAGGTCCGGCATATTGGGAGTTGCCGTAGTCGTTAACAACATCCAAGAAAGTCGCAAGCGAGGCATTCAGTTCTTTGAGGCTATCCGTTGTCGAGCACGGAAGATCATCTTCGGAATAATCATGCGTCCCCATCTTCCGGAGTGAATAGGCATATCCCATAAGAGCCTTCGCGATGATGGAACGGTCTTTTGCCGTTTCCGACACCTCCCGATACGCGTCGGCCGCCGGTTTGTACGAGCCATCGTTGAATGCCCTGTCCGCAAAAGAAAGAAGCTCAGCTCCGCCCGATGACAGATGGTTATCGAGCCAGGAATAGATTCCATAAGCTGCAGGATAGTTCTTTTCTTCCATGTACAGAAATGCAAGTAACCTGTG
>JAKASW010000378.1 GCA_021818875.1 Bacteroidota bacterium
TCGAGATTTGGTTAGAATCAGGGTTTAGAGTTTCGAGTTTTCTCGGTCTCATTATACAAATGTCACTTCTGACTGAATAAACACTACGTAGACTTCTTTCGGCCCGTGAACGCCGGTAACCAATTCCTCTTCCATATCTGCTGTGCAGCCCGTACCCGTAATAAAGAACAAATTGCTGCCGCTGAAATTACTGAATTTCGCGGTGAATATCTCGTCAAGCGATGGTACAAGTTGGTCGGGGTGCGATATAATGAACAGCTTTGTGGCGAGCGCCGCAGGAAGACGTGCTTCAGTGCGGAGCACAACCGTCCCCGTTTCGGCCACGCATGCAACACAAGGAGCAAACACCGCATCAAATATCGAGACGTCCCGTTTGTCGTAACCGGGATTGAGCTCGGAAGAAAACGTAGTCTTCGTCAGCTTAGGAATAGCTGAAAGCGACGGTTGAACGATATCACGAACTTCATCATAGACAAATACTGCCGTACCATCATTGATGTTGCCGGCGACGAATGCAGTTATGGATTCCCGAGTGTTCAATATCTCGGCTTGGCCTCCAATTCTCTTCAGTTCCCGGCTGAACCGTGAGAGCGCAGAATCGAAGTCAGGAGGAATCGGTGAAAGCAAAGGAGACCTGCTGTCTCTCCTGGCTTCGAACTTCTCCTGCCCATGCAGACCTTTCCTTACAGCTGCAAATATTTTCTCGCGATCGTCTTCCATAAGCAGACCGTTGTTTTCCATAAATCTAACAAGTGACACTGACTTTAGTAATGTGCTCGTCTGCCGGCGGGCAGATTCAAGAATTCCTTATCGGATCTATAAATCTCTCTGAAAGATTGCTTTGGGAACACCGGCAATTCACGGGTTGTTGTCCAACCTTTCATTACTGAGTTCAGCAAGCCGAACTTTGATAGAACGCGCGCAACGCTTCCGAACAATTCGTACCGGCCCGGACGCAGTACAGCTTTCCTGTAGCTCTTGAAGAGAAACCTCTCCCGTTTTGAGTGATTGATATTTACTATATCACGGCGGAGAGAGAGAAGATGATGGTGGATTTCGATCCCGACAGGGCAGACCTCTGTGCAATTCCCGCATAGCGATGAGGCAAACGGAAGGTCCGGTGAGTGCTTCTCCCCAAAATAGAGTGGCGTAACGAGTGATCCGATCGGACCCGGGTACACCGACCCGTAAGCATGGCCACCGATATTCCGGTAGACCGGACAAACATTCAGGCATGCTCCACACCGTATGCAATGCAAGACTTCCTGGTACTCGGTACCGAGGAGACTGCTTCTTCCGTTGTCGACGAGAACAACGTGAACTTCTTCCGGGCCGTCCTTTTCGCTTTCTCTTCTTGGGCCGCGAATTATCGAGATATAACTTGTCAGCTTCTGTCCGGTGCTGCTTCTCGCCAGTAGCCTCATGAAGACTCTCAAGTCGGAAAACTTGGGGATCACCTTCTCAATGCCCGTTACTATGACGTGCAATCTTACCGCGGATGTCGAGAGCCGTGCATTTCCTTCATTTTCTACGATCACCGCGTCACCGGTTTCGGCAACAAGAAAGTTTGCGCCCGATATTCCCATATCGGCTGATAGAAATTTCTCTCTCAGGACTCTTCTTGCCTCCGCTGTAAGGAACTTAGGATCGGAATTCACAGCGGAGCCTAGTTTATCATGGAACAGCGCCGCGATCTCGTCTCGTGACTTGTGAATGGCCGGAGTCGTTATGTGTGATGGTTTCTCACCGGCAAGCTGGACTATATACTCACCGAGGTCCGTCTCTATTGTTTCGATGCCGTGCCTCATTAGGAAGGGAACGACCTCAATTTCTTCCGTCACCATCGATTTAGATTTTACTATGGTACGGACATTATGTTTGAGAGCAAGGCCAAGCACATAAGCTCTGGCGGTTTCTGCCGACTGCGCGAAGAAGAATTTGCAGCCGTTGCGTTGCGCGGCGTCCTGGTATTGAGAAAGATATCCGTTGAGGTTTGAAATCGCCTCTTGTTTCACCTGCTTTGCACGTTCTCGCAGGAATTCAAAATCGATTTCCCTGAACGATTCTGCCCTGTTGCCGACTGCCTGTAATGTCGCCTTGCTCAGGTTTGCGCGAAGAGTCTGATTATTGATCTGCCTCTTGTAGAGGCGCTTGAAATTACGGGATTCAAGCTCCATCAGGAGATGCTTTCCGCCATGATCTCGGCGATATGTGCGAATCGTTTTGCTGTCCCTGTGCGTCTTGCGCGGCCTTGCAGGTGCATCAAGCAGCTCGTGTCTGATGAAACGAGAATATCGGCACCCGTGCTTGCGAAGTTCCTGAGTTTCTCGTCTGCCATCGCGACAGATATATCGGGAAATTTCACTGAAAAAGTTCCGCCGAAGCCGCAACATACATCGTTATATGGAATCTCTGCCAGCTTGAGACCGTCTATCCTCTTCAATATTTCCCGGGGCTCACTCTTGATGTTCAGCTCCCGGAGACCATGACAGGAGTCATGGTACGATACGGATGCTTCTAACTTTCCGCTGAAGTTATCGACTCCGATGACCTTCGAGATAAACTCAGTCAGCTCGAAAACGCGGCTGGTGAATTTCTCCTTCACGTCCTTGTATCGTGGATCATCGCTAATGAGGTCGGGGTAGAAGCTTCTGATCATCGCGACGCAGGATCCGGACGGACCGACAACGTAGTCTCTTTCAGCCTCGAACTTGATTGTGCTTCCGTTCTTGTCCGGGGACTCGTATTGCATGAAAGCGTTCACTTCGTGCATCGCGATGAGACGTGCTTCATCGGTGTAACCGGAGTTATAAGCAGGCTGACCGCAGCAGGTTTGTTTTTCCGGAAAAAAGACATCGCAACCGAGATGCCTCAGTACCTTGATTGTGCCGGCGGCCACATTCGGAAAGAGTTGATCGACAAAGCATGGTACGAAAAGGAAAACGCGCATTTCTGGAAAAAATATAAGGTCTCCCTCAGGAAGATTCAAACTTGACAATTATCTATGCGTCGCGTAGATTGACTTGCCTACGGGGCGGGTAAGACGCGAATAGTGCTTCAGGTTTGGAATCTACTTATCGTTGGCGAATAAATTTGGTACCCATTACATCGGTTTGGAGAAGGGATTGTGAATGGCCACTATGGAGCACGCTCTGCCTGGACAAAGACTTTTTGAGTCAAGGAAGGATGCAAGCTATGGTCGTGATTTTAAGCCCTAAGCTTTCTGAAGGGAATCTCGTTGGGACTGTTCATAGTCGCTGTTGGTCCTATTGATTCTCACTCGATGAGAAGGTCGTACCAGAATTTCGACTTTCTCGGAGCCACAGCGACGTGGATATGTTTCGCCTGCGTGTATTCTTCGAACCCATAGGTGCCAAGTTCTCTTCCAACACCACTTTGCTTGTAACCACCCAAAGGTGCTATCGCATTTATGAGATGATAGTCGTTAATTCATATCGTACCGGTGC
>JAKASW010000379.1 GCA_021818875.1 Bacteroidota bacterium
CAGGGTGTCCCATCTCGGTTATTATGATGAAGTGGATATCGTCGGTGTCGTCGCCGCGCTCGAATGGACGTTACACGACCTGAATTTCAAATTTGAGCCCGGTGCCGGTGTTGCAGCAGTTCAAAGGACATTTGCTAAGTATAGCAGAGAGGCTGTTGAAACTCCTAAGATGGAGGCGGTGAAATGAAGGTCCTGATCACCGATCTAATCGAACAAGTTTGCACCGATATACTTTCCAAGGAGGGAGTCCAGGTCGATGCGAAGCCGGGGTTGCCGGCGGATGAGATCAAGAAGATCATCGGAAGTTATGATGCCCTGATTGTCCGAAGCGGAACGAAGGTAACTGCAGACATCATCGCCGAAGCGAACCAGATGAAGGTCATCGGTCGCGCCGGCGCAGGTGTCGATAACATCGACGTCGGCGCGGCGACCCGCAAAGGAATAGTGGTGATGAACACGCCCGGCGGGAACACGGTCTCTACCGCCGAGCATACCATGGCACTCATGATGTCTCTCTCGCGCAACATACCCCAGGCGTTCCAATCGTTGCAGAACGGCAAATGGGACAGAAAGAAGTATACCGGCACGGAGCTGTTCGGGAAAACTCTCGGCGTCATCGGACTTGGCAAAGTAGGAAGGGAAGTGGCGTTCAGGGCGAAGGGGTTCGGCATGAGCGTGATCGGTTATGATCCTTTGCTGTCGCTCGATGCCGCTTCGAAGCTCGGGCTGGAGATGGTGGCACTGGACGAAGTCTATCGCAGATCGGACTTCATTACGGTTCACACCCCGCTAACTGAGGAAACTAAAGGCATACTTGGTGATCGTGCGTTCTCGATGTGCAAGCAAGGATTGCGTGTTGTCAACTGTGCAAGAGGCGGCATTATCGATGAGCAGGCGTTGCTCAAGGCGCTTGAAAGCGGCAGAGTGGCGGGAGCAGCATTCGACGTATTCGTGAAAGAACCTCCGGTTGACAATCCGCTTTTGAAACATCCGAAGGTGATTGCGACGCCTCATCTCGGTGCATCCACTGAAGAGGCGCAGGAAAAGGTAGCAAAACAGATCGGTGAACAGCTTGTGGACTTCTTCAAAGGAAGAGGGATTGCAGGCGCAGTGAATATTATCGACTACCAGACTGCTGTCAGCGACGAGCTTCGCGCTTATCTTGTGCTGGCTGAAAGAATCGGATCATTGCAAGCCCAGCTTCTCTCGGGCAAGGTAAAGTCCATAACGGCAACATATCGTGGTACACTGCTTCAGAATTCTTCGCAGCTTCTATCTACGGCAGTTCTGAAAGGGATGCTGGACAAGCTTATGTATGCTCCGGTCAATTTCGTCAACGCTTCCGTCATCGCAAGAGAAATGGGAATGGCACTGAGTGAAAAGAAAGAGCAGGATGGTGAACAGTATCCGTACCTGCTCACCATCGATGTTCAAACCGAGCGTGAGGAAAGGACAGTGTCGGGGACGGTCTTCAGTGAGAAAGAGATGAGGATAGTCGGGATTGACCAGTTTCACTTCGAGATTATTCCCGAAGGCAGGCTAATGTTTTATTCCAATATTGACAGACCGGGAATGCTCGCCGCCGTTGGGAGCCTCCTTGCTGCAGCGAAAGTTAACATTGCAGGGATGTCGCTCGGTCGATCTGCGCCAGGAGAGAAAGCAATAACGATCATGAGCGTCGATAACGACATACCTGAATCTGTGTTGAAGGAGATATCGAAGGTGGACGGAGTATTTGAGGTCAAGTCTGTGAAACTCTGAACACTGAAATTAGAGGGGCAATCCTCGTATCTTCGGAAGTGGCTGCCGGGTCGGATTTCCACGGCAGCCACTTTTTTTATTTCGATTTGGGGAACGGTGGATCCCATGAGCCAGTGGAACAGGCGGCTGCTTAATTTCAAGGGTTCTGCCGATGAATAATCATAGAATTCGCCTCGCGGGTCAGTAAAATTTCTTGGTTCCTCGCTTGACAAAGTAGAGACCGCAGATTATATTGCATCGAATTTTCGCAGTTGTCGTGCTTCGCAAGAACCTACAAAATTACAAATGAAAGCATAGCCGCAAATATACGTGGCGGCGCAGTGTAATTTACCTTTTATGGTCTCCTCTCATCCGGAGATCATACGTGTTTCATAAATGGGAGCAGGAAGCGGTTTGCTGATCTTTACGGGCTGATGTTGGTTGGCGTCGTGTTGCAGAATTCATTTTGAGTGTTCCACTATAGGCAAAGAGTCTGGCCCGCAATTCCCCTTCCTTACTCCCACAGGAACAATTTAGCAAATTCTAATCTGGAGGCTTTTTGCTGGTTGTTAGAGGTTTTCCATATCCGTTCCCTTCATGTTCATCCATAAGTTACCCGACAGATTCATCCGGGTCTAAGACGCCGGAAGACCTTTTTTTGTCGGGACAAATGTCACACTCAAGGAGGTAAACCATGAGAGTTAAGCTTTTACTTGCAACGCTTCTCATAGCTTTGATGCCGGCAGCGCTATTTGCGGCTGGCAAGATTCATGGGAAGGTTGTGGACAAAGAGACCGGTGAGCCGTTGATTGGTGCCACAGTACGGTTGATAGGTACCACACGCGGTGCGACAACTGATGTAAATGGCATATACGACATTCTTCAGGTAGGAGTCGGGACTTATACGCTCGAAGCGTCCTACATAGGTTACCAACCCGTTCGAATATCGAATATTTTCGTTAATGAAGGTTTGACGACCGATGCGAACTTCAGTTTGACGAAAAGCGCCGTGCAGGTTGCGCCTGTAACCATAATCGCTCAGCGACCTTTGATCGAAAAATCTGCGACCAACGAGACCCGAATCATTAACGGCAGTTCCCTGAACTCGATCCCGCTTCGGGACATGACGCAAGTAGCCGCGCTTCAGCCCGGTGTCATACTGCGCAATAACCAGGTTTACATAAGAGGATCTCGACCCGACGCAACAGGCTACACTCTCAACGGAGTCACCGTCACCGATCCAGTTTACGGTGGCAGCGCCGTCACAATTCCACAAGAATCGGTGGAGCAAATTCAGGTCATGACCGGCGGTTACCCTGCTGAATACGGGGGAGCCAGCGCAGGTATCGTCAGCACGGAGCTGCGAACCGGTGGACAAAAGTTGAATATTTCTTTCCAGGCGGAGACCGACAACTTCACAAAGCGGGGTACTAAGGCTTTGGGTACTTATTCCTATGGTTACTCGGATTATGTCGGCACGATAAGCACGCCGATCGTTTCAGAAAAGATCAGGTTTTTTGGCTCCATCGAGAACACTTTCTACCGTGACCCTGGCTCGTTTGTTGCCCTTTACGGCAGCGGCGTGAACGGGCAAACCGGACTTGGAGGTAATTTCAGTATCGCAAATCCGAATTTCTGGAACGGACTCAACTACCAGGGATTGGCCCCCTCGGCTCAGTTCACCCCACAATCGCCTAACACAGCCGTTGATACCC
>JAKASW010000380.1 GCA_021818875.1 Bacteroidota bacterium
ATTCCATAACAAAGTGCTGCATGCAACGCTGGAGTTCGGAGGCATTACCATTATGGCATCGGATATTATTTCGAGAGGGCCGGTTGAGACAGATGCAGGAAGTGGAGATGCCGCACTGTCCCTCGATGTTTCGGATTCTGAAGCGGGGAAGAAAATCTTCGATCAGCTTGCCCAAGGAGGAAAAGTCGGTGAGCCTTTCCAGAAGCAGTTCTGGGGAGCATGGCACGGCAATTTGCGCGATAAGTACGGGATAAGATGGATGTTGAACTGCGAGAAGTAGGCTTTTAATTCACATACATCCACAGCCTTGAGTTCTTCTTGTAGCCGCGAACATAAAGGACGCCGCCGCGGTATAGTGCGGATTCGATCCTGTCGATATCATGATCGCAGTTCTTCGAGCCCATCATTGCGAGCAAAACACCGACTGCCTCAACCGACTCGACACGGAGCTTTGAGATCCTGGGAGGCTCTCCACTATCTGACTCTTCGACGATCAAATGATTGTGGCGAGGCGTTTCCTGATCCATCCGCTCATTGAATTTTCCACCACGTATGACGGTTTCACCGTTGCCGGTGCTGTCTTTAAGTGTGATCGTTGAGCCATTCTTCGCAACGATCAATAGTGTGTCAAAGGTCAATCTCATGCCATTGAGATCGAAATTTGCACCGGGAGTTGCGAAAAGCTTTACAACGCGGGCAGACAGGCCTATCCTCTGAGTCCCTTTGTCACCTTCGATCTTTTCGATCCAAACACATCTTGTTTGGGGAAACGCTGCGCCGACCGTCGCGGCTATCAATATGAATGGTAAAGCCGTCAATATCTTCTTCTTCATTTGTAACCTCCTGGATTTTCCCAGTGGAACACCGATCAAGTTTTGTGTCCAATTCCAATCACTCTTTTACAAGGCGTAGTACGCCGGCTTCGATAAGTATGTTTCGATGCGGCTCCAGTCTCCACCCATTATTTCGATTCCAAAACTACGGGTTGTTAGAGATCATTGGACTCGTCATCCCTTTTGGCATGACTTACGGGCAAACAGAATATCCCGCTGAGTCCAATTGTAGGTCATCATGTTGAATATTTTGACAGAGTAGTATGACCACAATCTACACCGCGCAAAATACCACAGTCTTCAGTCAGCATGATATTACTCAGTAATTTTGAAGTGTATTATGGCACGCTTCCTGCATAGCCTAAGAGTTGGAAATATTTCTCATTCAGCAACCTTCAAAAAGGAAACAAAAATTCATGAGAGGCAAGGTCATTATTATTGGAATGGTCCTCTTTTTCGGAGGAACCGTGCTCGCTCAACAAAATTCAGGATTACTTAAAAAGTGGGTACACCCAGGTAATGATTTTATCAAGGAAAACGGTTATCAGGGAGCGCAAACCTGTGCAATGTGCCACCAGGATGCGTTGGACGAAATCGTGCATACTGCCCACTGGTATCTGGCGTCGCCTGTAAGGAACGTGCAGGGGCTTCCGGACAGCTCGTGGTGGGGAATGGCTAACCGGGAGTGTGCACTTGCCGGATCTACTTCACCTTCTAACTGGACTGCATCGACAAAAGGGAAAGCGACCGTGCAGGCATCCGGTTGCGGCCTTTGCCACATCGGCTCTCTTTCTCAACCCGTTATGCCTGGGAGCCGGGCCACCGAAGCTCAGGAGAATACTGTCGATTGCCTTGTTTGTCACGCGAGCAAGTATAACTGGCAGGCGCGAGCCACTTTGGTGAAGGATTCCACCGGCGTTCACTGGGGAGAAGATACGTCTCTTACCGCAGCTCTTAGTATCACCCGGACACCGACAAATGCGGCGTGCCTGCGATGTCATGAGCACGCTCTGTCGGATGATTACAAGAGAGGGACGCCGTACAATGCCGCGAACGATGTTCACGCGGCAGCGGGTCTTAGTTGTCTTACCTGCCATGTGACTGTGCATCATAAGATTGCGAAGGGTCAGTACGAATCCGACATGGTGGCGAACGATCTGCCGGATGTGCCTGTTACCTGCTCGAAATGTCATGGGGAGGACCCGCATGCCGGGAAGAACGCCGAGGTATTGAACGAACATACCCAAAAACTCGCTTGTCAGACTTGCCACATACCCGAGGCAAGCGGGATAGTTTATGAGAACTGGGGAAAGCCGGTGAAGGATAATGTCAATGGCGCTTACAGCGAACTCTCCAGATACGACAAGATACCGGCAATCCACGGTTTGTATGTGCCGACCGATTCGATCAGAATGGGACACCCATCATATATATGGCGCATACCAAACACGAAAGACAATAAGAATGCGCAGAGCTGGATGGCTTTCGAAACTTCCAACGTTAACACACCGGGTGCTAAGATTTTTCCAGTCAGAGCATTGACACAGGTGATGCTCTTCGACAAGAAGCTGAAAATGTGGCAGGCGCCCGGTATGGCTTTTCTGAAAGACAATCCTCAGATGGCGCAGTTCCCGTTACTGCTCGCGCCTAACCGCGAAGTCTACAACAAGACCGGCAACGTGACTGCGGCGATTGATGCCGGCATGAAGCCGTACGAGGCAATGGGACTCAAGTGGAGTGGCGAATGGATGGCGATGCAGGTGCCCGGGACATCCTATATTTCAGTGAACCATGGTGTGAAGAAAGTCGGACTCTCGTGCAGCTCCTGCCATTCGAAAAGCGGAGTCATGGACTTCAAAGCGCTCGGATATACGCCTGCGCAAATGAAGCAGCTTGAAGCAACGCAGTAGCAACCCCAAATCGGCATGTTTCCAGGAAGAGTGAGGCATCATCGGGCACACGAGAAATCTGCGTGCCCTACTGCCTTAGCCGTTGTGAGAATGGCTGTGTAGCTAAATACTCCACAGCGGAGCAAAGCTCCACCACTTTCTGCAGAACGTCTTCGTGGACTTCAAATTGCACCAATCTTTCTCGCCGCAGTCAACAGGTTTTCATCATGACTCTTTAGCTTCGCTTTCGTCCTCTTCGTAAGTTCTAAGCACACAGCGTCGTAAGGCGTAACGTGGTACACTTGAGCTAACTCATACAATTCTTTGGAAAACTGTGTCCCATACTCGGAGTCAGTAATAAACCTCATCGCACCGAATAGAGCAAGCGTTTCCTCAGCATCGGTATGTTGTATCCTGTCCCTTTTCAAAGAGGTATTGAGCACACTAACCGTCTCATACCACCAAAGAATTGGTATATAAATTCTATCGTCCGGGGTTCGACGCTTGAAGAAGTTTCTAACCTCCTCAGATTTTTCATCTGGAAGAAACATTGCTGATGAAAAAGAGCAGTCGATGACATATAGCATGCCTACTCGCGCCCTTCTGCGATCCACTCCTTTATTTATTTGATGGGAATTAACTGCCATGTTTATACCCTGCGCCCGCGCTCATTCCTGGCGGTGGCCGTTACCCTCGAGCCCCCGAATAAAGCGATCCATGT
>JAKASW010000381.1 GCA_021818875.1 Bacteroidota bacterium
TCTGATTGATTTTCATCGGAATCTGACCGGACAGTTTTACGAGTCTCTTCACGTCTTCGCTTGTGTCGTTCAGGCCATCGAAAAGTATGTATTCAAAGGTGATACGATCATGACGGATGCGGGCAAACTCTTTTATCTCAGGCAACAGGCGTGCGAGAGGGTATTTTTTGTTTACCGGCATCAGGAGAGATCTCACGTCCTCATCCAGACTGTGCAAGGAGAAAGCGAGTCTGAATTTTATCTTCTCATCCGCAAGCATCTTTATCTTATCCGGCACACCGGCCGTTGAAACGGTGATCCCTTTCGCGCGAATGTTGACGGATTTGTCATCAGTCAGAATCCTGATGACCGTTCTTACCGCATCGATGTTCAGGAGAGGCTCGCCCATTCCCATGAAGACGACATTGGTGATTCGTCTCCTGGCAAGAAGCTGTGCAATCAGCACCTGCGAAATTATTTCGCCCGGATTCAGATTGCGGGAAAATTTCATGGCTCCCGTTGCGCAGAACTTACAGTCAAGCGGGCAGCCGACCTGTGTTGAAACGCAGACAGTCTCTCGCAAGGACCCGGCTTCCTCCGGTGATTTTTCTCTCGGTATTAATACGGTTTCAATTTTGCTGCCGTCATGCAAACCGAGAAGGAGTTTCGTCGTGCCATCTGCACCTGACTGCCGGCTTTCGACTAATTCGGGATATTTTATCTCCGCCATCTCCGACAATTGATGTCTAAGGGATTTTGAAAATCCCGTCATGGCGTCAAAATCCCGGACCCGCTTTTGGTACATCCGGCCGAACATCTGTGTACCACGATAGGATGGTTCCCCAATGTCTGCAAAAAATTGTTTCAGCTCTTCTTCAGATTTCCCCAGCAGGTTTGTCTTTTTGCCGCTCACAGGTCGATCTGTTTCCCCATCTTCTGCTGGAGTGCCCTCTCGTAGACTACCTTTGCAAGTGCGACATCCCACGGTCCAATCCCCTGAGATTTGAAGAGAGTCACATCGGTTTCCGACAACCTGGTCGCCCTGCCATTGAACAGGTCGCGGAATTCCAGGACGCTGTCCCAGTGGAGCTTTCCTTTGTCGATTGACGGGACAAAGTCGCCGCATTCAAGCTTGCCCTGCTCAATGCTGTCTATAACAATCGTATCTGCCATATCGACGATTCGCTCGTCGAGTTCGCGCCTGACGAGCATGTTCCCGCCAACTGCGTTTATGTGGCAGCCGGCCTTCACCATCTCCTTGAACAATACGGGGGAAGTGGCGCTCGTGACCGTGACGACAACGTCTGAGGACGCCGCATTTTCTATCTTGTTTACTGCGTCGAGGTTGAAACCGCTTACCTTGCCCATTCGTTCACAAAAACGCTCCGCACGATCATAGCTACGGCTGAAGACTTTGACGGAAAGGAATTTGTGTACCGCGAGTGCAGCGGTCACTTGAGTCTCCGCCTGATATCCGGATCCGATAATGCCGAGTGTCTTCGACGATTTCCGGGCAAGTACTCTCGTCGCGACACCGCTTGCTGCGCCGGTCCGGAGTTGACCAAGCTTGTCGGCCTCGATCATCGCCAGTAGATCTCCGTTTCGGCCGTCGAACAGATTAACGAAGAACCTGACTCTCCCCTGAAAGCTTGTGTATGACTTGAACCCGAAATAGCCTTCGGGTTCAAGTGAGGCAGGCATCAGATGCAGAAACCCATTTCCCATCCGCAGCCTTGCGCGTGGAAGAAAGACAGTATCGCCGGCGGTCATCGATTTGCCAACCGATTCTACAGCCGTGATCGCATCGGACATACCGACAAGTTCTCCGACCTCTTCTTCGTTTATGTGAAGTACCATCATCTCACCATGTCTGCAGCTATTAGTTTACCGTGCTCCCTGCCGTTTTCGATGAATATTTTGTTGCAATCGTATCCGGCAACGATCGAACCGGCAACATAAACACCGGGAACTTTTGACTCCAGAGTTTTCGGATTATGACCCGGAATTCCCGTTTGCGCATCGACATCAATTCCAACCTCCCGCAGGAAGCTTATGTCAGGATGATAACCGGTGAGAGCATAGACAAAGTCACAACCAATATTCTCCGTTCTTCCCTTTACGTCAACCATGATACCGGCGGGGTTTATCTCAAGAACACGGGTGTTAAAGAATGCAGTAATCTCGTGATTCTTTATGCGGTTTTCAATATCGGGTAGTATCCAGTATTTGACGCTCTTGCCCAGCGAATCTCCTCTATGTACCAGTACCACCGCGACTCCGTGCCTGTAAAGATCGAGTGCAGCTTCGACAGCACTGTTTTTACCTCCGATGATCACAACTCGCTGCCCGAAGTGTCGGCCAGGTTCGTTATAATAATGTGAGACATGTGGCAGGGTTTCCCCGGGAACGCCGAGCAAGTTCGGATGGTCATAGAAACCGGTGGAAACGACCACCTTCTCTGCTGCGAAGAAATTCACTTCAGATGTAACTTCATTCTTCACTTCTACCTGAAACGAATCGGCTCCGTTCGAGATTCGATTGACGCAGAGGACTCTCGAATTGCCTCTGAATTCGATGCGGTTTGAGCCCGCCACTCGTGAATAATAGTTTACCGCATCAATTCGAGTGGGATGTGGCGAGCTCGCCACGAAAGGAATTCCCGCTATCTCAAGCAGCTCCACCGTGGAAAAAAAGATCATGCTGGGCGGGAAATTCTGAATCGAGTTCACGATACTACCCTTGTCAAGCACGAGAGTGGATAGTCCTTTTCTCTTCATCTCTACGGCAGCCGAAAGTCCGGCGGGTCCTGCCCCGACCACAACAACATCATATTTCATATTTCCAATATCCAGTTTGAAGTTTGCTGATTAGCAATATATTATTATCAATGTAATAACAAAAACCGAACGAGTTAAATTCAGAACTAAATGGATATCGAGATGAAGGAGCCATCATGTTAGCAACCAAAGGGTACGCGGCACACAACGCCACTTCCGAACTAGTTCCGTTCAATTTTGAGAGACGAGATGTCGGACCAAACGATGTTTTAGTGGAAATACACTACTGCGGAGTGTGTCACTCCGATATTCACAATGCCAGAAACGAATGGGGGAATGCAATATACCCCATGGTGCCGGGCCACGAAATTGTGGGAAGAGTGAAGGAAGTAGGCAGAAATGTCTCCCGGTTCAGGCTTCGAGATTTGGTCGGTGTCGGCGTAATGGTTGACTCCTGCGGCAAATGCGAGAATTGCAGACGAGGTCTTGAGCATTGTTGCGTGAATCATACCGTCCTTACTTACAACACGCCGGAGCTGGACGGGAAGACAATCACCTACGGCGGCTACTCCAATCAAATCGTCGTGACCGAAAAGTTCGTTCATCATGTAGCGGATAAGCTTCCAGCCAGCGGCGGAGGACCGCTCCTTTGCGCCGGCATCACAACTGACTCACCCCT
>JAKASW010000042.1 GCA_021818875.1 Bacteroidota bacterium
TCCTTATTCTACCCTACGAGCCGATGTTTCCTCCAATACCTGACCAGTCCAGCTACGTTCATCCAGAATGGATCTGCATTACGATATGCCTCTATCTCTTCTCCTGTCAAGCCGGCTTGCTCCAAGGCGGCAACAACATAATGCTCGAACTCCGGAGTGATTTGCTCTTCGTTCTTTCCTTCTCGCAATCTTTTCCCAATCCACTCTGTCCAGTCAAGAAGTCTCGATTCGAGTTCATCCAGATAAGAACCAACATCGTTCGATTCACCGAAGTGAGTAGGATAGATCGCGTCAGGGTTCATCAGGCGGATCTTTCTTATCGAATCAAGCCACACCTCGATATTTATGTCGGGAGGCGGAGTTGGGGGAAGAATGGGGCCGCGGTTTATCCTCACGCCTCCAACGTCACCGGTGAAGGCATTTCCCTGTATGAGATAAGTATTGTGGTGTGACGCATGCCCCTGTGTATCAACCACCTTGACATTGATATCCCCTATCCAAATCTCTTCACCATCGGATGTCGGCCAAATTCTCTCGCCAGGGATCGGTTTTACGCTTCCCCAGAGATACTTCATCTTGTCCTTGTATATTTTCTCCGCTGAGATCAGCAGCTTTTCAGGATTCTCAAGATGCCTCGCGCCGTTCGGATGGACGTAGATCTTGGAGCCACTCTCAGCAAAATGCCACGCTGCTCCAGCATGGTCCAGATGAATGTGAGTCACAAATACATGCTTAATATCGCGCGGCGCAAGTCCCAGTTCTTTCAGAGATTTAACAAGGTTTTGAAAAACGGAATCTGGTCCCGTCTCGATCAATAAGAGATCGGAATTTTCCTCTACCAGGTACGCCGCGATCGTTCCTGGAGTAAAGAAGTTCAAATCAATGACGTGTACCTTCATTTCACACACAACTCTCTTGCATCGGCTTTTGGCTATCCACCGCTACTAACCATTCATTCACTAGAATTCTTTTGCAGACTTCATTCTACTTATCGCGGCGACGATGTCTGGTGCCTTAAAGATCGAAGTACCCGCAACCAGCACATTAGCCCCGCATTCGACCAGCCTGCCTGCATTTTCCGGAGTGACTCCGCCGTCAACTTCGACATGGATGGCCCTTCCCTTCGGGATCATTGATCTGACTTCCGATAGTTTCCGGTACGAACTTTCGATGAATTTCTGCCCACCGAATCCGGCATTCACGGACATTACCAGGACAAGATCGGCGTCGCTAATGATTTCCTTCAGACTGTCTGTCGGGGTTGATGGGTTGATTGCAACCCCCGCCTCTATGCCAAGACTCTTGATGTGGTTGATCGTCCTGTTGAGGTGGACGACAGCTTCATAGTGGACCGTAAGGGAATCAGCGCCAGCGTCAACAAAGTCTTCCAGGTACGAATCTGGGTTATCGATCATAAGGTGGACGTCAAGATGCAGGTCAGACATTTTGTTGATGACGGAAACGATCATCGGCCCGAAAGTCATGTTTGGTACGAAGTGGCCGTCCATGATATCAAGGTGAAGCCAATCAGCTCCACCCTTTTCGGCACATTTGACTTGCTCATCCAGCTTAGTGAAATCTGCGGCTAGTACGGATGGTGCTACCTTGTAAGTCATTCCTGTGGAGGTCCGGTTTGGTTCGGTAAAGCAGAGACGTAAAGGTTAATACTGGTACCTTTCGCGACGATGGCGTGCGACCGCGGATATTGTTCCAGCACGGTATTTGGTACAAGGCGGCTGTTCGGCTGAAAGACAACCTTCCCGAGAGCAAGCCCGGAAGTAAAGAGCAGTCTTTGGGCTTCCGGGAGAGGATGTCCCACAAGGTCGGGTACTGAGACTTCACCTGCCAATACTGCCCCCGACGATACCACCAGCGACACGGCACTTCCGTTAGGGATAGATGCGTTCGGTGGAACCGTTTGGGACATCACAACGTTCGCCGGAAAATTACTTGACGAATCGTAGGTGATCGTTCCGACTACTAAGCCCGCTCGCTCAAGCATGAATTGGGCTTCACGCTCCGAATGGCCTCGCAAGTCAGGCACAGAAGCCTTTTCTACACCCGCGCTCAACACGACGTAAACTCTTCTTCCTCGCTTGACTATCGAATGTCCTTCCGGATTTTGCGAGAGGACAGTGTTTATTGGCTCCCTGCTTGATTCCGTCGAGCCCATCTCAAACTGCACGCCGGACGTATCCAGTGCCACCTTCGCTTCTGAGGCGTGCATGCCCACCACATCCGGCACCCGCACTGTTCCACCATCACGGACATACCATGGCATCACGATCCAATTCATCACGGAGAAAAGCGCGATTAGGATTACGGCAGCGAGATAGAATTTTCTTGCAAGGTTAGACCAGAGTAGCCTTAATAGAAAACTGTGGTTCTTGTTCATCTGTAGTGGAATCTATCTTCCAGAGCCGTGAATTTCAAGATTCATACAGGCAAACCTCGCAGCGGTTGAGGCTGTACTTATCTTGAATCTCCAAAGAGGCTTCTTTAGATTTCACTCGATGAAGAAGCTGGTGTTTGGACTTCTTGCGGCTCTATTTGTGGCAGGAAAGGTCTGCAGTGCCTCGGCGCAACCTCTCACGTCCAGGAGCAGTGAGACGTCGAGCCCGAGTGCATTTAGAATTGCCCGCCTTCAATACGATGGCGGCGGTGATTGGTATAACGGTCCGCTCGAAGAACCGACTTTGCTTAAGTTTGTGAAGGACTTCACCAAGCTCGATGTTTCTGCGAATTACCACTTCGCCGACATCAACAGCGATGAGATATTTTCGTATCCTTTCCTCTTTCTCACCGGACACGGCAATATACATTTCACTGATGCCCAGGCAGGCAGGCTTCGCCGCTACCTGAACGATGGCGGCTTCCTGTATGCCGACGATGATTACGGAATGAATGATTCCTTCATAAGGGAAATAAGGAGGGTCTTTCCCGAAAAATCGCTTTTCCCTCTTCCCTTTTCATACGGGCTGTACCACTGTGTGTTCAATTTCCCGAACGGAACACCGCAGACTCACGATTGGGGAGACAAGCAGTCTCCGATGGGTTACGGGATTTTTATCGGCGACCGACTCGCAGTTTTCTACACGGCAGAAAGCAACACTTCCGATGGTTGGGATCCGCCTGAGGTGCATCACGATCCGGAGCCAAAGCGAACAGAAGCCATGCAATTTGGCACCAATATCATTTATTGGGCACTGACCCACTGAGATACTGAAGATGATCCGCGCCAATACATCCGAGCATGAAGTGCTGAGATCGCTACGACGGGCATACAAGAGGAAAATCCGTTCAGAGGTGTGGAACGGGTGTGTGCTGGTCATCGCCGCGGCTATTGCCATCCTCGCCGGTTCTGGAATCCTTGAACTGGTCTTCAACTTCGGAGTCGCGGGACGAACCGTTCTCTTCTTCGTGTCTCTGTTTACACTTTTCTATGTTGCAGAAGAATTCCTGGTCCGAAGCGTAATACGCTATCTGAGAGTCCCCAGGAATGAGGACATTGCAGCTATTGCGCTTGAGGTTGGTGATTCGTTTCCCGAATTGAGAGACAGACTGAGAAACGCAGTAGATCTGATGACACAACATCCGACGGAATTCCATTCCCGGGAACTTGCTGACGCTTACATTGAGTCCATCTTCGCTACCGCTGCTCGTTTTCCGGTTGCATCTACTTTAAGATATCGTGTCGGAAAAAAAACGGAGCTGTACTTTGCGGGGACGTTTGGCCTCGGGATCATTCTATTTTTATTGCTGCCCACGAAAATTCCTTCTTCAATTATTAAGGTCGCAAACTTTTCTTACAAATACGTTTCCCCGCCAGCCTTTTTGATTAACGTACAACCGGGCAATACCGAATTGTCACGAGGCGATACGCTGAAGGCAAAGGTCAAACTCGGGCTTGCGGCTGCCGGACGGTTTCCTTTGTTTGTCACCTTTCTTGACAGATACGTAGGCGAGGAAGATTTCGAGCGACATCAGGTGAAAGAAACTTCAACCGGTGAATACGATTTCAGCCTGCCGAACGTCCGAAGTCCCCTGGAGTATTTTGTGCAGGTCGGCAGCGAGAAAAGTGAGTACTACCGCGTCAAAGTCGTCGACCTGCCGATTGTACAATCCTTCTTGGTAAGATTGGTGTATCCATCATACACGGGTAAGGGAACGGAGAATCTGGATCCCGATATTGGAGATTTTACTGCACTTATCGGAACGAGAGCAGAATATACTCTCACGGCAAACAAGAATTTGAATAGTGCATGGATTGAATTCGGGAGTGATACAAATGCGACAAATGGCGCACGGCTTCAGCTTGCCGTGGATGGAAATTCAGCCAGCGGGAGTTTTTGGGTGACTCACAGCGCTACCTATTCGTTGAGATTGCTGGATGTGGATAGTCTGAGGAACCGGGACCCGATCAGGTATAGTATCCAGGCAGTGGCAGACCAGTATCCAACCTGTCAGATAGTTTATCCCGGAAGGGATGTTAATCTAAACAGGGACTTGCAGCTACCGTTGAGGATTGTGATAAGTGATGATTACGGCTTCACAAAACTTTTGTTGGAATATAGGCTCATCAGCTCAAAGTACGTCCCTCCGGAGAAGAATTACCATTTGATTGAGATTGCGCTTCCTTCCAAGGGACCCGGCAAGCAAGACGTCTCATATACCTGGGACTTGAATCCTCTCAACCTCGTGCCGGAGGACGTCATTAGCTATCATGCGACAGTATTTGACAACGACATGGTAAACGGTCCACAGGCAACAAATAGCAGCGAGTACACCGTCAGACTTCCTTCTCTTAACGAGGCGTTTGCACAGGCGGACAGTGAACACAGTGAATTGATTTCCAGGACAGAACAGGCTCTCAACCTCTCTGACAACCTGAACCAGCAATTCCAGCAGATGTCCGAAGACATGAAGACTCTGAACAAGCAGATGACTTGGGAACAAAAGAAGAAAATGCAGAACACGGTCCGGAAATTCGACAGTCTGCAGAAAAAGATTGAGGACATAAAAAAGCAAGCAGAGTCAATGACGGAAAAGATGCTCAAGAACAAGCTTCTTTCACCGAAGACGCTGGACAAATATCTTGAACTGCAAAAAGCTATCCAGGAAATCAACTCTCCTGAATTCCAGGCGGCGCTGCAAAGGCTGCAACGGGCAATCAACTCGCTCAATCCGGACCAGGTGCGTCAGGCTGTACAGAACTTCAAGGTGAATGAAGAAATGCTCAGGCAGAGTATCGAACGCACGTTGAGTCTAATCAAACGTGTGGAGATCGAACAGAAGCTGGATGAACTTCAGCAAAGAACTGCTCAGATGATCAATCAGCAGGATAGCCTGAGGAAATCCACCGCTGAGGCAGATTCGAACAATGCGGAAGTGAAGCGAGAGCTTTCAGACAGACAGAGCGAAGTCCAGAAAGAGTTTTCGAGGACAAATAAGGTAATGTCCGATCTGAGAAAGCTGATGAGCCAGTTCTCCAAGGAAATGCCGATAAATAAACTCGATCAGGCCAGCCAGGAGCTTCAGAACAGTCAGGTCACTCAGAAAATGCAGGCATCTGAACAGCAGCTTTCACAAGGTCAATTCTCCAATTCAGCCGAGTCACAAAAGCAGATAGCTTCGTCTCTTCAAAAATTCCAGCAGCAACTTTCAGAAACTCAAAAACAGATGCTCCAAAACCAGGAAAGGGAAACCGTCAATACATTGCGCAAGGCTCAGCAGAATTTGCTGCAGATCTCCAAGGAACAGGAAGAACTCCGCACGCAGTCCAATCAATCGATTGAGACTTACTCTCCTGGCGCTCGATCTCTTGCAAAAAAGCAATACGAGCTGATGCAGCAGTTGAACAACGCGGCTCAGCAGATGACGCAGCTATCCGACAAGAGTTTCATGGTCACCCCGCAGATGGGGCGCCGGATTGGTGATGCTTACTCGCAGATGAATGATGCGCTGAAGCAACTTCAGAATAGGTACGGACAGACTAGCTCTGCCACCGGTTCGCAGAAGAACGCGATGGGTTCGATGAATGAAGCAGTGATGTCCATACAGAGTACGCTTCAGTCAATGATGAATGGACAGGGCGGAGCCGGCAACTTCCCTTCACTTCTCCAGCAGCTGCAGCAGCTTGCCGGTCAGCAGCAAGGTCTCAACGCCCTGACGGGACAACTAGGTCAGCGCGGTGGACTCACAATGCAGCAGCAGGCCGAACTGTCGAGACTTGCAGCCCAGCAAGGCATAATTCGAAAATCACTCGAACAATTGAACCATGAGTTTGAGCAATCTGAATCTCGAGACCGCGTGCTCGGCGATTTGAATGCCATTTCAAGCGACATGAAGAAAGTCGAACGGGACATGCAGAACAAGAACATCACCCAGCAGACGATCCAGAGGCAGAACAAGATACTCACACGGATGCTCGATGCTTCAAGATCGATTAATCAGCAGAACTACGAAAATGTTCGACTCTCAAAAGCCGGGAAGAATATCTTTCAGCAGAGCCCCGCCCAACTCAATCTCTCTAACTCCAATTCCGAGCAAGAGCAGGAATTATTGAGACTCATTCGAAAGAACTTCCCCCCGGAATACCAGAGAGTCATCTTGCGGTATTATCAACTTCTCAAGAAAACCCCAGAATAAGGGTCATGTGCATTGCAAACCGGACATGATCAGGAACCACCGATGAAAGCGAAGATACTCATTGCGGATGACGATCGTGGTGCACGAATGATACTGCGCAGAGTGGTTTCCAAATTGGGGTGCGAACTGCACGAAGCCTCGGACGGTAGCGAAGCGCTCGAAATGGCACGCAAGATTCAACCGGACGTGATGATTGTAGACTGGACAATGCCGGTAATGGACGGGGAGGAACTTTCAAAGCGAATCAGGAACGATCCCAATCTCAAATACACGTACATAATCATGCTCACGGCACGCGGCGAGATCAACGATGAGATTCGCGGCCTCAAAGCGGGTGCGGATGACTACATCACAAAGCCCGCTCCACACCCCGAAATCCTCGCACGGGTCGAAAGCGGCATTAGAGTCAGAGCACTTCAAAACGAGGTCCGCGACCTTACGAGGCGCGTGGCTCTCCTCGAACTGGCAGCAACAGTCGGCCACGAAATCAACAATCCGTTGAATGTCATTTTCCTCTCACTCGACATGGCACAGAAGGCACTCAAGGACGGTAACTATGAAAGAGTTGAGAAGGGTTTGGCAATGATCGCAGAAACATCGCAAAGGCTAAGGGAGATTGCAAGAAAATTTGTGGAACTGAAAGAACCCCAGCGTACCAATTACCTTGAATCTCTCAACATGATTGATATACACCGGGGGGACTCGACAGAAACGAAGAAGGCTCCCTGACAAACTTTTTTGACACCCCAACGGAAGCGTAGTGTTTCCGTCTCCACCGATTCACGAGACAAAAGGGACAAGGGCGGGTTCAGGCATTGGCGACCGGACCGCCCGAGCAACTCCCTCACTAAGAATTACTTAAGCCCCCTCCTGCCATCCTCTTAGGATAAGGGACTTGGACAAACTACTACTGCTTGCCTTCCTCTTTCATTTTCAGTTTCATTTCCTGAACTTCCTGACGGATCACCTGGGCAAACTTCTTTAGTTCACCCATATGCTTCCGTACGCGCGTACCAGCGGCCTTGTTCTGCTTTTCGTAGAACTTGCGAAAGTCGGCCTCGAAACTGCTTATGAGCTGGTTAAGTTCCTCATACTTTCCCATACGTGACTCCTTCCTTTTGAGCCAAAGGCTCACCGACCTCTGGCTGAGTTTGTTTTGAGTTAGGTGGTATACTCACCATTGATCTTCACATAGTCATAACTCAGGTCACACGTGAACACCTGAGCCGATTCTCTGCCCGCGTTCAACTTGACCGTCATCTCTATTTCCTTCGTTGAAAAAAGCTCTTTCAATTTCACTTGATCAACTCTCTGCGGCTCATTCTTCTTGAAGACACAGACCTCCCCGATATTCAACTCTACCCGAGAAGGATCATAATTCGCCGTCGAATTTCCCACGGCAGATAGCACTCTCCCCCAATTCGGATCGCCTCCGAAGATGGCCGTCTTCACCAGTGGAGATGTTCCAACAGCTCGCCCGACACGAACCGCATCATGGTAGTTTGCTGCTGACTCGATTTTCAGCCTCACGAACCGCGTTGCTCCCTCGCCATCTCTCACGATCATTGTGGCGAGTTCTCTCATGATCACGGTCAAGGCATCCGTGAACAAATTGATTTCGGAGGTGGTCTTAATCTTTACTCCCGACGCGCCATTCGCCAGAAGAAAGACAGTGTCGTTTGTACTCGTGTCTCCATCAACCGTGATTGTGTTAAATGATCTGTCGGTAGCTCTCGTAAGTGCGTTCTGCAGGACTCTTCGATCCACTGCCGCATCGGTCGTGATGAAGCAAAGCATCGTAGCCATATTAGGATGGATCATGCCTGCACCCTTCGCGGTCCCGCCAATCCTGAAAGTCTCTTTTCCTATCCTGATTTCGGTCGCAACCTGCTTTGGAAATTTATCGGTGGTCATAATGCTTTGTGCAAATCTTGTATCACCGTCCACCGAGAGACCCGCCACCAACGATGGAATACTCTCAGATATACTCTTTTCAGGAAGGTGCTTCCCAATTACTCCAGTGGATGCGGCAAGGACCGTGTTCTTGCCGACGTGCAATTGACGGGCGATCTCAGAAAGCATTCTCTCCGCTGATCTTATCCCGGATTTGCCAGTCAATGAGTTGGCGCAGCCGCTGTTTACAAGTATAGCGCTCACTTTTCCATGCGAGCTTGAAATGTTTTTTCGACTGACGAGCACAGGGGCTGCCTGAAACCGGTTCAGCGTGAAGACAGATGCGACAACAGCACCGTTTTCCGCGTACACAAGTCCAAGGTCGTTCAGGCCGTTCGACTTTATCCCTGCCGAAACGGCAGATGCTGCAAAGCCCTGCGGAAAGCAGATCGATCTATCATAATGCATTTTATTGCCCTCCGCCGTCTTCATACGCATTAACTGCTACCTCTCATGTATTTCTGAGATTCGTTCTCCACGTTCATCTATTTTTCTGTCTTGACCTGTCGTGCTCATGCTTAAGCTCTTCAAGGAGTTTGGGAAGACGTTCAAAAAGGCGCTTACTCTTCCGGGGTTTTCTTTTCGCAAGTGCGTAGGCAGTCAACAACGGCATTGCAATCGTTGAATCTATATATGCGACAACGGTGTCGGGAAGCTTCGTTGGATCCACCTTTCCCCAGCTGACCGCCTCTGAGGGTGTTGCCCCAGAAAGTCCGCCGGTATCGGGTCTTGCATCTGTAATCTGAATGAAGAAATCGTGCCCCTTTTCCTTTATCCCAAGTACCTCCTGGATTTGTGGTTCGGTTTGCAGCATGAAATTTTTCGGTGAACCGCCGCCAAAGATAACCACGCCGCTCCGGCCGCCCCGCCGTTTTGCATCCAGCACAATGGCAGCAGTCTCATTAACGTCCTTAGAAACATCGAACTTTAGACCGTATCCATCCAAAGCCATCGCCGCGACGTTCATTCCAATCGAACTGTCCCCGGGGCTTGATGTGTAAATGGGGACTCCGTATTTGTATCCCGCGGCAAGCACAGAGCTGTTTTTGATCCCGAGTGTCTCTTCGCGAACCGAAACATATTTCCCTACTCTGAAATGAAACTCAGCGGTTCCCATTTCTTTCTGGAATTCATCCTGCGAAATCAAATGCCGAAAAAAGGCGTCAGTCGAGAGGAGAACCCTGTAATCGAAAAGTATATCGTAAATCCGAATGACTCCTTCTTTTCTCAAAAGACGGTCATCGACGAAAGGACTTCCTACATGAAGAGAATGTCCGATCGCGAAATGGGTGTCATGATAGAGGTTAGCACCGGTCGAAACAATCCAATCGACGAAGCCCGCAGCTATCAGCGGGACGACACAGGAGCCGCCAAGACCTGCCGGCGTCAGCGCACCCGTTAGGCTCATTCCCACCGTCACGTCGTTGGAAAGCATCTTCTGTGTGAACAGTTGCGCCGCTTCCCTTAATCGGGCAGCATTGTAAGCTTGAAAATAGCTGTCAATCAGTTCTGTGACGCCAACGCTTTTGTCGATCCTGTGTGGAACGATCTTTTTACCGCTAAGAAAGCTCGATTTTGACATACTTAAATTCGCTCAAAAATAATAGGTTATTTGATTAAATAGCAATAGGGGGCGAAAAATTTATAAAAAAAGGGCATCCCCAATCGAGAATGTCCTTTTCACTGAAAATAGGTAGGTGATGATCTAATGGAAAAAGAAGCGGGCGCCGATTCCGGCGTCGATTCCGAGTCCGGCAGATGGGACGACATACAGAACGGGAGCGACTTCTAAAAACACATCAAGTGGCGTTGAGTATGGCATCCAGTCAAGTCCAACTACGCCGCGCACTCCGAAGTCTGCTGGAAGCGCATCTCCGTTATCAAACTGGAATCCTACTCCGTAATAAAGAGGGAGTCTCTGCGAAGTTCTAATCGCAGTGAAGTCGTGCCAGAGATAGTCGGCCTGAAAATGAAAGTAGCTTCGCGTGAAATAGTAAGCGTTGCCATCGCCGAACCTTTCCCATCCACCGTCGTTTGTCCATCCCAGGACAACGTCAAAGGCGTTGATGTTCGATGTCCAGAATTTTAGATCTATCCCTGTCGGAGCACCGAGTACGACTCCTGCACCGACTCCCGTCGTCTGAGCAAAAACATCTTTGGACGCAAAGATCAACAATGTGGAGATCATAATCAGCGAGAAGAATATTTCTTTTACTTTCATAGTTCACTCCTTATTGAGAGTTTGTGCCATTAGCATCCGCCGTTTCCTTATAAAGAGCAACATATATGTCATTGCTGCCAGGATAGCGTAGAACAGTCACATGGGCGAAACTCTCATTTAGTTTTACGGTGAGTTGCACGGATTCCTTATAACGGAATAGTTTCACTCCGGCAACCACAGAATCTCTTTTCAGCTCGTTCAATCCATTTTGATTGAAATTGGTGTCAGGTATCGTGATGTATAACCAGTTGTTCGCACCTATCCATGCTTCAACATGCTTTATCTCGCTGGTAGCCGCTATCCTGAACAAATATCCGTTGGTTTTTGGTTCAACGGTTATACCGGTAATATCATATACCGAAAATGTCGACGTAAAAAGGGCTGCGCAAGAAACAAGGGTCGTCGCGACAGCAGCAGCGAAACCAACAGCAAGAATACGTCCTGCTGTCATTCTTTTCGTTAACACTTCAACTCTCCAATGGGGGTTAATCTGCAATTTCGTTTCGCACAATGGTCGGTGGAATTCTATCGCCTGCAACTCAACAGAATAAATTCAGCAATACGTGTGCCGCCAGACTTGTTCAATTCAGACATATTTCGTGGTGCAACATGAAGATGCAGGAATATCGTGCATTGTAGCACTGCATGTTTTGCACTCGGTCCGATTGAGTGGCTGCTAGTGCGGTTTGCGGACCGAGAGCACCTAAATCCGACGCGATATGCTCTGAACAGAGACGCAAACATTTGTCACTCAAGAATTCCAATCAAAATAAACATCTTCGCGGCAAGCTACGAGGTATTCATCGAAATCCAAAAGAATCCCCGATCGTTCCAATCGCGATTCCATGCTCCTGAACCAGATTCCTGCTGAGAGCAGGCGGGAATTGCGCCGCGAGCGGTGAGTCTACAACTCTGTCAAATCGAAAACTCGTGGAAGATCATAGAGGGAATCTAACCCTGAGTAATTCAAGTGTTATAAATTCAGAGTGCCACATAACATTCGTAGTATCCCGAGAAAGCTCTCGGACATTTAAAGCTTTTCACTCACAATTTGTCTGCCCCGGTTTTATCGTGCAAGAATGAGGGATGGGGATATGCCGCATTCAGAAATTCGAATTTCATCAAAGAGTACCGTCAGACAGGTTTAGCGTCTCGATGCGGCCGTGGCGCGTTGGTTTTCGACATATAAGTGGAAAGTCGAGCCGCCGATATTCACTGATATTTTCCTCTCTCGTTGTGGTATATTTTCCGCACCAAAAGGCCACAAAGTCAAAAGTTGAGATTGGCGTCGGCCATTCCGAATCGAATAGCACGTTTCATTTGGCGAATTGACGGCACGTGCATTGCGCGTGATGCTTTTGATTTTTAGATTTGAATATGGCAAGCGGGCTTAGGAAATAATGTCGTTGTGTGGCGCTGCTACCGGGCAGTTCGGAATTCACGCCAAGGTAAGCGGCTACGATTGCGCGACGAAGTTACGACCATTCGTTCACTTGCCAGCGATACCAAACCGGTATCGGGAGCAGATAAGTCAGGGAGACTTGAAGTTGTTAGCACACGCTATCAGGAGCTTCACATGGTAATCTGGCACAGCACTGAAGATGCACCTCGAACCCCGGCAGAGGTTTTCCCAAATGACAAAGTGGTTTTATGGATCGGCAGCTACCCGATTGAACTCGGTCAGTCCGTCACAGTTGAACTGCGAGTCATGAACAAAGACTCGAACGAAAAAAAATACTCTGTCGAAGCCGAGTGGAGGTACAATGATTACGGTAAGAATAACAGCTATTGGGCGGCAATAATTGGTCCGTTCAAACCGGGCGAGACTGTTGAGTACAGGATTACAGGCGTCGCGCCAAACGGTTCTCATCACAGCCAGGTTGCCGGGTTCTCCGTGATCGATCGGAAAAAATCAGGACAACATTGAATTCGGAACGCTTCAGATTCCCTTCATTGGGGATTAAGCCAACCGACAAAGCCTCCTATCATTTCAACAATGGTATAGTGGATAGAAGGCCATTAACATATAAGTTTGTCAATATCTTGGTTAACAGAAAATACCATCCCCTTGAGCAGGTGGTTACATAACTTAAGTGAAACTCAAACCTCTATCTAAAGTTGAGCCGCTGTACCATCATGAGTGGCCACCGAAGGGATAGGTTCGGAGAAAATTAGAATACGGAGGATTTATGCCGAAAGAAACTCTAACTGTGGTCGACAACAGAACCGGTAAACAGTATGAACTTCCAGTCGAGAACGGTACCATACGAACGACAGATTTGCGGCAGATCAAAGTAAACGCAGACGACTTCGGTTTGATGGGATACGATCCGGCTTTTATGAACACGGCGTCATGCAAAAGCAAAGTTACATTCATTGACGGTGACAAAGGTATTCTGAGGTACCGCGGCTATCCTATCGAACAGCTGGCCGAGCAGAGTAATTTCTTGGAAGTCGCTTACCTTATCGTTCACGGTGAACTGCCGACGAAAGAACAATTTGAGGACTGGAAGTTCCAAATTACTCACCACACAATCGTCCACGAAAACATCAAGAAGTTCATGGATGGATTCCATTACGATGCGCATCCGATGGGAATGTTCACGAGTGCCATGGCCGCATTATCCACATTCTACACCGATGCAAAAAATATCTTCGACAAGGAATCACGCCAGACGCAGATCTACCGGTTGATAGCGAAGGTTCCGACGATCGCGGCTTTTGCTTATCGTCACATGATGGGACTCCCCTATACTTACCCCGACAACGATCTGAGTTACGCAGGGAATTTCCTGAATATGCTCTTTAAGATGACAGAGCCGAAGTATGTTCCCGACCCTGCACTCGAAAAGGCCCTCGACGTTTTGTTCATCCTTCATGCTGACCATGAACAGAATTGCAGCGCGAATGCGATGAGAAGCGTCGGCTCATCTCATGTCGATCCTTACTCGTCACTCGCCGCGGCGTCTGCTGCCCTTTATGGTCCTCTTCACGGCGGAGCCAATGAGGCGGTCCTCAGAATGTTGAAAGAAATCGGTTCGAAGGACAAGATACCCGCCTTCATCAAGGAAGTGAAAGAAGGCAAAGCGGAAAAGAAGCTGATGGGATTCGGACATCGCGTATACAAGAACTACGACCCGCGTGCGAAAATAATCAAGAAGCTTGCAGACGACGTGTTCGAAGTTACCGGGAAAAATCCTCTTCTCGATATCGCTCTCGAACTCGAGAGGATCGCGCTCGAAGACGAGTACTTCATTAAGCGAAAGCTATATCCGAACGTCGATTTCTATTCCGGTTTGATCTACCAGGCAATGAGATTCCCCGTCGAGATGTTCCCTGTTCTGTTCGCGATAGGAAGAACCGCAGGCTGGGTGGCACAATGGCAAGAGATGCTTCTCGATAACGAGCAAAAGATTGCACGTCCCCGACAGGTGTATCTCGGTTACGATGCACGCAACTTTGTGCCGATAGTTCGAAGATAGCTCGGCGAAGAAGGCTCAGCGAGAATTCAATGAAGGGCAGCCGGTCAATCCAGGCTGCCCTTTCATTTTGGAACTAGAACCTTCGACGTCCACCGCCCCCACTTCCGCCTCGTCTCGGACCGCCCCGTCCACCACCGCCGCCGCCTCGACGATCATCAGTTCGCGGATGAGCCTCGCTGACGCTGATTGCTTTCCCTTTCAGCTCTTTTCCGTTCAGACCGCCGATTGCTGCTCCGGCCTCTTCCTTGACCGACATCTCCACAAAAGCAAAGCCGCGGTACTCGCCTGTGAATTTGTCCTTGATTATGTTGACGCTCGAAACCTGCCCGTAAGCTGCGAACGCTTCCCTTAATTCATCTTCGCTCAGGTCTCTCGAAATGTTGCCGACGTAGATATTCATCCTTCCTCCTGTTTACTTTTCTTTTTCTTTCAATATACTATAAGTTAAGTCATCAAACTTGAGGAATATCCACTTTATTTGCAAGGTGGGCTTGCCGCTTTGAGATTCAGAGAAAAGGCTGTTAAATTTCCCATGCGAAAGGAACCGCAGGATACACCAGGGAAACAGAAGTCAGAGCTCAATGTTGAAACCGCAAGATATATGAATGCGGAACAGAAAGTAGGATTTAATCTATGAAACCGATCCTGGTCGGTATTGCAGGGGGAACCGGGTCCGGGAAGACAACTGTGGCTCGTAAGATCATGGAAAACCTGCCGATAGGCGACGCTATTTGCATCGTGCACGATTCTTATTATAGGGACATTACTTGCTTCGATGCCAAGTCGGCGGCAGAAATCAACTTTGATCACCCCGACTCACTCGACACTTCCCTCCTTGTTGATCATTTGATAAGACTAAAGCGTGGCGAAGAGATCGAGCGACCAGTTTATGATTACACAACTTACAGGCGCCTCCCGACGAAAGAGACGGTTTGTCCGAAGAGCGTGATAATTCTGGAAGGGATTCTGATATTTGCCGAGAGAGAGCTGCGGAATCTCATGGACATAAAAGTCTTCGTAGACACCGATGCCGATGAAAGACTTTTGAGGCGACTGAAAAGAGATGTGCTCGAGCGAAGAAGATCACTTGAGTCGGTGATGTCTCAGTACATGAAGACCGTCAAACCGATGCATCTCGAATTCGTTGAGCCGAGCAAGCGATGGGCCGATGTTATAGTTCCGAAGGGAGGAGAAAACGAAGTTGCCATCGCGATGATCGCATCTCGGATTCGATCGATGGTGGAGGGAACAAGTGGCTACGCGCAGCCAATTCGCATCACGAACTAAGGTGAAAGATGGATTCGATTCTTTTTGGTCATAACACCGAAGAGAAAATCGTCGCGGTTCATCAAGTTGGGGAAACGGCGATGAGGGTCGTGAAGCGTGAGGGGAATTCTACAATCTCTGTCGATCGGAAATTCTATCCATTCTTTTTTCTGAACAGTACTGATCTGGTCGGAGGCTTCGACAAGAAATTCTGGACCGTTGAATTGGCTGGTGGAAACTACTACAAATATCTTTGCATCTTCCGGAAATGGGCGGACATGCACTCGGCATTAAGACTCGCCTCCCAAAACTTCGACTCAGGATTCGCGCCATCGCGGCGGCAAAGCGCCGAGCCATCTGAGGTCTACATCAAGCTCGACCCTGTATTCCAATTTTTGATGCAGACGGGAATAACGCTCTTCAAAGGCATGGGATTTTCCGACCTGCGACGAATGCAGCTTGACATAGAGACTTTCTCGAGAATCGGATTCTCTGACGCATCGAGACCAGAGGACAGGATCATTCTCATCTCACTTTCCGATAACTCCGGTTGGGAACACATAATCAGCGGCCGCGAAAAAACCGAGACTGAGATGTTCAGTGAGCTTCAGACCATCATAAGAAACCGCGACCCTGACGTGATAGAAGGGCACAACATTCTAGGCTTTGACTTCCCATACATCGCTCGACGGTGCGAGATGAATCGAGTTAAACTGAGAATTGGGAGGGATAATACCGAAATAAAAGTCTCGACGATCCGGCTGGCATACGGTGAGAAGGAGGTCGAACGAATGAGTTTTGAAATTCCCGGGAGACATGTAATCGATACTTTGCTCTTGATCCAATCTTATGACGCCACGAGAAGAGAACTCGAAAGCTACGGATTGAAAAATGTTGCGAAACACTTTGGGTTTGCATCTGAAACAAGGACTTACATTGACGGCCGGAAAATTTCTGAAACGTGGCTGAAGGATCCTGACCTCCTGATAAAATATGCGTTGGACGATGTCCGAGAGACGAGGCAATTGGCGGACATGCTTTCTCAAACGAGGTTCTACCTAGCACAGATGCTGCCATACAATTATGGACAGATACCGGGAGGTTCTGCAACGAAAATAGAATCTCTATTTGTGAGGGAGTACCTGAGAAAAAAACATTCCATACCGCGGCCTCAGGTGGGCCGGCAAACCAGCGGCGGATATACCGATGTATTCCTGCAAGGCATCGCAGGCCCGGTTGTTCACGCCGACGTTGAATCACTGTACCCGTCGATCATGATCAGCTACAAGGTATCACCGGCTACCGACGATCTCGGCGTCTTCCAGAAATCTTTGAGACACCTTACGAAACTAAGATTGGACACGAAGAAGCAAATGAAGGTCGAAGGGGACTCAGTGGAGAGAGCCAAGCTTGATGCAATGCAATCGTCCCTCAAGATATTGATAAATTCTTTCTATGGCTACCTGGGCTACTCACGGGGAATCTTCAATGACTATTCGGCGGCCGATGTCGTAACGGAGACCGGTCAAAAGATTTTGCGACAGATGATATCTCAAATAACCTGGGAAGGTGGAACCTTAGTCGAAGTAGATACAGATGGGCTTTACTTCGTACTACCTTCGGCCTTTCAGGACGATGCAGGCTCAGACAAGTTTGTCTCAAGCATATCGAAGATGCTGCCTTCAGGCATCAACCTTGCGCTGGACGGGCGATACCCACGTATGTTGAGCTACAAAAAGAAAAACTATGCGCTCCTCGAAAACGACGGGAAAGTGAAGATCCGCGGCTCCGCTTTAGTCTCAAGAAGTATGGAACGCTTTGGAAGAGATTTCATCCATAAATCCATCGAGCTAATCCTGCATGAGGATTTTAAAGGCATCCACGAACTCTTTGTCGACTATAACAGAAAGATAATGAACAGAGAATTCTCAATCGATAAGATGGTTCACACCGAGACAGTGCGCGAATCTATCGAGGAGTACCAGGCATCGGTGAAAAGTGCCAAAAGAAACAGGTCGGCCTCATTCGAGGCTGCAATAGCCGCAGGAATAACCGTGCGCCCTGGAGGGAGAATCTCATACTACATCACCGGAAGCGATCCCGCCATCCGCTCCTTCTCGAATGCAAAACTCTATGACGAAAACGAGAAGGACAAACGTGATTACAACGTAAGCTATTACGTTCGCAAACTAAGCGAATATGCCGAGCGGTTTTCCGAATTGTTTACACCGGAAGACTTCAATAAGATTTTTGCCTTTGACGACGATCTCCTCTTTTCACCTCCGTTGGACGGCGTGAAAGTCAACACCCGCGAAGTAACTTCCGATGAGGAGAAAGTCGAGGAATCAGAAAGTGAGTGATTATCCTTCGAACTCTTTCCTTAGAATCTGAAACCCTTTCCCTTCCAAAATCTCTGCACTTCGGTCGAGCACCTGTTCCGTCTCAAATGATAATCTGAACATCCCCCCTGTTCCCTCACGGACTTTCAGAAGTTCGATGTCCTTTATATTAATTCCCGCATCGGCAAGCGTCGAAGTTATTTCACGCAAGACACCGACCTTATCTTCTACGACCACGTACAGATCGTAAAGAAGTTTGAGAAATCCCTTCCCACCTCTGCGAATTCTTGATCGCGCGTACCGTGCGCTTTCAAACTCTTTCTCTATCTTGTTGTCGGCAGCGAGCATCAGGTTAGAATCCAAATCCGAGAGTCGCTTTATGAATGCTCTCATGATTGTACCGATGTTTTCCCTGTTCGCACCGATTACATCTTTCCAAACGGTGAAATCGCTCGACGCAATCCTCGTCATATCCCTGAACCCTCCTGCCGCAAGGGTATTGAAATGTTCATTCCCGTCGGACAACTCACCAATGAGATTCACGAGCTCGACAGCGATAAGCTGGGGGAGATGACTCGTCGCGGCCGCTATTTTGTCATGCTCGGATGCATCCATGAAGAGAATCCGTCCTCCAAGCCGTTCGATTACGTCCACAAGTGGGGAGATCGAATTAACAGGATAATCTTTCAGCGGCGTCAGAACGTAGACGGCATTTTGAAAAAGAAAAGGTTGTGCAGCCTGGACACCTGATTTTTCCGATCCTGCCATGGGATGTCCACCGACAAAAACGACGCCGTCGGGCACGATGCGACCCGCCGCTTCCAGAATGCTTTGCTTCACGCCCGCGACGTCAGTTATGATTGTACCGCTATCGGCAAGCCGTGCCACCTTATCGATCACTTCAACGACTTCGTCGGACGGGACGCAAATGAAAATTATACCCGGCTTGCTCCGGCAAATCTCTTCGATGTCTCCCTTGAATATGATTCCGGGTATCTGATTCAGAATTGCTTTTTTGCTTTGGGGAAGGTCATGGACCATAACCTGGTAGCCACTCTTGATCAATGAGAGGGCGATCGAGCCGCCGATTAAACCGCAGCCAATAACACCCACCTTCTTTGCTGATATGGGATCAATGACTTTGTTCGTATATCCTCCGATTCGATGAAACTAAAACCAAGAATGTATCACATGGATATATAGGGAACACAGCAGGAATCATTATGTGTGACTGCATGTTCTACGTACCAATATGGCTCTTCTTTTTTCTTAACCGGCAACTTCCCTTCCAATCGCTTTTGCGATCAACCTTATCTCTTTCATCATCTGCGTGAACTGATCCGGAAATAAGGACTGAGGACCATCCGACAATGCTTTTGCGGGATCGTTGTGCACCTCGACCATGATTCCGTCGGCGCCAACTGCCACGGCCGCTCTTGCAACCGGAACAACTTTCTCTCTCAGCCCTGTAGCGTGAGACGGGTCGACAATTACGGGGAGATGGCTCTTCTTATGAACCACAGGGACCGCGTTAATATCGAGAGTGTTCCTGGTTGAATTCTCGAATGTCCTTATGCCGCGCTCGCAGAGCATTACATTTCTATTGCCACCGGAGAGGATGTATTCAGCGGACATCAGCCATTCTTCCACGGTCGCGGCGAGACCTCTCTTGAGCATGATCGGCTTGGATATCTTACCGAGATCTTTAAGGAGCGTGAAGTTTTGCATGTTCCTCGCTCCTACCTGAAGTATGTCCGCGTATTCTGCCACACTTTCGATCTGACTTT
>JAKASW010000043.1 GCA_021818875.1 Bacteroidota bacterium
CAAATACAACTGAAAGCTCCGGCGGCAATGCTTGTATCGGTTTTGATGAAACCTCCTGTCGGCCCACTCGGAAGGCTCGCTGAGACGCAATAACTGCCGTTCGCATTAGTATCATTCACTGAGTTTACGTAGAACCCTCCGAAACTCTGCCCGCCGCCCGCCATGGAAGTGGGTTTCCTCCAGTACTGTTGGGCTGACGAGGCCAGATTGTTAAGGTCATTAACGAGTGCATCTCGGTTAGAGCTTACCGCGTTGCTCCTGAACATCGAGATACCGACTGCGATCGCTATTCCAACGATGATAACGCCGAGAACGATTAATAGAAGTTGTTGCTGTCCCATAATTTCCTCCTTTGGTTTTTAGTTTTTATCCCGATTTCTTTCCTGGGGAAAGCAATCGGATGGGGACGTTAGGTAAAAAAACTCGCGCCATAAGAACTGCGATCCACTTTTCTGAGGGAGACTGCAACTACAGTGTCGCCTACAAAAGTGAGTCGCAGTTAACTGGTGAGCACGCTGACGCTATGTTAACTGCAATAGGTAACAAAGTCAAGAAGACGGCGTTGCTCATCAACTGCCTTGCCCAACACTTGTCAAAGTTGAGAAATTTTCTCCGATGAACCTTGAAAGGTTTGAGCAACTCGCGATCTGACATCGATGACCTTTACCTACTCGCATTGCCACTAGCCAAACTTGTTTTAAGATCAGGCTTCAAACTGGCATCTATGCCGTCAGACTTCAAACCTGCCAGTGTGGAATGATGCAAGATGGATGCCGAGAATTCGTGTATAGTGGAGCGCACAGCCTGCGCATTTCATGGGGTTTTGCGCCACTGGATTTGAAATTATTTCCATTCCGCAGAAAAAATTACCGTAAAGTAACAGAGAGAGGTATTTTCAGTAATGCGGAGGCCAGATAGGGGATTAGTGGAACTGTGGAATGATCAAATGTGACAGGCAGTCAGGTGGCGATCCGCCAGCTAACAATTCAATACGAACTTGTGAATGTGTTCTTGTTGATACCGGTTGCCGCTTGGTTATGGCAACAGGAGGTCACAATGAGGAATCAGTCACTCCTGCTCGTCATGATAATCGGTATAATCGCAAGCCAATTTCAAAACGTTGCCTTCACAAAACTCAGCGGATATTCCCCAATTGCCGGGTTTGTACCGGGTCCAGAGGCCAGGCCGAGAACCCCTCTGGAAACCACCGGAAACACAACGAACGACTCAGAAAAATGGCCGCTAATTAACGCAGTCACGGTGCTTTCGCTCCTTGCGTTATCAGTACTTCTTCTCTCTCTTCGTCAAAGCCACGGTCATCTGGTATACGCTCTTGATGATCCATGCATTCACATGGGTATGGCTGAGAATCCCGGCTGAACCGGGATAACCGCCTTGACTTAGCGTCACCCGGCAGAAACACTCGAATTCTTTCGATGTCCGACATGCTGTGCTTTCCCGACCACCAGTTTCCTCTTCCCAACCATAAGTTTGATCGTCCCAACCATGAGTTTAACCTTCCCGATTACAAGTCTGGTGTTCCCAACTATAAGTTTGGTCTTCCAAACGACATGCAAATCCTTCCCGACTACCTGCATCGCCGACTAAGCGATTTGCGCCTATATCCCAACCAACTATCCCGTTGCCCCCGCCGTATGCACTGGCGTCCCGGCTGCTTGCAATGCCGTCTCGAACAGTTGCGCCTTGTCGGAACTACTTACACCGCATCCAGGAAAGTCTGCGCCGGCATCCCAACACTCGCTGCAGTCTTCTCGGGACGACACAAAAGCATAACTGAGTGGTTCCTTGCACAATAAAGTGCTCCACTATCCAGGTTTGTTTCTTCATCACCTATTCGATAATATGTCGTGAAGATGAACGTCAAGAGGCAGGTGGAGTATTGGTTGAAAACAGCACAGAGCGATTTCGACACTGCGCAGACGATTTTTGAATCAGGAAAGAATCTCCACCATTGCCTTTTCTTTTGCCATCTCGTTCTCGAAAAAGAATTGAAAGCCATCGTGGCAAAGAGAACCAAGTCCTTGCCTCCCAGGATCCATGACCTTGAGGTTCTGGCGAAAAGGGGCATGGTACAACTGGATCCAGAAACGAAGGATTTCTTTTCTCTGATGAACTCATTCAACCTCGAAGCACGTTACCCGGATGAAAGGTTCCGCATCTACAAGAAGGCGACCAGGAAATATGCCGAGAGACTTTTCAACAAAACAAAGGAGAACTTTGCATGGCTAAAGTAAGAGCTGAAGCAGTGAAAATTGCAAGAAGATATGTAACGGAGCTTCGCAAACACGGCTTAAAGGTCACAAGAGCTTATCTATATGGATCGTATGCTTACGGAAAACCACACAGGTATAGCGACATAGATGTCGTGATCGTCTCGCCACAATTCAAAGGCATTCGCTTCCTCGATAGCTATGAGATCGCCAAGCTGCGTCGTAGCGTCGATCTCCGAATTTCACCTCTAGCCTATTATCCCCGTGATTTTAAGGATGATTATATCATACCACACGAAGCAATGACAAAGGGAATCAGGATCGTATAAGGATCGGGACGGTGGCTCGGGCTGTAGATATTAGCAGAAACACTTATTTACCTTATCCTTTCCATTCGCGCTTCAATAGTCTCAGGGCTGAAATCCTGTTCGTTGGGCCAGGTGATTGTTCCAAACTCAAGACTAACTCTCTCGAAATAGTCGTATTCTCTCAACTCTTTGAATATGACCTTGTCAAGATAAGTACTGACATCAAAGGACTCCTTCCCTGCCATCTGAAAGTCTCACCTTGATTGTGAATTACCACCGGCAAAGCCGGTGGCTTCTGAAATGGATATATGTCCAACAGATCTTGTTATTCAAGAAATTCAGCATCTCCAACCGAACTCACCCCCGTCCCCTCTCTTTCGAAAAAGAGAGGGGAGAAAGGGGTGAGTTCGACTGGCGAAGCCATCTTCACATCACCACTGCCATAGGCAGTGGGTTCCTGCCGCTGACTAAAATTTAGCCGCTGCCAGCAATTATAGAGAGACTCGAGTAGCCCTTCATCTTAAGGCCGCCTTTTCACCGGGGATTCATGTAAATCGTAATCGGCAGGCTCCAGGTCTGCAGGACGCACCATGAATGTCAGCCAGGCGGCATCAACCTGGGTTTACGTTCACATGACCCTTGTTCATGTTGGTGTCTTTCAACCAATCTGAGTATACGGGAATCATCCCGTGAGTCGATTGACAATTGCCTCACCAAGGCCGATCTATGGAAGTCCAATATCATTTGCCACGTCGCATCACATTTTATAAGTGAAAGGCCACGACATGAGTGAAGCCAAATTCGGCATTGAACGGGACAGAACACGCTTCGGTAGGCATCGGAGGACGCATCTACCTGTTGCGCCGGTTGCCAATATCGGCGCGCCGATACGCATCTCAGTCGTATCAACGGAAGAGGATTTTAACGCACTTGCCAGCGACTGGGACCGACTTGTCAACGAATCCGATTGTACCATCTTCCAAACCTATGAATGGCAACGAACATGGTGGAAGTATTACGGCAAAGGGCGAGAGCTGCATTGCCTCGTATTTGAAGACAAGACCGGTGTGATCGGCATTGCGCCGATGTTTTTGCAGAAAGTCAAATTCCTTGGCGTTCGCGTCACAACCGTATTACAATTCTTTTCCGAATGGCACGTGGATCTGATTGCCCTTCCCCCAAGGCAGAAAGATGTTGCACAAGCATTGGCAGACTATTTTAAACTTTCGACGGAACACCGGGACATCTTCGAAATGTCCGATGTCAACGAGCATTTTGCAATTCGGGATCTGCTTCCCGAATATCTGAAGAAAAACGGACTGAGGACATATACTTACCGCCTGCTCCGGGGCAGTCAGCCGCACAAGTCGGAGGAGTTCGGTTGTATCCCAAGTGCGAACTGGCAAATTCGCGCCGTCGTTCCATCGGTAGCTCATCTCATCAGGTTCCGTGTTTTCATAATACGTGAGTTGTTAAACAAAGCAGTCTTCAGATTGAGGACTGAGTACCATGCCGCCAGGAGACTGCACCTCGCTGAGGAAAACTCGATCTTAGCTCTTGCTAAGTTTTCACGTACCGAAGCTATATTCACCATCAAGCTTCTTCACCGATTTCTACGAAGCATGTTTCTTGACAACCAGGGCAGCTGATAAGCTTGGAGGCTTAGGTGCATCGGCCTACTTCAGTTCATGGTATATGACATTTAGGAGTCGTGATTTATAATCCGAAATGTATTGCCAGAACATGGCACCCTTGAGCCCCCGTGCCTTGATAAACTCACATTTATCTTTTACGGATTCCTCGTCATCGTAGGAAATGAAGATCTTTTTATCTGCGTTGAACACGTACGGCACGCAGGAGGTCGTATCCCAATAGCGCACAAATCCATTCTTGTTGACGACATTTTCCTCCAAATTCTTGGACGAACCATTGATGCGCATGTCGGCAACCCCGCCGGGTTCGTACAAGCCATGATGGCTTGCTGAATCGACCTTCCACACGTGGCCATAAAACGGAATCCCGAGGACGATCTTTTCCGGAGATACGCCGGCATCTATATATTCCTGGACTGCCGAATCGTCGGAGTAGCCGTGTGGATCTCTCGGATTAGTGAACAGCGGGGCATTGGGTCCGGCAAGCGAATCGGCTCCCGGCACATAGAAATCGTACGTCATAAGATTGATGTAATCCACGTCCTTCTGGACGCTATCGATCTGGGTGTTGGCGAGATAATTCGAAGAAGCTCCCGCGGCGATGCTGATCAAATAATGCTTGTGCATCTGCATTCCCAATTTGTCGAACGCGCTTCGCAGCTCCCGCAAGAGTGAAGTGAAGTCCTCTATATCCTGGGGACGGTAAACGTTCCCCTTTCCTAACTGGTTTGGATATTCCCAGTCGATATCGAGGCCGTCAAGGTCATTGTCTTTGAGAAATGAGACGACACTTCTGATGAATCTCTCCCGGCTATTCTCAGTAAGGCTCATATCCGAAAACCCGCCCGACCATTCCCAGCCACCGACGGATACCAGAATTCTCAGATATGGATTTTTCGATCTGAGCTTATTCAGGATCTTGAAGTTCTCGATGTCGTTCTTGAAACCCGGTGCGATCTTTCCATCCACTATATTCGCGAATGCGTAGTTCAAGTCCGTCATCTTCCGGACTTCAATATCATTACCATTGAGAAGAGTATCGCCCGCAAAAATATACCCGACGACGTACTTCCCATGTTCACCGTTGGATTTAATCGGCACCGAACTCGAACAGGAGACGACGATCACAGACATTGCCGCCGCAAAAAAGAGACGCGACATATCGACCTCCCAAATTTTCATTTACCAGCCCGAATAGCTGTTACAGTTTCAATTGGAGTCCCTTCTTTCCGAGATAACCGGGAAGCCAGGTCATCAAGAATGCGATCAGAAAGGCCCTAAGAAATCCGATCCAGAATACATTTCCCAGCCACGAGTAAACGTCAAATCCGTTGAACAACACGGCGGAGAGAGCAAACAACTCAACGGCGAGAGGCGCGAGTATATAGGCAAACAGCGGATTTGTTCCTGCGGGTTCGATAATCCTCGACCATGAGCTGTACCCCTTCATATCCACAATCCAATAAATAGCCATCCATATCCAGACAGTAAATGCAGAGCTGACAAGACACCATGGTGGAGTTGCAAGATTCTTGCTGATGATGAAAATCGTATCAATGTGGTTCAACTGATGCAAGAGCACCCCCGCAATAAACAGAAACGCACCGAACCCGAATGACCATTTCATAATGCTCGCATGATCTGAGCGATCGAGATGTTTACGAATTTCTATCCCCAGGACGACACCAAGAACCACGATCGCGGGATGCGAGCCGAGCGTATAGCCAATGTAGAAACCAGGCCACACATACTGCAAAAAGGGATAGCCCTTCAGCATTCCTGCATTGACTGCCATATCGAAAAGGAAGAGCAAAGCTGCCCCGCCCAAAAGTGCCAGCTGGTTTTTCCTAAATGGGATATAGAAAAGGCAGGCCACGAGGTATGCCCAACCGATCAATCCCAGTATCCCCCACCATCCCGGCTGCATCTGGATAAAACCGGTTTCACCTTCGCCCCTGAACACGAAAAATAGAGCGACCAACCCCAGCCCGGCGGCATATTTTATCCACTTTTTCGACAAAAGGTAATTCGGTTGACTATTCCTGTTCCATATGATTATCACAAACAAATACATCAGGATTATCCATAACGCCGGATTGATAATTCCATGGTTTGATATGGCATCCGCATTGACCATATAGAATCCTAAAATCAGAAGTCCCACCACTCTGACCAGTATATGTTTCCAGACGGCGGTCAGACTATCTCCTTTTTCGATCCGGCGACCGACGGAAAAAGGAATCGACATTCCGACAATGAAAAGGAACGCCGGGAATACCCAATCGACGAACGTCATCCCGTCGTGAAAAGTCGTAGCATGCTTCATCCACGCAGGCACGTTCGCGACGCCGGCAAGGTCGTTCACAAAAATCATTACAAGAATCGTGAGACCACGGATAATATCGATGGACACTATCCTTCCGGATCCACCTTTGTGAGGAGCTTCAGTTTGGCTGCTCATATAATCCTTCACCTGGTTTGTAGATTATAAGTCCTGGTTTTTAGATACATATATATCGAACGAACAATTCTTCGCTCCGATAGAGGGCAGACTATTTGAGCAAAAGGAGCTTTCTTGATTTATGATACGTCCCGGTTTCGAGCCTATAGAAGTATACTCCGCTCGGCAAATCACGCGCATCGAAAGTGACTGAATAGCTTCCCGGCTGCTCCACCTTATTTACCAAAGTTATTACTTCCCTCCCGAGGATATCGTAGACTTTCAAAGACACGTCTCCGGCATTCGCAATTCGATACTCAATATTGGTAGTCGGATTGAACGGATTGGGATAGTTCTGAAGAAGCTGAAATGATGCGGCTACCGGTTTCACACCTTCGATTGCATCCACCGGTGCGCTGTTCCCGGACTGGATCATATGGTAAAGATACACAATTCCCAGGTTCGCGTACCAGATGTTTTTGTGACCGCTTATATATTTCAGGTGCCCGGTAAGATACGGTTTGTGGATGTCGTCATAAATAACCTGCGGGTGCCACATAAGATGGTACACGTCCCCCTTCGCTACGATAGTGTCGAACAAGCTGTTCAACGATGTCAGACTGGTATCGCCGCCGCCCCAGGATGGTGCTCCCAGTTCCACAGTTGGGAAGAATGGCTTAAAATGGTTTCGGGTCACGTCCCACGATGTCAAAGTTGAATCACCGTAGATGTATTCCCTCGGAGCTGTCGTATCGAGGTTGGCATATAGACGCGCATCAAGATAACCATAAACTCCGAGAAGAGAATCGACGGCAGAATCATAATCGCCGTAGGGAGCTATCCAGGTATAGACCAGTCCGACCCCATTGATACTGAACGGAAAAGGTAACGTAACATGGTCCAGGATAACCTGTTTTGAACCTGCGATCTCGCCCACAGGGTCGGAGTACGGAGTGGCAGAATGTGACCGGCTGTGGCTTGCGACTTCTACATTACCCAGACTAAGCTGGTTTTGAAGAGCCCGCCATGTTGAACCCGAACAGTCACCGGTGATTACTCCAACTGTTACGTACAGTCCATAAGACCTAAAAATACCCAGAAGGTCCGGGAACCAACCCGGCGAAACCACCCAATCGGACCAATCATCGGCAGTAACGGTAACGACAGCCTGACGGTTGTCATAATACTTACTCACCCCTTGAAATCCAGGTGTCACGCTGATCCCCGATTGATCCGTGATTCTCACGAAAAGAGTGTCGGTGGTCGGAGAGAAAGCTGCCGATAGATATGCAATTGACTTTGAATAATCGAAACGGACGGCCTGAATGCCGTTGAACAAATCCGAGTCGGATTTCGTCGGAATGGCAACCCACGCATCAGCAGAAGAATATCTCTCATACGCAGTCAGCGCACTGGAACCCGGCGGGATGCTCAGCATGTACGTTATCGGATATCCCACGCCGTACTGTTCGTGAATTGAATGCTGGATCACTATACTAAGGCCGCTCGACTTTGCATAATGGAATTGAAGTCTGGCATCCTGTTGACCAAAACAAATCGCTGCAAAACCGAAAATGATGAAACTGCCGATGACAGTCAACCTGTTATTCATAGATTGCTCACACAGCTCCCTTCAAATGTACTTGTTGTATCTAATGAATAGCATCAAGTTAATTCAGCAATTGAGAATGTGAAAGGGACGGGAATCTCTGTCTGCTCCACTTGTTTGAAAGGCGAAGTGAGTCGGGTCACGCCATCCGTCGAATTGCTCAGGGGAGCAGTAAATCATGCACAATTAGGGCAATTCCGTCCGGTCGTGGAGAGGCTTCGGGCAGCCATGTAACGAAGTTGATGTGCATCAAAGTCTTTTTCCTTCGAACAATGTAGGTTACACGTGTTAACCACGTTGATGCCATGGAATAAGGAACTAGAAATTGGAGGAGAACAAAATGTCACTCGGATCAGCGTTAGCCAAGATAATGCACGCAAGCAGTCACGAAGAGCTGGAACAAGCCGCAGCCGAATTTACGGAAGCTCAGGAAGCTCTTAAGAAGGAAATTGAAGGAGTCATATCAACCATTATGCTGGAACAGAGCGGCGAATCCGGCTCTCTGCAAGCAGCCGAACAGCCGTCGATGAATTGACAGTGCTTTCCCGCGCGTTGGCAAGATAGTTCCGAGGAAGGAGGGATTGCACGTCACTACCCCCTCCGACCTCGCTCAATCCAGGATCTTCAGGCTTCTCGCGACACATCTTACTTCCCCTCTTAATAAAAGCCACTGCCGCCCCAGGGGAAATTGTTCTTCGAACGCAACGGAAGGATTAAATTCTGTCCTCAGATTCGTCGCCAAGCTTCCCTGCAACCTGGTGATTCATCCTGACTATGATGCCTGCCCGGTGGCACTATGAGTATGCCTGCAATGTTTCTACCCGAAGCACCGCTGAATCTTAGTGCGAACGATACTTCGACCGGATCAAGAAGCCAATGAAAAAGCTGCGCCGGCCACACCACACGGTCGTTGAATTTTATGACCAGCACAAGCTGAGTTCGTGTGAAAGGCAGATCCATTTCAGCTTCCTGTTGTTAAGAAGGTTTTCAATAGCTGCAAGGAAACAATCATCCGTGCGAACCGGATGCAACAAATATCGTGCTACGGAGTGGAATTAGAAGATGGTACGATCGGAATTGAGACAGCACCTTACAGGAAAAATCTATACGCTTGCGGGAAGAAATGCAAGTCGAACAGCCAAAGCTATCTTGATCTCACGCAGATCCAGGATGAAAATTGCGGCATATCAGTTAATGTGTTGTTGCCACACAATTCCGGAGATCGGAAGAGAAAAAGGTCAATCGAGGTATGGGCGACGATATCAAGTTCCACTTAGGACAGGTATCACGAGCCTACCGGGTCTCGTCGAGGATAGTTGAAATGAGCCCATCTCTAAAAGAATACTCGGATTTCCCGTCGATGTCGATACTAGTCCCTTTCTTAAACCCCTCAGAAGAATTGTGTGCCACTATCGCATGATACTTTATCTCAGCGATAACTCGATCCTGTATTACCAACAATGAAATAATTTCCTGCCTCCTCTCCGCAAACAGGCGAGCCGACCGGAGGGCAAACTTCTTGAATTCCTCTCTCCCTACTGCCTGCACATCTACTCTGCCTCTGAAAACATTCCTGAAACTAATCTCGGGATGGATCAATGAGAGCATTGCGTCGACGTCATACGAGTTGTATGCATTGATGAACTTGTTGACAAGCTCTATGTTGGTTTCATCCATTTTCGGATTCGCAGTCCACTTTCTACTCAATACCGGTAAAATAAGAAAGGTTGGAGGAGTACTCTCCTCGCGAAGCACTATTATCACATTGTCACTGCCCGTGACATGATTAATCTAAACTATAGGACGGGGGTTGTCAAGATTGCACATCCCCCTGTTCAACAACTAGTGAGTCTCCTAATTGTTCTCTCACAAAGAGCGACGACCGCAAAGGAAGAGAACTGCTCCAATCCTCTTTTGTGTCTCTCCGTTTCTGCGGCTCTTCTTCTACTTGCTCATCGACGGAGGCGCATCACCGACCGCGCTCCCCCACTGCCTATTCGGTCTCGGTCCCATCCGAAGCACGAGTGTACCACCATTTGCGATTTCGCTTTGTGTAAACCACGGTTTGTCAAGCAGCCTTCGGTTCAACATCGCAGACTGTATGTACTTGTGCTGCACTGATACACCTTCGGCTTTGATAGTGAACGTCTTTCCATTCTGAAGATGGATTGAGGTCTCGCGGAATACCGGACTGCCGATAACGTAATACGGATTGCCGGGACAAAACGGATAGAACCCCATCGCGGAGAAGACGTACCATGCTCCCATCGCACCCATGTCGTCATCACCGGGGACGCCAAGCGGTACATCGCCATACCACACTTCCATTATTTCACGGATCATTTTCTGAGTCTTCCATGGCTCACCCGCGAAGTCGTAGGTATAAGCCACGTCAAAACTCGGCTCATTTCCTTGAGCGTAATCACCGATGAGTCCGGTCATGTCGGGAAATTTCCCCAGAAAAGACCACTTTGACCACCCGCCATAGGTCGCTTCGAAGACGGAGTCCAGCTTTTCAAGGAACGGTTTTCTTCCGCCAAATAGATCGATGAGTCCCTGAATATCCTGCGGCACATTGAAGGTCCACACCCAGGCATTCATCTCGGCAAAATAATCGCGGCCGCCTACTCCGCTCGGAAGAGTCGGGTTGAACCCCGCCACCCACTTTCCATCTGCAGACTTTGGCGCCATGAACCCGATAGATTTATCGAAAACATTTTTGTAGTTGTATGCCATCTTAATGAACCGCTCATAGTCGGCATTATGCCCGAGCGCCTTCGCCATCTGGGCGACACACCAATCGTCGTAAGAAGCTTCGAGAGTTACAGATACCGCCTGCCGTCTTTCGAATCCATGGACTTCAGGATTGGTCTCTTTCTCACCTTCCTTCAATGCAGGGAAGAAGCCTTTCTCCAAATAGACTCTTCCCAAATCGGTCATCGGCCCTCTTCGCCACGGGATCATCGTTCCTTCAAGCGCTTCCTTTTTCATCGCTTCGTAAGCTTTCTCCACATCGAAGTTCCGATACCCTTTGAAGTAGGCATCGGCGATCACTTCATCCGCATGGTCTCCAATCATCGCTGCAAACTCACCCCACAAGCGAGGGAATGACGGGAGCCAGCCGGATTGCTCGTACATTCGCACCAACGACTCAATCATGTCTTCCTGCTGCTTCGGGTCGAGAAGAAGCTGGAGCGGATGTTCACAGCGGAATGTATCCCACATCTGGTCGTGTGTGTAGAAGTCTCTGCCGTGACTATCGTGGACTTTCCTGTCGAACCCGCTGTAGTACCTGCTGTCCTCTGTTATATCGTACATATTTTGCTCCGCGCGATACAACGAGGTGTAGAATATGACTTTCTGTTTCTCAGTTCCGCCCCGTATATCGATCTTCCCGAGCAGACTGTTCCAAGCAGCCTTCGTACGATTCTTCATTGCATCGAAATCCCACCCGTGGACAGCTTCGCTCAAATTCTTCTTAGCCTGGTCGAGACTGATGAACGACAACCCGACTTTCACCTGCACCACCTCTTTCCCGGTTCCGGAGAATCCTAAGCTGAATCCATTTCTCTCACCTTCAAGACGACGCTCATTCCCCGGCGCTCCACCGTACTTCCATGATGATACGCTGGTGATTGGCTTTGAGAAGTCGAGATAGAAATAATATGGAACATCGTGAATCACAGTGTGCCCCTGCACAATATTTTGAGAAACAACTTCCACCCATCCGCTGTCGTCCATCATAACATTCACATGCTTTTGAATTGCCGACGGGAAGTCGAAGCGGTAAAAGATCGCAAAGTGTCCGGCAGTGTAAGACGCTTCTATACTGTAATCTTCGAGCAAATCCTGTTCATAATACGGAGTGCGAATCTCGAAGTCGCGGTCAAAATCGGAGGCTATCCTGTTCGGGTCAGTCTTGACATCGCCGGTATCTGGCATAATCGTCACTCCCCCTGCGGGAAAGCCGTATATCTTCGTGGCCAAATACGAATCGGTGATCCCCGGATTAAGTACCGGCGTCACTTGAGGATAGCCATGCGGGAGAGCAACTATCGGTCGCGTGGTTGTGAGGAGTATGCTTACGCCGCCGATAGAGGGATGGACGTAGTCGACCGGCTCCTTTGCGGACTGGGCAAAGATATTTGCGGTGGACATAAGCAGGATCAGCGCGGCTGCCTTCGCAAACAATCTGAGGTTTCGATGCCCCCAAGAAAAGAAATGCGACGCAGATTCCCACTCATCCGGAGGCTGATGCGCCTCAGGCGCAACAGTGCGCACAGAGTTACACAAGCAATTCCCACTTAGTGCAACTCTGTGAACCACTCTATGCGACTCTGTGATACCATTCGGGCAAGTCACGGGCATGATCATTTTGTGTCCCTCACTTTTCGAGCATTTTGATGAATATCCCCCCGACGACGCTCCGGGCCTGGAACAAAACCTGCTTCGCAGTTTTCGTGTCGTACAAATCGCTGAACGGAACCCTGTCGGGAGTATTGTTCAAGTATTCCACCATCTTGTGCATATACAATTCAAAATCGGCTCTGTCGGGATACATCGTTGCGACCCAAGTCTCCCACTCCGGCTTCGTGAAAGTTGCTCGCGAGTCTAGGGGCAAGCCATATTCATTCAGCTTCGTTTTGTAGTAAGCCAGTTCCGTTCTGTAAACATCCGGGGAGAAGAGATCCAGTTTGAAAATTTTGTCCCAGACCATGTTGTACTTCATGCTCCATGTGCCAGGCTTATCGAACGCAAGCTTATAATGATCCCCGTCAAGATCCATCACGGCCCACTTCTTCGCGTACTCCTTCCCCAATTCACCGAAGGTTCTTGCTTCCTCAGGCTTTCCTGCCATCTCGCAAATTTTTGAGAAACATCCGAGCGCGACGATGGCCTTGACGGAGAGATTGGCGTTGTGCGCCAGGTGACCCGTGAAATCGTCGGTGCAGAGCTGATTTGCCGGATAGAGACCTTCCTTCTTCAGGTAGTCAGCCCACTTTTGCAGACTGCTCCAGTAATTCTCAGCGAACGAAGCGTTATGGTCCGCACGGCACACTGCGTAGGTAAGTATGATCATATTGCCGGACTCTTCGACAGGCATCTGGTCTACTTCACTCTTTTCACCTCCGCCGTAAACCTGTCCATTCGCTTTCGGATACGTTCCGAGGTCATGCGGAGCGAACGGGAACTTCCACCTTGGCATTTCGGAATACTCGAACACCGGTCGAAGAAGAGCCTTCACCAAATCGTTGTTCAAGTAAATGAAGAATGGTGCCGTCGGGTAAATCACATCCACCGTCGCGATACATCCGTTGCTGGAGTTTTCTTTTGTAAAGAGCATCGGCTTGTCATCGACATTCGCAACGAGTTTAGTCGCGGCGAAAGTCTGGCGATAAGCAAGCGCACACAGCGAAGCGTAATCCTTCCCACCTTTCGCGGCAGCGGCTGACACGAGACGACTATCAAAGCTCTTACATTCTGACATCAGTGGCCCGTAATCCGCAATTCGGTCTCTGATCAAATCGCTGATTGTCGCGCCGTTCCTTTTCCAATATGCAGCGAGCTCCCTGTGGAAAAATTCTATCGAATATATTTCATCGTACGCAACCAGCATGAATCTCTCAACCGGCTGCGAACCGACATTCTTGAGATTGAGCACATAAGAGCATACCGGCCATCCATCGTCTGCCTGGACCGGCATGTCAAAGTCGTCGGCTGCCGGGAGTTTGCCGTCGTTCATGAACGATTCTCTCGCCTCGTCGGCCGGGACGATTGCGCTTTCAGGATGCTGATCGGTCGGGGAACAATAATAAACATAACCCCAGCTGATTTTCACTCTGTCGCCGGTTTCGCCGAGGACATCCTGTCTTTGTGCACCCATTTTCATTACCTCTATGCATGGAAGATCCAGTCTTCCCCACTCGACGCGGCGGTTCGGGTTATCCACACAAAACTCTGCATCGCCATCGAAGTACAAGGAGACCTGGTGTTCCATGTTGTCGGTGGAATGCACTTGCCACGTTATGTAAGAAGCGTCTTCCGAAATGAGATCGAGCGAATCCGGGAGGAGAGGCGTCGTGAAGATCAGCCTGAGTTCAATGCCTGCGTCGTCGAAAACATAAATTGTCTGAGTTGGATTGACGGTTGTCTGCTTTAAGGCCAGCGCGGGCAGCGAGTTCTCGTTCTTGCCGACGACACGATATGTCTTGCCGTCTATCTTTATCATGAGACACATTCCGATCGTCTTTCCTGTCCAGTGTCGGGTGTAATCGTTGGCCGGATTATCGGCGAACGACCAGACGCTGAAGTATGGATCGGCGGTCATGAGCGGTATGGCGGGCGGCCTGGTGATCGTGCCCTGGGCGAGGACAGTTGAATCCACCGAACAGAAAATCAAAATGCCGACAAACAATAGAATGTATTTCAAGTTTACTCCTTCAAATCTTTGTGCTGCTGGATGAACTGATCTCCATGGATTTCATTGGAAGCAATATAAAGAATTGTGTCAAATATGTCTCGTACCAGCGACCTTTAGGAATAAGAGCTCGGTTTCAATGCTTGGTAGCCATTCGTTAAAACGAACGGCTACCAAGCAATCGATAATCCGCCGACGGCGGATTGTTGCTTCTTGCGAGACGTCCATTTTCAATGGATGCCTGCCTCAGTAGCTGAGCCATTACCTTTGGAAATAGCGATGAAACCTTGCGAAGCCTGCTTCGCGGCAGCATTCTAACCCTCACAAGGCATCGACGTTTGTGGATTCACCTGCAATGTCCTAACTTCGTTCTGTCATACCGATCTTAATAGGCAAACAAGGATTCCTGCCACATGAACAAAAGAATACGGTTGGTCTCTCTAATCATTGTCACTATGTCAGCCCTATCCGGCTGTGTACCATCTTATATCACACTGCAGGAAGCTGAACAGGCACGTCCGCGCACTCGATTCCTGCTCGACTCCGGCTGGGTGTGCCAGAACATCAAGAAAGTGCAGGCCACTGGCGAAGAACTCTCCACGCCGGCTTATTCACTGACCGGCTGGCTCCCTGCCACAGTACCGGGGACTGTATTGACAACTATGCTTAACGATAAACTGGTGCCGGACCCTTTCTACGGCATGAACAACAAAAAGATCCCGGACATATTTGACACCGGCGTGGACTATTACACATACTGGTTCATTAAGGATTTTCATGAGACACCTCCGGTGGCAGAAGATCAGGTGTGGCTTAAACTGAGAGGAGTGAACTACGGATGCGATCTCTATCTTAACGGTCACAAGCTGAACAAAAAGACTCATTACGGAATGTTCCTTCGTCAGACCTACAACATCACTTCATTCCTTTCAAAGGACGGCAATAACCGGCTTGCGGTAATCGTATATCCTCCGAACCCTCCCGGGAACGGCAACGGCGGGCAAGGCGGTGATGGTACGATTGCTCACAGCGTCACGAACCAGTATGCTGCCGGCTGGGATTGGATCAGGCCCATCCCTGACCGCAACACCGGGATATGGGACAGAGTCGAGATCGTCAGAACGAACGCGGTCTATCTCAAATATCCTCACCTCGTCACAATAGTAACGGGAAAGAGATATCCGGATGAACCGCAGGAACCAGCGATTATAAAAGCAAGTGTCAATGTCGATAACCCCACAGACAGGACTCTAAATGGTACGGTGCAGTACATCATTGATAGTACGATAGTGAGACTGCGAGTCGACCTCAAGCCACGATCCAGCGTAAAGGTCCAGCTCCCTGATTTTTCAATGCCTAATCCAAGACTCTGGTGGCCAAACGGGTACGGTCAGCAGTCGCTCTACAATGTCGATTTCCAATTCGTCACGGATGGCGGAAAAGTTCTCGATGACAAGGAAATCACCACCGGCATTCGTCAGATCGAGACAAAGTGGGATGACCACACAAAGAGCCGGATGGTTTTCGTCAACGGTCAGAAGATTTTCATCAGAGGTGGGGACTGGATCGATTCAGACGAGATGCTTCGGTTTTCAAAAGAGAGATACAATGCCGAGATACGTTTTCAACATGAAATGGGACTGAACCTCCTCCGCGTTTGGGGAGGTGGAATTACTGAAAGGCCGGATTTCTACAGAGAGTGCGACAAATACGGGCTGCTGGTCATGCAGGAATTCTGGATCACCGGTGACTGCAACGGAAAGTGGTTCGATCCGATGAAAAAACAAAACCAGTGGATCCGGCGCGAGTATCCGGACAATCACAAGCTGTTCCTCGAATCTGTGGCCGACCAGGTCAGGATGCTCAGAAATTATCCGTCACTCGCCTTCTACTTAGGTGGAAACGAGATCACTCCTCCGATAGACATCCTTCACGCGATGCAGGACTCGCTCATGCCGGACCTCGACAGCACGAGATATTTCTTCGAGTACTCGAACGTCGATAGCATGTCGTACAATTTTATCGGCGGCAATGGCGACGGGCCGTACCACGTCGAGCCGGTCGAATATTTCTGGAAGCACCGTTCCTTCCCGTTCAATACCGAAGTCGGATCGGTCGGGATGGGCGACTACAGATCGCTCAAGCGATTCATCCCGCCGAAGGATCTTGTGATTCCGGCTTCGAATTATGCCAAGCTCGATTCCGTTTGGAAGTACCATGAATATCTCGGCTATGGGAACCGCATCGATAGATACGGGACGCCCACCACGTTGCGGCAGTTCGCTAAGACTGCACAGATTGTGAACTACAACCAATATCGCGGATTAATAGAAGGCCATCTCGCCCACATGTGGGACTGGTATACCGGTGTTATCATCTGGAAGACTGAAAATCCGTGGACGGCGCTCCGCGGCCAGATGTATGATTACTATCTAGATCCCAACGGTGGTCTCTACGGTTTAAAACATGCAGATAAGCTGCTCCATGTTATGTATGATCCGCTGGATGGGATGGTAACGGTGGCCAATCAGACTTTTCGGCCGTACCATGACCTGATGGTTCAGGTCAGGGTGATTACTATCGGGGGCAAAGACTCGCTGCTTACACAATGGTTCATGGACATCAGCCCGACGACCGTTCAGAAACTCATCCCAACTGAAGGTATCCTGGAACACTTTTTCGCAGCCGAAGGAGGATTCCTCGATTTGCGGCTGCTGAGAAATCCGGACAGCGTGATTGACGAGAACCTATACTGGTTCCCGGATTCGACGGGCATTTACTCAGGACTGCAGCATATGGCAGAAGCGTACGTCAACGTTAGCGCGAGGAAGGTGGCTCCGGGACAAATAGAGGTCAGAATAGAGGACCCGCCCGGCGCTCCGCTTGCATTCTTCAATCGCATATCGCTTCTCGATACCGTAACGAACAAACGAGTTTTACCGGTCTTCTACAGCGACAATTATGTATCCGTTTTGCCCGGGGAGGAGAGAACCGTTTACATCGACTGCGGAAAACCCGACCACCTCGTCGATGCTGCCGTTGCAATAAGCGGCTGGAATGTAAAGAAAGAGATAGTGGAAGTAAGATGAAGTAGCCGATAAATTTTTGGCATTGCGATTGTCGACAGAAGAAGTTCTACAAGCATTTCGTCCCTACGGGACTTGAACATTGCTCCGTAGGAGCGAGATGTTGACAATTCTCGTTGATGCCATTCCTGTGAAAAATAACAGCCCCTGCAGTTATTCTCACCTCAGAATTACTGAAGTGGGTTCGATAACACCCACCTACACTTTTGCGTCGGCATTTGCCCTTCGGCGTATTTCCTGCATCGCAAGTCCGACGATTATACCTAAGCCGAGTGCGGTAAGCGAAGTCGATATGTAAATCTTGAATTGGAAGATGCCGACAAGTATGCCGATGTTCAAAGCGTTTCCCGCAAATAGCGCTATCGCGATTATCAATATCCATGCGACAAAAGAGAGCACACTCTTCAGCTTCTTCGATACTTTGTAGCCGACATAGCCGAAGACTAACAAGGTAATGATCAGTGCAAAGGCATGGAGAAAAAGTGCTGGCATTGTATTATCTCCCGTTAGTTAATTCTGTTCATCTGGAGTTCTCTTCCGAGAATCGGTCTTGTAATAAAACAACGAATTGATCATGGTACAGTGGTTCCTCCTGACAAGTCCGTCGCAGTTGTTTTTTTGTGCCAGGTAATCCACATCAGCGCGGCTACAATTAACAAGAGCACTATCACCAGCAAACTCCCTTCAGGTCCTGTCGCTCCGCCGCTCCATAGAATGTTCCCGTGAGGCTGAACGTCGAACAGATGTCCCTTCATCACCAGCCCGCTGTCGGCGGTACCCCAGAAGTACGACTCTGCCCAGTCCCAGGCCACGTGAAACCCGATCGCCCACCAGAGCGTCTTCAGGTACCATAGACTCAGGCAGAATACCAGACCGACCTCCACCACTGAGATAATCCCAATGCGCGATTCTCCCGGGTTGAAGAGATGAAGGCTTCCGAAGGCAAGCGAAAGTATGATGGCACTCCACCAAAACCCTATTCCGCGCGACAGAGTCGCCTGTAGATATCCCCTCAACAGATATTCCTCATACAAACCTACTATCACGAACACACCTCCCCAAACGACGGCATACCTGAGAATTCCCCAACCGTAGAGATGCACTCCATCGAACCGGATGAACCCCAAGAGCATCATAGCCCCAACAAGTGCAGAGAGTGCGACGAAGCCGAAGAGGAATCCGTAAATGAAATATCGTAGACGGTGCTCACCTTCGAAGCCGTATGAGATAATCGGCTTGTGTTCGATACGAGTCATGAAGATCGAAGCCGCCAAAAGAGCCAGGAACAATCCGAATTCTCTGATGGCTAAGGGAGCCGGCGGGAGCGCTCCGTTAACCGTGAGATGCTTGCCTTGAATTATGAGTCGTACACAAAACAGTGCAGCGAATGAGAGCACCGCGGAAATGATTACGAATATCCCGATACTCCACCCGGCTCGTATGCCTTGCTTGCCGATAAATATCCGGTGGATTAACGAAGGACGTTCCGGACGCGGAGATATTTCATTTCCCATGGTGGACCTTTCGCTGAAATGACTTTCGATTCCCTGCTAGGAGGACGCCCGGAACGATGCTGCCCCAGGCAAGCAGGTACATTACGTTAACGGGAAATAGCAATATGTTCATCCGTTGGATGATGACGGTGATTACTATGTCCAGACAAATCGTGAAGAGAAGAGAGAGAAGAGCGAGGCGAAGAGCTAACTTTTCGCCGACTGGCCTCTCAAATTTTGCGAGTACTATCTTACTCGTTGTAAAGAACGAAATGAAACTGCACACCGGAACTGTGAAGATCGCGAGAGGTGCCGGTATTTTTCGGATCATATCGACGTACTTCAACTCCATTGAGATAATGAAGCTCCCCGCCGCAAGCGGCGGGGTATCTTGTCAGAAAAGAGCGAGTTGTTCAGACTTGTGTAATACAGTATACTCATCTTCGATTCCTTGTTC
>JAKASW010000382.1 GCA_021818875.1 Bacteroidota bacterium
TTTCGAAAACGGGACTATTCTTGTTCCCATTGTTTCGTCTTCAGGATTATTCACGGCGGCAAGTTCTTCGACCTTGTCGTCAGGATAATTGTCGATAACGAGTTTCAGAGGGCGGAGAACAGCCATGGCACGCATTGCCCGCTTGTTCAAATCAAGCCTCAAACAATCTTCGAGAACCGACACATCGATCACGCTGTCGGCCTTTGATACGCCGATGCGGTCGGCGAACAGTCTGATGGACTCCGGCGTGTACCCGCGTCTGCGTAGTCCCGACAGTGTCGGCATTCGCGGGTCGTCCCAGCCGTCCACATGCTTTTCCTGGACAAGCTGCAACAACCTTCTTTTGCTCATCACCGTATAAGTGAGGTTGAGACGGGCGAACTCGATCTGTTTTGGATGATGGATTCCAAGCTGCTCGACGAACCAATTGTAGAGCGGCCGGTGGTCCTCAAACTCCAGCGTACAGATTGAGTGTGTGATCCCTTCGATCGAATCAGACTGACCGTGTGCCCAGTCGTACATCGGATAGATACACCACTTGTCACCGGTTCGATGGTGTGTCGTGTGTAGTATCCTGTACATCACCGGGTCACGCAAATTAATGTTCGGCGATGACATGTCTATCTTGGCACGAAGAGTTTTCGAGCCGTCGGGAAACTCGCCTTTCTTCATTCGCTCGAAGAGGTCGAGGTTTTCTTCCACCGACCTGCTCCGAGACGGACTCTCCTTGCCAGGTTCTGTCAGTGTGCCACGATATTCACGGATCTGGTCGGCATTCAGATCGTCGACGTAAGCCTTGCCTTTCCTGATTAGAACGGCGGCATATTCATACAACTTTTCGAAATAATCCGAAGCGTAGAACTCCCGATCATCCCAATCAAAGCCGAGCCATCTTATGTCGGTCTTGATGGAATCGACATATTCCACGTCTTCCTTGGTAGGGTTGGTGTCATCGAACCGAAGATTGGCAAGACCTTTATAGTCTTTCGCTATTCCGAAATTGAGGCAGATCGATTTCGCGTGGCCGATATGGAGATAACCGTTAGGTTCGGGGGGGAAACGCGTGTGGACCGAATCGTATCTTTTCGACTTCAGGTCTTCCTCTACTATCTCATGAACGAAGTTCTTCCGTTCCGGAGTGCCGCCGGTTTCGGATGTACCAGTTTTATCCTTGTTGTCCTCCATCAAAGTCATTTTATTCTTTCGATTGCCGAATTAATTCTTCTGACAGTCTCATATTTGCCTAGTATGGAAACAATATCGTAAACGCCGGGTCCTTCTCCAACCCCGGAGACTGCAAGTCTAAGCGGGTGGATTAGCTCCCCTTTGGTCACTCCCAGTGAATCTGCAGCAAGATGGAGCGCGTTTTCATAATCTCCCTTTGCCGGCTCCGATAATTTCGAGAACTCTTCCGCCAGCTTTCGAAGGCAGACAGCAGATGTCGGCTTCCACCTCTTCTTCATTACGTCTTGATCATACGATTCAGGCGCTTCAAAAAAGTAAGGACTCTTCAGGATGAAATCTCTTACAAAAGAAACACGCTCACGCATTGCCTCTATCACTCGCAGAAGATATTCGTCCGTGAACTTTTCCACTTTGAAGGAAGCCTTAACCAGTTCTTCCTTCAGAATGCCAATGACTTCGACATCCGGCATCAGGCGAAGGTGTTGAAAATTGAGCCAGTCTAGTTTCTCCAGGTTAAAGATTGCCCCCGCCTTCCCGACTCTCTCCAGGGAGAATTCCTGCGTCAGTCCGCTCAAGTCGAAGATTTCCCGCTCATCGCCCGGATTCCAACCGAGGAGAGCAACAAAATTCACAAGAGCTTCCTTCAGATATCCTTTCGATCTGTAGTCTTCCACAGCAACGTCGCCCTGCCGTTTGCTCAACTTCGATCTATCGGGATTCAACAGGAGCGGCAAATGTGCAAATTGAGGTAATTCCCATCCTAAGAACCTGTAGAGTAAAACATGCTTTGGGGTACTGGACAGCCATTCTTCGCCGCGGATCACGTGCGATATCTTCATAAGGTGATCATCAACCACATTTGCAAGATGGTACGTCGGATACCCGTCGGACTTGATCAACACCTGGTCATCTATCTGTGCGCTGTTGAATTCCACGTCACCGCGAATTATGTCTGAGAACCTGATCGAGGTATCGTCGGGTACTTTCATGCGAATGACGAACGGCTTTCCCTGTTCGAGGTTGAGCAACACTTCATCTTCTGAAAGCCTGAGACACGTCCGGTCATATTTCGGTGTCAGCTTGTTCTTCTGCTGCTCTTTTCGCACCTGTTCAAGTCGTTCCGCGGTGCAAAAACATCTGTATGCGGATTTCATCTCTATGAGATGGTCAGCATGTTCTTTGTAGATGTTCGTTCTTTCGCTCTGGATGTACGGCCCGAAATCTCCGCCGACTCCCGGGCCCTCGTCATAGTCGAGTCCTGCCCAATGAAGAGTATTGATGAGATTATCGACGGCACCTTCAACATACCTTGCGCGGTCGGTATCTTCGATTCTGAGTATGAATTTTCCGCCCAGCTTTCTGGCAAAAAGAAAATTATAGAGCGCGGTCCTCAGTCCGCCGACGTGAAGGAAACCGGTCGGACTCGGTGCGAAGCGAACGCGAATGTGTTGCATTTCGGATTGCGAATTTCGGATTTCGGATTTGTTGTCAGACATACGCGGATTCAAACGTGAATAGAAATTACGAAAGTATGGGAGTTAATGGAAGAGAATAATAAAAGCTTGAGACCCCTGATGGGTCGGAAGGTCAAAGGTCCGTCGCCTGCTTCGGTTCGTATTTTATTCTGAGCTGCTGTATCCGGTAGCGAAGTCTCGATCTAGTCAGTCCCAATATCTTAGCCGCCTGAATCTGGTTGCCGCCGGTTATGTCAAGAGTCTGAACGATTGCTTCTTTCATTATCTCGTCCATCTTGACCCCCTGGCTCGGAACCGAGACTACCCTCTGACCATCAAGAAGCCTTTCGGAGGTAAACCCCGGGTGATAGCTTAGAAAAGCGAAGTGCTCGGGTTTCGCCACTGTCTCTGTTTCCAGGAGTGCCACTCTTTCGATCGCGTTCCTCAGCTCGCGGACGTTGCCTGGCCAGGAATATTTCTCCAGCAGCTTTACCGCTTCCGGCGTGAATCCCTTTATTGACTTTCCAAATTTCTTGTTGAACTCGTCGAGGAACGTGCTTGCCAGCAATGCAATGTCCTCGACTCTTTCTCTAAGAGGCGGAACATTCAACTGAGCCACGTTAAGCCGGTAGTAGAGATCCTCACGGAAGGTTCCCTTTTCCACGGCTGTCTTCAGATTCTTGTTTGTGGCAGCGATTATGCGCACATCGACGGTGACCTCCTTTCCTCCGCCGAGCCTGTAAAATCTTTTCGTCTCAAGTATCCTTA
>JAKASW010000383.1 GCA_021818875.1 Bacteroidota bacterium
ATTGGATTCGGCGGTGAAACCACATTCGTCTCTTTGCAATTTGTTTTTTCATTTCATATTTTTTGTTTGCTCTTTTGTAAGGGGCTGCAAGAGGGAGTCTGAACAAAGTTTCGTTAACAAATCAGAGTAATGGTTGCACTGTCAGTTGGCTTAGTTATTGGAATTCTTATTTCTATCCCCGTCGGTCCCATCAACGTCACCGTCATTTCAAGAGGACTAAAGCAGGGGTTCAGCAATGCTTTCGCCGTTGGGCTGGGCGCTTCTGCAATGGATTTTACATATTGTGCGGCGACGATGTTGGGATTGTCCGCCGTCGTGCACAAAATAGAAGTCAACATAATCTTCAGAGTTCTCGGCTTCTTTCTATTACTCTATCTGGGCTTAAAAGACATTACTACAAAAGTGGAAGCCTTCAAGTACGAGAATTATGTTCAGAAGAACGGAACTTTCCACAGTGCCTTTCTCGTGGGCGTAGCGACGTACGTTTCGAATCCGGCACTTGTAGCATTCTGGATTACGCTCGCCGGCATTGTCCAGTCTTCCGGCTCAATTGTGAACAACATCGAAGAAGGAGTACTATTTGCTCTCGGTGTCGGAATCGGAACTGCGGTCTGGTATTACTCGCTTTTGAAAGTCCTGTTTTGGAAACGTGAAAGGTTCAAGGCGGAAACGCTCGCAATACTCTCCAGAATTTCCGGCTACATAATGTTGGGATTTAGTGCTTATATTGGTTACGAATTGCTAAGATATGTTGTCAAGGGCGGTCTGGTATGATGATTCGTTTCATTTTGGTCGCAGGAGTCATGACGCATGAAGCAGGAGGGTAGACTTTCTGCAAAAATCTCGGCTCACAAGAAAGAGGGTATGCACATGGTATTAGTGCGCGCTGCACGGTTGTCAGCGAAATCGAATCGAATCGAACGAATGAGGTCGGGGAGTTCTATACGCGGCTCAGTGACCTTCCATGCCGGCTTGGATGGGACCTCCATCCACAAGATTTTCTGCGCCTCTTTCGAGTCGCCGATTGGGGTGGTCTACATAGCATCCAACGAGAACGGCCTCTGCAAGATTTCTCTGCCGAAGGATGGCAGGTCCAGTTTCTTCGCATGGATAAATGACAACTTCTCGGCGGACGACATCGTGGATGATCGGAGAATGAATGCAGGCGCTATCAGGCAACTTAACGAGTATCTTATCGGAAAGAGAACAAAGTTCGATATCGATGTCGATCTCATCGGGACACCATTCCAGCAGAGACTCTGGACAGAAATCTCAAAGGTCCCTTACGGCACAACAGCCACATATAAACAAATTGGAAAGAGAATCCATACAAACGGATACCGCGCCGTCGGATCAGCGGTAAGCAAGAATCCTCTGCCAATAGTGATTCCATGTCACAGAGTAATCGGCTCCGATCATAAGCTGGTAGGATACTCGGGGGGGATCAGACTGAAGGAATACCTGCTAAGGCTCGAGGGGATTATACTCGTCTAACGGCTTATTCGTACCTTAGAGCTTCGATGGGATTCAGGTTTGCCGCCTTCCTTGCAGGATACCATCCGAAGAATATTCCGATGATGGCTGCGAAGAAAAACGCGAGGGCGATCGACTCAGGCGAAACGGCAATCGGCCAATGCTGAACGTTTGAGACAAACTTCGAGGTCAACACGCCTAGCACCACACCAATGATCCCTCCGAGAAGACTTAGCGAAAGAGCCTCGACTAAGAACTGCATCAGCACGTCACCACCCCTAGCGCCTACTGCCATCCTGATTCCAATCTCACGAGTTCGCTCCGTGACAGAAACAAGCATTATATTCATGATTCCAATCCCACCGACAATCAGAGATATTGCGGCAACACTCGCGAGGAGCAGGGTCATTGTCTTCGTCGTAGCATCAGCTGTGCTGGCGATCTCGGTCTGAGTCCGCACGGTGAAATCGTCCGGCTTCCAGGCAGGCAGGTTATGTTTGATCCTCATGTACTCGGTTATCTCGTTGACAGCAGTGTTCACCGCATTAGTTGAAATGGCAGAACCGAACAGGACATTGGCGTAAATTGTTCCTGCAAGATCCTGCTGGACTGTTGAGAACGGAGCCATGACTATATCATCATTATCCTGACCCATTGCGCTCTGTCCTTTGGACGCAAGCACGCCGAGTACTCTAAACGGGATATTCCTGATCTGCACCGTCGCGCCGACCGGCATCGCTCCGGGTCCGAACAAATTGGTTGCGACTGTCTGGCCAATGACACAGACCTTCTGCGCCGTTCTCTCATCAGATGTAGTGTACCAGCTTCCGGCCTGGACGGGCCAGTTCCTGATTTGCTCAAAGTCGGGATAGACTCCCATTATTTGAGTCTGCCAGTTCTGCGTTCCGGCAATAACCTGGGCAACGACTCTTACGGCCGGGGTAATGTACTTTACCGCGGGACATTGTGCTTGAATGGCGACCGCATCGCTTTCAGTGAGTCTGGAAGTGGCCCCGGCCTGGAATCGAACGACTCCCTGGCTTGATGCGAAAGGAAAGACGATGACCACATTGGTTCCTAAGCTGGCAATTTGTTCCTTCACGGCATCACTAGCTCCCTGACCGATTGCAAGCATCGCTATCACTGCCGCAACGCCGATTATTATTCCGAGCATTGTCAGAAATGAGCGGAGCTTATTTCTGCCGAGAGACCGGTATGAAATTCTGAGTATGTTTAGAATATTCATCACTCCATTCCATCATCCAGAACGGGGATTTTGGGAAGCTCGTCAGATGCTATCTTTCGGTTCTCAACTTCAACTATGCGGCTGACTTTCCCGTCACGGAACACAATGTTTCGTGACGTATACTCGGCAATGTCTGGCTCATGGGTCACCAGTACTACCGTAATTCCCCGTTCATTTAATTTTTGAAAGATCTCCATGACCTCCACGCTCGTTCGCGTGTCAAGATTTCCAGTAGGTTCATCTGCAAGAATCACTACCGGGTCGTTAACGAGAGAGCGTGCAATTGCAACGCGTTGCTGTTGGCCGCCTGAAAGCTGGTTAGAGTAGTGCTCGGCCCTTTCTGCAAGGCCGACCGCAGCCAGTGCTTCCATGGCCTTCTCGCGTCTTTGAGTTGTCGAATGGCTGTCCGAGTATAGAAGCGGAAGCTCAACGTTTTCCAACGCGGTAGTTCTCGGCAGCAAGTTGAAAGCCTGGAATACAAAGCCGAGTTTCTTGTTTCTCAATCTGGCAAGTGCATCACGGTCGAGTTTTGCAACCTCCACTCCGTCAAGATAGTACTCGCCGCTTGTAGGAATGTCGAGGCAACCTATGATGTTCATAAAGGTCGACTTGCCTGATCCGCTAGCGCCCATGATACCTACGAACTCGCCGCGAAGAACGTCCAGGTCTATCCCGCGGAGTGCATG
>JAKASW010000044.1 GCA_021818875.1 Bacteroidota bacterium
GAAAGCCGTTGTTCAGCTTAGTTCAAGCAACCGTCTGCAGACGCTGCTGACGATTCTGCTCAGCCATTATCGTCTAAAGTATGCCATCGCCCAATTTTAGCCTACTGCGATAGTTTGTGAAAGGAGTTCATTTTGGCGCTCGGAATCTCGCTGCATCATTACCGGGGTCGCAGTTAGCCATGGTCACTAATGGCTCACCATCTCTGAGAAAAAGCAATAAAGAAGACGTGAAATTTCTTCTCGCACCTATCGGCGTGGCGGTCGGGATAGCGGTGTTCATTTACGTGAGCACGAGGATCACGGCTGCACTTCGAATATCACAGTTACATCAATGGATCAGTTTTGTACCGGTATCTATTCTGGTTGGATTGGGAGTCATGCTGCTCGTCATATTCCTACCCGTTTTCATTAGCGGAATCTATTTCTTGAAAAGGAGAGGAGCCTTCGGTCAATCGGAGCGGCTGGTCGTGAACGGTGTGTACCAGTACGCGAGGAACCCGATGTATGTCGGCATCAGCATGATGATCTGTGGCACCGGTTTACTAATTCTCAATACCGGAGTTCTGATCGCCGGGATCGCCTGGTTCGTCCTGAGCAGTATCCAGTGTAAACGCGAAGAGCATGAATTGGAGAATCGCTTCGGAGATCAGTACCGAAGCTACAAGAATCAGGTGCCCATGTTCTTCCCGAAGGCGCGGTCAATTTTGCAAGCTGGTACACCGGGGATTTATCCTTCCGGGAATGCTGAAAAGAGTGTTGCTCTGTTGGAGAGAATCCGGATCGGAGAGGGCGACCAGTGGATCCTCGAGAGATCCGAGAACATCGACAATCCGATTATTCTTTACCTCCACGGTGGACCTGGAACTTCGCAGATGACCTCAAACCGAAGGAACACCCAACACCTGGAAAAGTATTTCACGGCTGTGAATTGGGATCAACGGGGAGCAGCTAAATCGTACAAGGCTATTAAAGAAGTCGGGAGAATGAGCATCAACCAGTTCGTAGAGGACACAAGAGAATTGACCCGCTACCTCCTGAAGAAATTCCGAAAAGAGCAGCTTGTCCTGGTCGGCCATTCGTGGGGAAGTGTTATAGGTGCAATGACGGCCGCCAGATATCAGGAGCTTTACTGCTGCTACGTTGGGATCGAGCAGGCGGTTAACATGGAACATGGCGAGGCAGTTTCCTATCAATGGACTCTTGAGCAAGCAAAAGAAAGAGATGACAGTAAAGTGGTCCGCGCGTTGAAGAAGATCGGACCGCCGCCTTACGATGGCGATTGGCAAAGAAAGACCATCACCGAGCGAAGCTGCCTCGCACGCATGGGCGGTGAGTTCCACTCAAGCAAGAACGGGGCCCTCGGCTATGTGTTGCGCAATCTGATTTTTTCCCGTGAGTATAGCCTGATCGATCGGGTCAATTTCTTCAGAGGGATCCTTGGTTCCATGAAGTATCTCTGGCCGGAGCTGCTGAAAGCCGATCTCGCGAAAAGCGTACCGGAATTGAAGGTACCGGCGTTCTTCATGGAAGGAAGATTTGATTACGAGTGCCCGTCTAATCTTGCCGCCGAATATTTCGCACAGATGAAGGCCCCCTCGAAAGAGCTGATCTGGTTTGAAAAGTCTGCCCACATGCCGAATGCAGAAGAAAGAGACTTGTTCAACTTGCTAATGGTGGAGAAAATATTGCCGACCGCTACAAATCAAAATTTTGATTAATTAATGACATTGGCTCAATGAGGATATGAAAGAAGGAAGAAAAGAAAATGAATTCCGGGTTATCGGTAAAGCGAGTGGTAGTCTCAACACTCTTTGGCCTTGTGGCCGGGGCGGTCTGCGCGACCGGAGGACTTTCTATCGGGATTGTAAAATTGACACCTGTCGATTTGATGTGGGTATTTCTAAACAGGGGAGTAGTGATGGGTTTTGCTATCGGGATTTCGGCGCTCAGAGTGCATTGGGCATGGAATGGGGTTATCATGGGGCTGGTTGTCGGATCGATATTCTCCTATTCACTTTTCATGATGCACCCGGCTTCGGGAATACTGCCTATCGGGAATGCTCTTGCCAATGGAGCATCCGGACTAATTATCGAGTTCTTCACAACGGTAGTATTCAAGTCTCCCGGAAAAGCGTCGGCACCGCTCCGAGCAAGCGATGAAAGCATGAAGACCGAGGCAATTGCCTCCTCAGTATCGGTGACATAAAATAGGAGCTCCGCTTCCATGACAAGAATTCTGATAATAGGCGGCTACGGGTTCACTGGTAAATTGATCGCGCGGCATTTGATGGAAGAGTCCGGGGTCGAAATCGTTATTGCCGCCCGGCACGTTGACAAAGCGAAAGCATTTGTCGATGACTTGAACTCTGAATTTGCCGGCAGTCGAGCCTCGGCCGTCCATGCTGACGCGGCAGAAGCAAAGAGCCTTCGCGACGCACTTGACGGCATAGACATCATGGTCGTGGCTGCGCCTACGACCAAGTATTCCGACATAGTTATTGAAACGGCACTGGATCATGGTACAGATTATCTTGACATTCAGGTCAGCGCGCGCAAACTTTCTTTGCTGAAATCTCTCTCGTCGGAAATTGAAGAGCGCGGTCTCTGCTTCATTACAGAAGCAGGTTTCCATCCCGGGTTACCATCTGCGATGGTAATGTACGCCGCACGGCTGTTCGAGCGCTTCAAGACAGCCGAAGTTGCCGGTTACTTAAACATGGGCAAGAACCTGCCATTCACAGAGGCCGTCGATGAAGTCATGGAGATCTTCAAGAGCTATCAGACGCATACGTTTCGTGATGGAAAGTGGACGGAGCAAGGCGGCTTCAAGTCACACAAGGTGAATTTCGGTGGTGAGATCGGGACGCGGAACTGTTACCCCATGTTCTTCGAGGAAATGAGAGATTTGCCTGCGATGTATCCGACACTTACCTGCACGGGGTTCTACATGTCCGGGACGAACTGGTTTGTCGACTGGCTTCTTACACCTGTCGTTCTAGTCGGATTGAAGGTAGCTCCGATCAAAGCTGTGAGACCGATGGGAAAATTACTTTGGTGGGGGTGGAGAACATTTTCGAGGCCGCCATGTCTCTGCCTTGTCAGAGTGGAGGCAACGGGGACCAGGGATGGCGGGACTCAGAGCATTATCGCGACTGTTTCACACCGGGATGGCTACGAGCTTACGGCAATTCCCGTCGTTGCAACGCTGCTCCAATATTTGGATGGCTCGGCAAGAAAGCCCGGCCTATGGATGATGGGGCACCTGGCTGAGCCTACCCGTTTATTCAACGACATGCGCAAAATGGGAGTGACGGTGACTGCTTCCATGAACAGCAAGCAGGTAGATCGAGATGATTAAGAGGAGCAAGTCGCAACGAGTGGCTTGAGACCATGGTACACATTTTCCGAAATTCATTTGCCTACAATTGGGGAACCACGCAAGCGGAGAGATCGTACGTATTTCCCTGTGACAAGTATTTATCAGATGTCAACGATACCATTTTCCGAGCAGTGTCGATTCAAGCTGATCGGTCCACGGTCTTCAGGTGGATCTGCCAGCTTCAGGTCGCACCATACAGCTATGACTGGCTTGACAATCGTGGGCAACTCAGTCCGCGGGAGCTCCAGCCGGGACTCGACAATCTCGTTGTGGGTCGGAAATTCATGGGAATCTTCGATCTCGCCGAATTCGAGCCGGACAAACAAATTACACTCTGCTTAAACGACTCGTCTTTCGAGCGCGTCTACGGAAAAGTCGTCACGAGTTATGTGACTAGAACCGCATCGGTATCTGAGACTCGGCTTCTCGTCAAGCTGCTTATCCGGCGGACTTCTTGTCGTCGATACTCCTGGATTGGACCTCTTCTTCCATTGGGGGATTTCGTAATGATGCGTAAACAGCTTCTCACTCTGAAACAGTTGTGCGAGCGCGAGTAACGATGTGACTGCCCAAGAGGAGGAAATCGAGGTTGCATTTATCATGGCACACCGTGGTTTAATGGATTAAGTAAATTGGCCGAAGCCCCAGTATCTGGAAGTGTCCTAATTTGAATCTCACTTCAAAGAAGTAAAGTAAATGAACCGCAATGATCGCGAAGTTCTATATCGCTAAAAGATCCTTAGCATACCTTAGTGATCTTCGCGGTTTGAGTAAAACATAAATTAGGACACCACTCAGTATCTCGATCAAATTAGTAAGTTTCAAATTCAAGAGAGGCAAACTGAATGCAAATCAAAAACCTTCCTTTCGAAATAATCGACATGGAGAACATCGAACCCGAAGAGCACACGGGAGTCACCGGAAAGGCACTCTGGAAAACGACGAAGAGGGGTGATTTCAGGATAAGAATTGTGGAATACTCTCCGGGATATCTGGCCGATCACTGGTGTCAGAAAGGACACATTGTGTTTGTGCTGGATGGAGAGTTCGAATCGGAATTGAGTGATGGCAGGAAAGACACTCTTGCGAAAGGGATGTGTTACCTGGTATCGGATAACGCCGAGGCCCACAGGTCATTTACAAAGACAGGAGTGAAACTCTTGATAGTCGATTGAGAGTCGGGGTGAAAATTCGGAGAGCGCCGAGCAGCGGCTCCTTGTGTACTGTGCACCGAAAGATAGATGAAGAATCTTCTGAATGGATCCGAAACATCCACTCCATCGGCTCGTAGGCTGTCGAGTAAACGCCTGAGCATCTTTATGAACGCCGACATAACAACTCTATATCGCTCCGATTCCTACCGGATAGACGACTTCAGATGCAAATCCATAGCGGGCGAAGACTCTGATGTCGAGTACCAGACAGAATTCTCACTGGGCTTTACCCGAAAGGGCAATTACATCTATAACGTGTTCAGGAATTCCCTAGACGTTTATAACGGTCGAATAACTTTGAATAAGCCCGACCACGAACACACTGTCAACCACGTGTACCATGTTCCGGATGAATGCACAAGCTTCGTATTTTCCCCGGAATTTTACGAAGAAATGGTGGACCGGTACCCAAATCTCTCGGCACGATTCTTCAAGGACGACCATGTCCAGCTCCTTGTTGTCGGATCGGACGCGTCGATGGATTTCCTTCATAACCGGGTTGTTCACGTTCTCAAGACGAAACAATATTCACGTTTGCTTATCGACTCGCTTGTTTACGAGATCCTGAATTCGGCGCTTGGGAAGCTGGCAGATGGGGACTGCGGCACGAGTGTTCCATCTTCGCTGAAGAACCTTCATTTGCAGACGGTGGAAAGGGCGAAGGAGTACATAGCCGCGAACTATGCAAGGGATCTCAGTCTCGGCGAGATAGCGGACAACTCCTATGTAAGCCCGTTCCACTTCAGCAGAGTCTTCAGAAGTTTCACTTCTTGCTCGCCTCACCGGTATCTTATGGACACGCGACTTAAGAACGCAGAGCTCATGATTCGGAACACCGCTGCTGCGATCACGGATATCTGTCGTACCTCTGGTTTTGAAAGCCTGGAATATTTCTCGGCGGCATTCAAAAAAAAGTACGGGATGTCTCCGTCAAAGTACCGCGGCAGAATCTAGCAAGAACAGATGACCGCCAGCACGAGGGGACGCTAGGTCCGTGACTGGAGTCTTTAAATACTCTTCGACTCGGCGTCCCTGCCTGTCCGGCAGGCAGGTTCGCGGTGAAATTCTTTTTGTTCAAGAATAGCAGGATTTCTTAAGTCCTGCCGTCTTCCTCTCCGTAATTTTACCGGACAAAAGAAAATTGTGGAGAAATGGAAATGAATACCAAAGAACTTATCAGCCGGGCAAACAACTTCTTCAACGGCGACGCTTCATACAGCGATGCCGCAATGAAAATCTTAGAAGGGGTTACTTCAGATGGGGCATTGAAGAATGCCGAAAAGAACACACACAGCGCTGCAGAACTGGTCGCGCATATCATCGGTTGGGAAGATGTCTACTTGAAACGTGCGAAAGGAGATCCCACGGCGACGATTGATCAGGAGCTGTCGTTCGACTGGGAGAGAATCGACAAAAACGAAAAGACCGCGTGGCGCAGCCTGGTTACCGGCTTCGAGACGAACCACAAGGAGCTTATCTCCATCCTCGAAGAGGATAGATATGACATGCATGTGAAGGAGATTCTCTTGAACAACATCATGGAACACGATATATACCATCTTGCCCAAATTGCATTCATTAAGAAGATGGCTTCATCGAAACATAACTTCGGGGGCATGGTGCACTTCTTGTGATCTCCCCGGGAGCATTCCTATTCGAATCAGGTACAGACTATAATGAAAGGAACATAAGGATGAATGCGATGAAGAATGAGCTGCCGGATGGTTTTGGTTCGGCGCTGCTGGCCGCAGAGCGATCAGCAGAGATTCCTGAAAGCGAAGATGTTTATGGCTGGCTTGTCGGAAGCTGGGAAATCGACGTCCTCCACTACCGCGGTGCTGATACATCCCCGCTGGGCTTAAAGGGTCAGGTTCACTTCGGTTGGGTGCTTGAAGGACGTGTAGTTCAGGACGTGTGGATCATGCCGCGTGTTTCGGAACGAACTCCGGCCACGGATAAGTTCAACAACATGTATGGAACCACTCTGCGGGTATGGGACCCGATGATTAGTGCGTGGCGAATAACATGGATTAATCCCGTCAGAGGTCACTACGAGCAGCAGATCGGCCGAAGGAGTGGTGACATCATTGTCCAGGTCGGGGCGCGTCCCGATGGAACGCCGACACGATGGATGTTTACGGAAATTACGGCCACTTCATTTCGCTGGACAGGTGAATCACTGATGACGGACGGGAAGACATGGAAAATTGAAGGGGAGTTTCGTGCAAGGCGGATGCGCTGATCGAATCGACTTCCTTATCTAACTTTCTTTCCCCTGCCCAACCACAGGAGCGCATTGATAACCAGCTTGTCCTGTATCTTATTGGCAAATGTATGCGAAAGCACCCGGATCGTTCTTTCCGGTATAGAATGCAATTACATTGAATCTCTTATTGCTGCTTTGAGCACATACCGTAATTGCAGATGATAGGATTATCATGACCGAGATGAGTGTCGTCATTGATGTCATCTTATTTCGCATCGATTAATTTCCAGGTTTTAGATGATGGTGGTACAGGTTGTTACACCATTTAGAGAGTAGTACGGGTCGATGAAGACTATCTTCAAAAGATTCCCCATGCGACCTTTGAAGTTGGAAGCCCAAATCGGAATTGAGTGGAGGCTAAACGACTTCAGCACCTCTCTCTTTAAGCAGCTCGCGCAACACAGAGCGATGGCAGTGCGATTCATCCTCGCAATAGCAGCCGACCGAGAAATTTGTATGATGGGACAGTTCGGCAAGCAGCTCAAGGGCATCACTCATTTCGGACAATTTTTATCTCCAAGTGATAGTTCAGCGCTTCCAGATATTTCTTTATTGTAGCAAGCGATGGCGAGTGCTTTCCGCTACTCAGAGATGATTCCAGCCTGGTGATTGACGGAGACTTGGTTCCCATTCTTTCGGCTACCTGTGCCTGAGTTAAACCAGCTTGGTTTCTGGCCCGGAGCATTTCGGCCAACAAAGTGAATTCGGGTTCCAGCTTTTCATATTCCGTTTTGACAGAGGCCTTTCGGAGAGCCTTTCGCTTAAGTTCTTTATGTGTCATTTTCGCAGTATCTCCTTAATTCTGTCTATCGCTTTCTCGATTTCTTTCTTTGGAGTCTTATTTGATTTCTTAATGAATATATGGAGCATGACAATTCGTTTCCCGGTAAGAGTACAATAGAAGACTCGCGCAATTCCCTCCTTGCCTTTCACTCTTAGTTCTGCTAAGCCTTCGCCGACGGATCGAGTGTGCGGCATACCCAGGTTGGAACCAAACTCAAGCATTAGATCCGCCAATCTCAAATACCGCGCTAAGAGCCCCGTGGGAAGCGAAAGAATTTCTTCTCCAGGCTCGTGGTTGTAGTATTCAATACTCCAAGTCACAACGTTAATATAACAAATATGTTATCATGATAAAAGCGGCGCGAGAGAAGACCTAGAGAATCTCGGCACCTTTCTTCAGTAGCAGCTCCTTCAGCACAGAGCGGTGGCAGTGCGACTCGTTCTCGCAGTAGCAGCCGACCGAGAAATTTGTATGATGGGACAGTTCGGCAAGCAGCTCAAGGGCGTGGACGTTTTCGGGCGTCGACATCTCCGACCGATACTTCCTGACGAACGCGGCCCACTCTGCAGGTGTGTCTGCAGACTGAGCGAACTTCACAGTCTCGTTACTCGGTGCAAGGTTGGGGAACCACACGTCGTAGAAGTCTCGTGATGCAAACTCCGACTTCGGCACGCCGCGGGGCGGACGACGGACGGTTCCTATGCGCAGTCCTTCACCTTTCACGCGCGGACTGCCGAGACGAACAATGCGTAATGCCATGTCGCTTGCTCCCTATGCCCACTGTGCATCCTTGTAATGTTTCAAGATCAACTCATCCTTGGTGACCAATCTGCAGCCATTGATTGAAGCAGAGGGGACGATTATCCTGTCAAAAGGATCTCTGGTCCACGAAATCTTCATCGCCTCGGAGACAATTTCGCCCAGCCCACTTCTGCATCTCTTCAATCCAATCTCATCTTCAAGAGCCTGTATTATCGTGCGTGGCTTGACCGACAATCGTTTGATCTCATACAGGTACTGCAATTCCAATTCCACGATAGGCGAAAACTCAACGCCATTTGTCTCTATTGCATCGATTACCGGGGCGGGAAGCAAATCAAGATTGCCGGAATAGAGCCATACTACCACGTGTGTGTCGAGATGGATTATTTTCGCCATTCGACCGACCAGTCAAGATGTACCAGGTCCTCTGGGTCACAGTTCATCACTTTTCGCCTTTTCAGGTTTTTCGTCTTGCCGTGGTTCTCTTCAGCAACGATTTTGATAATCTTACCTTTTCGGTTGATTTCTACAGGAATTCCCTTTTCTGCGACATCATCCAGTATCTTGTATATATTCTGGCGAAGCTTTGAAGGTGTCAATGTCATAACTATCTCCGGTGGATAATATATACTCCCGACACGTACGTTTTCAAGTCCCATACGTACGTTCAGAAGTCCTTCGCCGGAACATATGCCCAAGGATTCAGACATCTTTGTCAATTTTTCGGTTGCAGTCTGTCATGAAACAAGATTAGATTTAGAACATGAATACAAATAGCGAAACGTCCCTCTGGAATGAAGATATAATGTATGCCGCCTTCATGAGGCATGATATGTCATACGAAGGAATTTTTTTCGTCGGTGTGAAGACGACTGGAATTTTCTGTCGGCCCACCTGTCCGGCAAAAAGAGCTAAGAGAGAGAACATCGAGTTCTTTTCTTCAACAAAGGATGCCCTGCTCAACGGCTACAGGCCGTGCAAGGTATGCAAACCGCTTGAGCAGCTCGGAGCCATACCCGTCTACATACAGAAACTGCTCGATCAGGTAACCGCAAACCCCTCGAAGAAGATCACAGATTACGATCTTGTCAAGATGAAAATCGAGCCGAACAAAGTGCGGCGCTGGTTCAAAACGAATCATGGTCTGAGCTTCCAGGGCTACCAGAGAATGCTGAGAATAAACGGCGCTCTTCGACTGATGAAGAACGGCGGAGACGTGACGGATGCGGCATTTGAAAACGGATACGACTCGCTGAGCGGCTTCTCGGATGCGTTCAAGAAAATCATGGGCACGAATCCGGCGAACGCAAAATTCGTCAACGTCATTTACATTCACAGGATCACGACTCCGCTCGGACCGATGTTTGTCTGTGCAACCGATGACGGAGTATGTCTTCTCGAATTCACTGATCGACGGATGAACCCTGTGGAGCTCAGAGACCTCCGTCGCCTTCTGAAGGCTAATTATGTCCATGGCACGAACCAGCACACCATGAATCTGGAAAAACAACTTGGAGAATATTTCGACGGCAAACGTAAATTGTTCGATGTTCCGCTTGTCACGCCCGGTTCCGAATTTCAAAAATCTGTCTGGCGGCAGCTTACTACGATACCTTACGGGAAAACAAGATCGTACGAGGAACAGGCGATTGCGATCGACAATCTCAAAGCAATAAGGGCAGTGGCGAGTGCAAACGGCACAAACCGGATCTCCATCGTCATTCCATGCCACCGCGTGATCGGCAAGGACGGGAGCCTTACCGGATACGGCGGCGGGCTCTGGCGGAAGAAATGGCTGCTGGACTTCGAGAGGAAGAACTCGTAGCAGCATCAAGGTTTGATTCTTCGGTTTATCTCATATACTTTTCTCAGGGATGAGAGAATGTTTGAGATACCTAATGATTGTTGCAGCCTTTCTCCCCCTCTCTGCGCTCCCCTCCAAAGCCCAGAACTTCTCGACTCCTGAAGAGGCGTACGCAAGTCTCTTCAATGATCTCCGATCGGCCGAGCAGCAGCATTCCGACCTCTGGGGCAAAAATATGTACGGTCCGGTTCTGCTCGTCAATCCGCAGACGCGTGAAGTCTATTCAAATTTCCCCGACAGGTTCAGTGCGCTGAGGCCTGACGGTTCGATCTTCCGCGGACATCTGCCCGAAAATATCAACACGGCAAACACTGCCCTTCAATGGAACGGAGTCGTCTGGGCGATGGTTATGCTGCCACTCCCTCGTTACGAAGGGGATCAGATCAACCTTCTCGCTCATGAACTGTTCCATGTTCTGCAGCCTTATCTCGGATTCCGTGGGTACAGTCCCGACAACAGTCAACTGGACGATAAAAACGGAAGGATCCTTCTGAGACTGGAGCTGGAGGCGTTGCGGAAGGCTCTTGAGTCGACATCAATTTCCGACATGAAGCAGCATCTTACCGATGCGATGGTGTTCAGAGAATACAGGTATTTCCTGTACCCCGATGCGAAGGTGACTGAGAACCTTCTTGAGCTGAACGAAGGGCTGGCAGAATACACAGGCTTTATGGTGAGCGGCCGAAGCGGGAACGAAGCGATTTACCATTTCGAAGTGAGCATCAACGCCTTCGTACATTTTCCCACCTTTGTCAGGTCATTCGCATACGAAACGACGCCGATCTACGGCTACCTTCTTCAGCAGACTGACAAGTACTGGAACAAAGAGATTACACCGACAACCAACCTGACAGATTTTTTCATCAGGGAGTTCGGACTTACAATTCCATCCAACCTGTCTGCGGCAGAGCGTTCGCTCGAAAACCAGTACGACGGCAAAAACATAAGAGCGGAAGAAACCAGCCGTCAAAACATACGTGATCAACAGATCGAAAAATACAGAAAAGTCTTAGTGAACCTTCCCCATCTTGTAATTCGTTTCGAGCGGATGCACCTAGTGTTCGATCCCGCTGACGTGATTCCGCTTGACGACAAAGGGAATGTTTATCCGACTATTCGTATTACGGACAATTGGGGAATACTCGATGTGCATGACGGCGGACTCCTGAGTCCCCGATGGGATCAGATCACCGTGAGCGCGCCGACAAATGCTGACGGAAGCGACATTAGCGGGAACGGATGGACGCTGAAGCTGAACCAGGGATACGCTGTCATCCAGGATTCAACTACAGGAAATTACAAGGTAGTAAAGCAGGGAACAGGAATTTGAGATGCAATACCGTGAGTTAGGCCGTACAGGCTGGAAAATATCGACAATAAGTTTTGGCTCGTGGGCGATTGGCGGGACATGGGGCAATGTCGATGACAGAGAATCCATGGCCGCACTTCATCGTGCACTCGATCTTGGAGTGAACTTCTTCGACACGGCAGATGTGTATGGAGACGGAAGAAGTGAGCGTTTGCTGGCACAGCTCAAGAAAGAACGCCATGAAGAATTCCATGTAGCCACGAAAGCGGGACGGAGACTTGATCCGCATACCGCCGCTGGTTATAACCGCCAGAACCTGACTTCGTTCATTGAGCGAAGTCTTAAGAATCTCCAGACGGACGTGATCGACTTGCTTCAGCTTCACTGCCCGCCGACAGATGTGTATTATATGCCTGATGTCTTCGGGGCACTCGATGACCTTGTCAAAGATGGGAAGCTCCGCTATTACGGAGTAAGCGTCGAGAAAGTTGAGGAGGCGCTCAAAGCCATCGAATATCCGAGCGTTCAAACAGTCCAGATAATATTCAACATCTTCCGTCAGCGCCCTGCAGACCTTTTCTTCGCGGAAGCACAACGCAGGAAAGTGGGAATCCTCGCAAGAGTCCCGCTTTCATCCGGAATGCTGACGGGCAAGCTGAGCAAAGCCTCAACTTTCGCAGCCGATGACCACAGAAACTTCAACCGTCACGGTGAAGCGTTTGACCGTGGTGAGACATTTTCAGGGCTCGATTACGAAACGGGTCTGCGTGCTGTCGAGTCGCTCCGTCCGCTTGTCTCCGCCGGCCAGACCATGGCACAGTTTGCACTTCGCTGGATACTGATGTTCCCTGCAGTCACCTGTGCGATACCGGGTGCAAAACGACCTGCACAGGTGGAAGAAAATGCAAAGGCGGTGGACTTGCCTGCGATGCCCGATCCCACAATGAAAAAGGTTCGCGAAGTTTATGACACGCAGGTGAGAGAACACGTGTACCAGTATTGGTGAAGGGACAAAATGGACAGAGAGGTGAGCGCCAATTCCGCTATATGTGAGAGAAGTTGCTCGCGCTCCGATCATCACTGGATTTGTGTCAGTTCTTCCTTGCCTCTGCGGACAGCCACGACGAGTCTAATTTCTTAATCTTAGAGTAGGAGGGCTTGACTTGAGGGGCAATGTCTCCATAAACCTTTCGCAATTCCTTCTGGAATGCAACAAGATGCTCTTGCATATTAAAGTTCTTCGTTTGAAGTATCCGCGGGGCCGGCTCCCGAACCTCGTATCTTTCCTTCCGCCATTTGAAGTACTCGTCGGCGCCGGCTGCAGGCGCTGCGAAAAGAAAGTTTGCAGTGGATTCAAAAAGTGGTGATCTTATTTGGAACAATATGTTGCGCTCTTTGTTATGCGATTTTGGGGACACAGCAAAGTTATAGGAGGCAAGAATAGGCGCAAGGTGCGGTTGGCGGACCATCAGCCAATATGGATCGTCCGCTACTTCCACACTTCCTGCCGCCGTAAGTACTCTGAGCTTCCGTTGCTTTCCGTCGGGTATTAAAGTCCATCCATCTGCACCTACCTCAACGTTCAACCATTCACTGAGTTTATCGGGAAGCGGTATATACAGCCATACTGCATCCTTGGGCATCCACACTGAATCGGGAACCTTCCATGATCCGCATGCAAGCACAGGCTGCCTGGGTTCTCGTCGTCGACGGTCCTGCGCGACCAACTCGGTGATATAGGTAAGCACGAATGATTCATCTGCCCGACCACAATACTCGATGGAAGCCTGAACAGCTTCAGTTAGAATTGCATCTCGAATGGCTGTTGTCATTTGTCCTATCTCTTTCTCGCATCAAACTGCATCTTCTTATTAGTGCATCAGTTCCCGTTGAAGATCTCAAGGATTACGAACTTCTATCCCGGACTCAGCGAGGATGTTTATGATTGTTCTGGAACATCTCCAAGAGCGCACTCAACTCCTTAGACGAAGGTCCTTTCCTGTTTTGCACTTTGTCTATTGTCACGCCCACTTCCTTTAGTCTCTTCCATCGCGATTCGTTCAGCTTCATGGTCTTGTTGCGAAGTGCTCTGTACGCAACGAACCATTTCCCGTCTGGGGTTCGTTTGGCCGTTTCGGTTATATCAACCACTTTGACGAGCTTGAATGTCGTGTTCTTACGTGAGGATGCGTCGATGATAAACATTCTGTCATCCTTAGCATATTTCTGTGCAGCAGAATCGGAAGACCAATTGAGGTTATCCCAGAAACGGGAAAACCATCTGATGGATGCAACCGCTTGACAGGTACGATATCGCCGCTCTTCACCTTGATCAAGTTTAGAAGTTGTTCTTTGACAAAGCCTTTGGGATTCTTTACAGGGTCTCCAAACATCTTATAGAACAGCGCGGGCAATATCCGTTCTGCAATCTTGTCAGCTTCAACGCGTTTCTTCCTAAGTGTGTCAGCCTGATCGAGAATTTCAACGATGCGGCGCTGCTCGGAAAGAGGCGGAACGGGAACTGGAAACGTCTCAAGCTCAGACTTCTTAGATTCTTTATATTCAGTCCAATTCCTGTAGTTTGGCGCCATGAAGTAAATTGAGGCCCTCGGAGATAGAAATCCAAGAAGTTATCCAGAACCGCCGGCTTTGGCCGAATGATTGCACAGAAAGCACCCACAGAACCGCTCCAATCGTGATCCAATCGGGCGGTCTTTCCAACAATCGCAATGCTTCCTGATGACATTGCTATCGCGATATCCCCTTTTCTCATCATCTGTTCCTCGGATATTCGTCTCCTTGGAACCCATACAAGATCATTTTCAATATCAAGTGAATCCTGAATGTTTCCTGCTCTCAGTATTGGCAGGGTATCCTCAGCTTGGCTGTCACGTACTTCAGAATTATCAAAGGAGACACCCCGAATTACTTCTGCGACATCGGCCAGTCTTTGTCTCGTCCAGTTCATCCGATGTCCTTCAATAGTCTCTCTAGCCCATCTGTGATTTGTTCTTCGATCTTCAAAGTATGTTGAATTAGTTCGGAAGGATCTTCTTGCAGAGGTGGTGCAGCGATTTGTGGCTTGTATCTCCCTGCAGCAAGATTGTAATCATTCCCCGACACCATATCCGTTGTAGCCCACCAACTCTTTGGCTCTTCATTCCCAGCATCGAGTACTGTCCCGGCTTCGACGCCAAGTGGCTTGGTGAAATCACTTGCCCTGTACTGCTTCCAGAGACTTAGCAGATCGGGAATGTCATTTTTCTCTGGCGTTTCGGGTCTGCCTCCGCCGACAATCTTATCCGGGTCGTAACCGTCGTTCTTCACCTCGTAGAACCAGATCTTCCGCGTCTCCTTAATCACTTCTTCAGATTTAGATTTTCGGAATACAAGGACGCCGGTCTTCACTCCCGCGTATGGCTTGAACACTCCTGCCGGCAATGAGACAACTGCGAGAAGTTCAAAATCCTGAACGAGCTTCCTTCGGAGCTCGATGTGTGCGGAGGTGGACCCGAACAGCAAGCCTTCCGGAACAACGACGGCGCATCTGCCGCCCGGAGCCAACGCTTCCATCATCACGCCAAGGAAAAGAAGCTCGCTCTTCTTCGAGTTGGTGGGCAGATCTTTCCTGATCGAATCTTCCGGCAGCACACCGGCGAACGGCGGATTGGAAGTTATAATCTTGTATTTGCGTTTAAGATCGTCGTCCGTAAGACCGCCCAGGTCCGAGAGCGCATTAGCGCGTTTGATGTTTGCCTTTGGGACGCCATGGAGAACCATATTCATGGTTCCTATCCGCATCATCTGACGGCTCACGTCGGTACCGTACAACGAACCTTTGAGCTGCTCCCAATTCGGTATCTTGTCGCCGCTTCCCTTCTTGTAAGTCTGAAGCTTCGGGATTTCCTTCTTCAGCTCACCAATATAATCAGGAGGGACCTCGACGTCGGGGAGCTCGCTCCCCTTTTCCGGCTTCGCTCCGACCTTCTCAGCGTACCTCTTTATCAGCCATTCTTCGCCATATATTGGCATCTCTTGCACGTGTTCCGAATACTTTGCGAGAATGTATTCGAGTGAGTCGGTGAGGAATCCGCAAGTTCCCGAAGCCGGATCGAAAATAGCGTCGCCGAAATCGGGATCGACCATCTCTACCATCATTGCGCGGATCTGACGGGGCGTCCGGAACTGACCGTTCAAGGCCGATTGCCCAAGATGGGTCAGCAGGTATTCAAAGACGTCTCCCTTCTCATCCGGCCCAAGCCGCCTGAAGTTGAATCCATCAAGCTCGTCGATAACCTGCTTTAGTACGTTTGGGTCAACTATTTCAAGCACGGCATCTCTGAAGTAATCCGCAATCTGCGGCTCATCCTTGACCAATCCAGTCGACATGTACGGGAAGACCTCGTCCCGGACGAAGTTCCGGAGTTTATCACCACTCATGAATCTCCACTTGGACCAACGGTAGCGCTCAGCCTGCCCAGGGAACAGTCTTTTCCCGTTTCCGTTGGAGATGAGTCGTCCCTGCAGCTCTCGCTCACTCTCTGTTTCATCCAGAAGCTTCAGATAAATCAAGTAGGAAATCTGTTCTATATATGTTACTGGATTTGTGACACCGCCAGCCCAGAGGATGTCTGTGATATGATCCAGTTTCTTTCGTAAAGTTTGATTCATAGCTTTGTTTTTTCTAACTCATCTCCTAGCCCCTTCTCTTAGAAAGAGAAGGGGGACGGGAAGTCCCTCTCTTCTTAAGAGAGGGATTTAGGGTGAGTTCGTTTACGGCCTCACGATAATTCTTCTCAATTCATTTAATACTTTTTCAACTTCGTTTTCTATTTCTTCGTTCGTAAACCTGATCACCCGAATTCCACGACTGTTGATTATGAACGTCCTCATCTCGTCATAGTCTCTTTGGTAATCATGGGCCCTTCCATCGATCTCAATCACCAGCTTGGCCTCATATGAGTAAAAATCCGCAATGAAGAACCTCTTCTTCGACGCAAAGTCAAAAATAATTGGGTACTGGCGATAAAACTTCATACCAAGAAATTGCCGGTCCCGCAAAATATTCCAAATTTTTGTTTCAGTGGTTGTTTGTCTCTTGCGGAGGTCGCGCGCCGTTTGTTTAGCAACGTCGTAAATGCTCTGTCCCATGTTGCGTCTAACATTCATTGCCTACATCCTTGTTTTGGTGACATCCCCTCTCTTCCAAAGGGAGGGGCTCGGGGTGAGTTCGCATTTCAAACTTCTACACTGAGCCGCTTGCAAATACGCTTTCGTTCAAATCGTTTATCACCTCTTTCAGCCCCGATTCACCGAAGAGTTCTATTCCAAGTCCGGCAGCGTTGAGCACTGAAAGCGGCGGCCTGAACAGGTCCTCCATTTCGACCGTACCCTTCACGATGCCTCTATTCTTAATCAGGGAAAGGTACTGAGCCTGTTCGGGAGTAAATGATTTCGTGACAAGCCACGCATGGAAATTTTCTGTCAATTCTTCTTCACGACTTTTTAGCTTCAGACTCCCGAGAGCATGCCTTATGAAATCCACGAGCGTCCCGCTGGGCTTCCTGAATGCTCGCCTTAGATTATCTTCGTTGAAATACATCTCCGGCTTGTTAAGCCTCTCTGCGAGCTGACGTTCTTCTTCATCTGTGAGCAAGTACTTCGCAAGCTCTTCTTCGCTGAGGCCCTCGGATTGCTTTCTAACCTTTGCGAGTATGGGATCATCCTTAGCTTCATTCTTGATTGTCTCAACCATCGTGAAACATATTCTCGCTTGTCGATTTGTTCTCCCTCCGGGCCAACTTCCACGTAGTTGACGGCATACAACCACTCATCCTCAAGCCCGAGTTCCACAAGCTTTTTTGTTCCAGGGCGCAGCGGCTCTGATGGCCCACCGCTGGCACTCCAGCCGGCACCCGTGAATATATTAGCTTCGGTGTCGTTGAAGTATTTCCTGTTCTCGAAGAAATCATATATAACGAAGCCGCGCTTGCCAATCGGAGGACAAGTCCTTGTGCCGCGGCCTCGCATTTGCTGGTAAAGATTTGGTGAACGGACGCGAAGACACATGACAATATGTAAGACTTCACGGCAATCGAATCCGGTATCGAGCATGCCTACAGAGACTGCAACCATCGGATAGGTCTCATTCTTGAATTTTCTGATCAGGTCATCGGGATCACTTGCGTCGCTCGTGATCACCTCGGCGTAACGGCCTTTCAGGTCTTTATGCAAGTCGTTCAGATATTCAGCGAGCCGTGCCGCATGATGCTTTGTAATAGCAAAGACAATTGCTTTGCCCGGCCCGACCTTCTGGAGAGGAGCAAGCTCCTTGTAGTTTTGCCATGCTATTTTGTCGAACTCCTCCATCATCTTGCGGTTGGTGTCATCGTTCGTCCATTTCTTTTCGAATTGCACCGGATCGTATTCTTCCTCTTCAACCTGCGCGCCCTCTGCCGCTATCTTAGTGATACCTTCGGCGAACTTGTATGGTACAATGTGACGGTGCTTAAAGGCATCGATTATCGGCAAAGAGAAATCTGCTTTGAAACCCTTGCCATCTTCAGTCCGCCCGCACTCGTAGAATTCAAAAGTACTCCGCTCAATGAACTCCGACGGCGTCGCAGTGAGTCCGATATGTACCGCATCAAAATGAGTCAGTGCGGATTGCCACGCACCATATATCGATCTATGGCATTCATCAGCAATGACGACATCGAAATACCCGCTTGAGTATTCCTGGTAACGGGAAATCATCGTCTGCAGAAGACAGATCGTGATTTGTTCTTCATGTCGTTCACCACCGGACTTTAGCCAGTAGGTTCCATGAGTGGTCAGGATATCCTGAAGTGCTTCAAGCGCCTGCTTTGCCAATTGTTCTCTGTCTACCAGGAAGAGGATTCTCTCGGCTCGGCCTGCATCGAATAATCTTTTCAAGTAGAGAGCGATTATGTCGGTTTTTCCTGTGCCGGTCGGAAGTTGGATAAGAAATCTTCTCTTCCCAAGTTCCATGGCAGCATCAAGCGCCCGCATTGCATCTTTTTGGTAAGGGCGAACCTCTCTGCTTTCTCCCTGGCGCAAGTAGAAATCAGGAATCAGAGCTGTTGATAGAGGTTTCTTCTCCTCCCGAAGATGAATAATCCTTTTGAGGTCTCTCTGAGAGTAGAAGGCATCTACGGGGCGAGCGTCATCTTGCCTGTAGTCCCAGAAATAAATTAGCTCACCGTTGGTGAGAAAGATGAATGGTGCTCCAATTTTCTGAGCATAAGGCAACGCCTGCTGTTTTGCTATGTATGGATGCAATGCTTGCTTCTTTGCCTCGACAACCGCAAGCGGTCGATTGTTCCTTCCATACAAGACATAATCCGCAAAACCAGTTGGGTGGGATGAACTCGAGTCTCCGTCATACTCCGCGTTGGCCTCGCGGAATGTTGTTGACTCGTAGATGGGAACCTGTGTCCTGACTTCGAGCGGGTCGGTCAGTTCCCAGCCCGCCTGTCGCAGCTGGTCGTCAATTATTATCCGGGCGTCTTGTTCAGAAGGAGACATAGTCAATTCGCATTTTGTGAAGTGTAGAAGAAATCGCGAGCAAGCAAGATAGACAAAAAAAATCCCCGCTTGGGCCGCTCTTTGAGTCTGTCGATGTAATCCTGGTTCGTCTCATTCTCAGCACATAATCTAATGAATGAGCTCAGATTCAGTATTGCTGCAACGTTGTGGCAACTTTTATTCTAAACCTCATTTATTTTTCAGAATCAGCTTGCTTGCGGGAGCACTTATTCCGTACGAGACTGAATGTCTTTTGCCTTCTCGCCCGATTTCGAAGAGGTTTTCCAGTGGGTGATTCTGCAGCGCAGTTCTGATTTTCTTGTTTAGCTTCGAGATATTTCCCCTGAATGTGCTCACGGTCAAATCTTTTCCCGACTTGATCATTGCAACCAACTGTTCCCGAAACAAGT
>JAKASW010000384.1 GCA_021818875.1 Bacteroidota bacterium
GTGGAAGACTTCAGAATGTTTATGGAATCCTATGAATACATGATCGATAGCAGTGGTGAGGCTGGCAACAGTGGAAGACTTCAGAATGTTTATGGAATCCTATGAATACATGATCGATAGCAGTGGTGAGGCTGGCAACAGTGGAAGACTTCAGAATGTTTATGGAATCGTACAGACAGAAGACAGGGTAAGGGCTCAGTTATACGGCTAGGTCGCCATTCGTTAAAACGAACGGCTATCTTTAGGAAGCCGCCTGCGGTGGTTTTGGAAACGTAGGCGTCCATTTTAATGGATGCCTACGTCGGTAACTGAGCCCTTACATGACAGGCGAGGTTTGTGAGGCGGGCAGAGGAATCGCAAAGGCTGAACCCGGTTTGTCATGACGTGAAACAAGTTTGGCATGGATTGACCTCAATGCGCCACGGCTTGACTGGAAGGCGGCAGTATCTGGTCCCATTTTGACATTGCTTGATTCGAGACTGTCATGGCCTGAGGCCGCTGTGACACGGCCCAAGACGAGTCGGACATTGCCTGAAGCTGCGGTGACACAGTTTGAGGCCAAACTGTCAGCGTCCAAGCCGAGTTCGACATTGTCTGAGCGGATTGACGGATTGTCAGGCTCCGACGACATCATGTCACAACCAGGGCGGCGGGTGCCTTACCGACTTTGTTTTACGGTTGAAATTGCATCCGAGTACCCCCCTTAGTTTTCAATCTGCGGAATGAGAAGAATTGCAATTGACTTCACGCAAGAAATGATTAACTTTCATTTGTAACCGGCGATGAGAAGATCACTTCCGGTTTCCTTTGGGAAGGGCGGCTTTCATGAAGTCTCAAAGGACCAATTAATAGTAATGAGTCGTGCTTCAGAGATGTGGGACCATATGATTTCCGTCCTTTTGCGGTGGTTGCTGTCAACTGACGGTTGCAGCAAAGAGAAAGCCAAAACAAAATTAGGAGGAAAAAATGGTTCTCTATCTGGACAAGGAGCAAGAAAACTGGTACACAACCGACCAGGGGGTTGTCGATCTGATCGACTTGAACAAGGGTAGCTTCACGAAGGTGCAGGCAATCTTAGATGCGAACGAAAGAGCAAAGGGAGTTCTGGCAGAGATTGCGGCCCTGGCATCCCAAAAAGTGGATGCAACGAAGGGGAAGAAAGATGTGAAGATCGCTGCGCGGGACAAGCTGGCGAAGTCGGTCTTGAAGGTCGCCGGGTCGCTGATAAGCCTTTCGATAAGTGAAGGTAATCCGGTAATGAGGGAAAAGGCAACAGTGCGAAGACGTGCCTTACAAAGAATGCGGCCTAAGGATCTCATGTTGAAAGCAGGGAGTATATACGACCTGGCAAATGCCAGAGTAGCGGACCTCGGCACGCGCGGGACAACACCGGATACCCTGGCCGAATTGAAGGGAGACACAGACTCTTTCCAAAAAGCAGCATCGGACCAGAACCTCGGGATGAATGCACAGACCTCGGCCACTAAGAGCATCCCGGATCTGTTCAGAGAAGTGGACGAGATCATATACGAAGAGATAAATGGGTTGATGGAACACATCGAGGAAGACAACCCCGGATTGTACGCCAGGTTCAACGAAGCGAAGAAGATCAAGGACTTGGGGGTAAGACACAGGACGCCGGACAATCAGACCCCGGCGCCTATTCCGGCTGCCTGAGACTGAAAGAAAAGCACGCAGATCAACACGGAAGCAACGGGTCTTCACGGGTCCTTTCTCATTTATCTTTCAGCGTCAGTGGAGATCTGTGGCTTCCGTGCCACGTTAGCAACCCTGAGGCAAAAAGGGTTCAGGATTGAGAGTTGACCTGCGAATGAAATTTTGACCATGGACGCGGAACACCGGAAATTGGCAGAGCGGCTTTCCCCGAAGGGACAAGCCATCGGACTGATTTTTTTGTATTTAGTATCGAATGCTCCAGGTCCAGCACCCTGTGCACCTTCAGCTGAGAGCAATCAGCTATTAGGCGTTCTATCATCCAGCATCAAGAACGAAGTATCTGACCTCTGACTTCCGATATCTTGCTTTTCCCCTCCTGCGTCCAAAATCGACCGCGGTACCTCATCTTGTGCGGATAATCGGGGCGATTCGATCTGGCACGGGAGTGGAAACTCTGAGCGGGAATGATTAACGTATGCGCGAGAGGAAATGTTCATGAATGATGCGCTGATGAGACGCATTACATTCAACCCCGGCATTTTTGGCGGGAAACCGATCATACGTGGTATGCGAATCGCTGTCGAACATGTGCTTGGTATGCTTGCTGCGGGTTCAACTTTTGAGGAGATATTGGAAGGCTATCCATTTCTCGAGAAGGAAGATATTCAGGCGTGTCTCCTGTACGCATACAGACTCTCTGCACATGAACGCTTTGAGCCGGTTGCAACTCGGTGAAGTTTCTGATTGATTCATGCTTGTAAAAGTTTGCTGTCGATGCTCTTCGCCGAGAAAGTCATGATGTTGTGTGGGTACCGGAAGAAGGCCGGGATCCCGGGGATGCAGTTATTCTGACGCGTGCATTCGAAGAAGATAGGGTATTAGTCACTGCAGACAAGGATTTCGGCGAAGTGGTTTTTGTTTTTCGCCAGCCCCACCCGACAATTATCAGATTGGTTGACGTCAGGGCGAAGGAGCAAGGCAGGATGATTCTGGGAATGGTTCAAAGATATGGGCCTCAGTTTGGCCGTCATCCATTGATTACAGCAGAAAGGTCGCGTGTCAGGATAAAGTACGCGACTGAAGAGGAGTAGGATTTGCAGAGTGTTTGTCCTTAGAAGAGTCTTTGCCGTCTGGGCGGTCAATCCTGTTTCTCACCTGGCTCCAAGCACCGCCTGCCTCTTTATTCGCTGGAATCCGATCTCTGATATCCGATTTCTGACCCTCGTCCTTTGACTTCTGATTTCTGACATCTTGCTTTTTCCTTGTTGCATCCTGCATCCGGTATCCAACATCAAGTACCGGGTATTTGACCTCTGATTTCTGACATTTGTCGTCTCCTTACTTCATATCACGATCTCAATTATTGTATATGTCCCGAGCGCTATAGTTATATATGACGGTCACCGCAAAGCGGGATCCCGCATACCCTTATAGAACAATTGAGCGGGAGATGCCGCATCTGTGCGCCGGAGCAAAGCGGCACTGACTACTACCTACTTTTTCCTTAAACGCCATGGCCCTATAGTCTTGCCTCGATTCATTCGACTTACCAGTTTATGCCCGACAAATCAGGAGAAGATTTTCCGAAGCACATTTTCGGTCCGGCTTCAATCAGGGGTCGATAGGGATTCGAATCACATCAACTTCAACATCTGGCCGCTCGCGTTCGATTACATTGGCGAGCGGAAATGCGAAAACAGTTTTTCCGAAGTAGATCG
>JAKASW010000385.1 GCA_021818875.1 Bacteroidota bacterium
GATCCCGGCGGACTGAACAACTGGGTGGCCGCTGCAGGGATGGATGTGGCTGAAAACTTCTCGGTTGGTTTGACATTGGGCCTGATCAGCGGGAGCTACAAGTATACTCAGAACTTTACAGAAGCGGGGGCTAAAGGCGACAACTATGCCGGGACATATTTCACAGGGTTTGATCTGACTAATACGGACAACCAGAGCGTTGGGGGATGGAACGCCAGATTGGGAATGCTATATAAGTTGCAGGATAACTCAGGTAATACTCTCGCCAGATTCGGTCTCGATATCCAATTCCCGACATTTTTGACGGTAACCGACAACTACTCATCGTCGGGTACCGCTTCTTTTGCCAACGGTGGTCCGGGCTTGCCGGCTGGATCGTGGAGCTGGTCTACAACGAACGGCTATGGCCAAAATGAAACTCCAGGGAGTGCACTTCAATATGACGTGACAACTCCATTCAAGTTTGCGTTTGGTGTCTCGGGAGGCATCCAGCAGGTTCTTGCAGCGCTTGATATTGAATATGCCGACTGGACGCAATTGCAGTTTTCCAACTCGAACCTGTCCGGCAGTTTCATCTCGAGCTTGAACAACTCAATCAAGGCCGAATACCGGCCGACACTCAACGTCAGGGTAGGCCTTGAATTTGCGCTGGCTAATCCTACAAGTTCACTCTTTGTCCCTTACATAAGACTTGGTGGTCAGTATCTGCCTTCCCCCTATGTCGGAGACGGCAGCAGCGAGGCACAGAAATTCCTAAGCGGAGGCCTCGGTGCGAATATTCAGAATACGGTCGATGTTGATTTCGCGTACCAATACGGTTGGTGGAACACAACGTCCCAGGTTTATCCGGCGACCGTTATCAACAATCATACCTACGCAGGTATGAATACCAGCGCTGAGAAAATCACCAACGGCAATTTTATGTTTACTTTCAAGTATAATTTCTAAGGTCTTCCAACTCATGGAGGTGAGTCATGACGCGCAAGTTTAGAGTGGTTTTGCCGGTCGTGTTGATCCTGTCGATGGCATTCGCTGTCGATGCGCAATGTCAGGTGGTCGGAAGGGGTGATTACTTCGGACCCCAGTCGGTCAGTTCCACCCCGATGCTTCATGGAACGGACCTGGGGACGGCTGATGAAAATATCACTCTGCCCGGTCGTGCGAACGGGCTGATGACGAACAATCTATCTATGATGAGCCAGCCGGGCATGGCACTTCCTGAGTATTCTCCGGTTCTCATGGACGCAACCGCTCTCGGCCTGGGTGCGGTCGGAAGTTTCCCACTTTCGAGTCATTTCTTCGTTCGCGTTTCTTTGATTACCCTGATGCCGTATGATTTTCAGAACGGAGCAGCTTTCTATTCAAATTCGATGAGCGGCTTGCTTCTGCCAATCCAGATTGGCACAACGGTCCCATTTTACCGATCGAGGTTAGGCTCTCTGAACTATACTCTTTACGGTCAGACTTCAGCGGGACTCCTCCTCGGATGGGCCGCACCGATTAATAATGGATCGTTTCTTGGATATTCTTTTGTCGGATCCCGCTTCGGTAGCGGCGCCTCTGCCTATATGGGCATCGGAAATTCAGTTCGCATGAGCCGGTTTGTCGGATTGTATTTGAATGCCGGATTGGGCTATCTCAACTTCTTCAGCACTTCATTCCTGCCGCACAGCAGTTATTTGGTTCCGGATGTGGCGGTCGGCTTCTCTTTCAATCTGGCTCCGTGAGTTTACGGTAGGTCGAGCCCGCCTACCGGCGGGCAGGCTCGATCCCGCCCTACAAAACCTTTTTCATTCCATCGCACTTCACTAAATTATTTCGGTGAAGCGATTAACGTTCGTCATTGCCGCAGTATCCCTCACTCTCGTCATCATCCTTGTTGCCGTTGTTCTGTTTCTCTGGAGGGTCGGAACTGATTCTCTCCCCCAACAAAGTGGAACACTGGAAGCTGGCGGGCTCGGTGCCCCGACCGAAATCGTTCGCGACAGCCTTGGCGTGCCATATATTACCGCTTCGTCAGATTCCGACGCGTATTTTGCGCTCGGATACGTCCATGCTCAGGACAGACTTTTTCAAATGGAGATGTACCGACTACTTGGCGAAGGCAAGTTGAGTGCCGTTTTCGGCAGGAAGACCCTCTCCATCGATATCCTTTTCAGAACTCTCGGGTTCGACCGGATGGCAGATTCTGTTTACAAGAGCGCTTCTCCTTTGACTAAGAATATTTTAAGATGGTACAGCAACGGGGTGAACGCTTACGTAGCTTCCGCGAAGGCGCTGCCGGTGGAGTTTGAAATGCTGAAAATAAAACTGGAACCGTGGAAACCGGTCGATTGTGTGGTTCTGGCGCGCCTCATGTCGTGGGAGCTCAATATATCGTGGTGGACCAAACTGGTTTTTGGGGAACTTTACAATAAGCTTGGCCCCCGGGCGGCCTCCGAATTGATTCCATTTTTCTCAAATGGCGGCAGAGGGGAAATTTCACAAAGAGAAGCTGCCAAATCCTGGACGGCCGAGAAGGAATTCCTGGATTTGAACTCAAATGCGTTGACCTTTGTAACCGGTTTGAAGTCTCCCGGCGGGATCGGGAGTAATAACTGGACGATTTCTCCCCGGAGAACAAACACAGGCTCTGCAATCCTGTGTAACGACCCACATCTCGCTTTCAGTCTCCCGGCAAAGTGGTACATGGTCTCCATAAATTCTCCTTCTCTGCATGTTATAGGAGTGACGCTTCCTGGTACACCAGGCGTAGTAATAGGAAGAAATGCCGACATAGCATGGGGAATGACCAATGTTATGGCAGATGACTCGGATTTCTATATTATGCATCCCGACTCAGCAAACGACAGCTTATACTGGTATGACAATAAACTTGTCCCGTTTTTGACTACTGAAGACACAATCAAGGTGAACGGAGAATCCGATTATGTCTTCCGGACACGCATGACGGTGCAGGGCCCGGTGGTTAGTGATGTGGTTTCCGACTCGTATCAGATGACCGCGCTCAAGAAGAAGACAGCCCACCTTTCCGCGGTAATTTCACTTCGCTGGGCTGCTTACTGGCCCAGCGATGAAACAAAATCGATCTATCTACTGAACACTGCAAAAAACTTTCGGGATTTCCTGGATGCATTGAGATACTTCGGCAGCCCCGCCCAGAACTTCGTGTATGCCGACACCAAGGGAAATATCGGCTACAAGGCGGCGGGATATATTCCGTTGAGGAGGTACTCGATGCCTTTTCTGCCGCAGGCGGGGAACTCTAGCAAGTATGTCTGGTCGTCTTTTATCCCGTTCGATATGCTTCCTGAAAGTTACAATCCTTCGGCGGGCTTCGTAGCTACGGCTAACAATCAAACCACGAGCGGAAATTATCCGTACTA
>JAKASW010000045.1 GCA_021818875.1 Bacteroidota bacterium
CGGCACCTTCTGCCGCCTTTGCATAGTCACCGATACGTGTCACGTTTGGAGTAAGCTTGACGATCAAGACTTTTGGATAGACATCTCTCACAAGTCTGGTTATCTCTGCAAGCGTCTTCATGTCGGTTCCGAACTCAATCCCGCCCTCTTTCACGTTAGGACAAGAGAGATTCAATTCGAGTCCGCTGACTTCTTTGATCGCAGAGACGCTTTCGGCGAGAGAAACATAGTCTTCGACACGTTTGGCAGCTATGTTGACGACAATTTCGGCATCGAGGCTTCTTAGCACTGGAATTTTTTCAGAGATAAACTGCTGTACCCCGATGTTGGCAAGACCTATCGAGTTGAGCATACCACAGGCGACCTCAGTTATTCTCGGCGGCTCATTTCCAATCTTTGGCTTCAAGGTGAGGGACTTTGAGACAATTGCACCAAGGATCGATATATCGAAGTAATCCTGGAGCTCATCTCCGTAGCCACACGTACCCGACGCAGTCAAGAGAGGATTTTTCAACTTCAGACTGCCGATAGTTACACTGAGATCATTTCTCATTTTGAGTGAGAACTCCGTCCAAAATCAATTTCATCTGACCTGAACACAGGTCCGTCTTTGCACGCAAGGTAACATTCGCTGCTTCCTTTCTTTTTGACCGGGCACCCTTGACAAAATCCCATACCGCAGGCCATCGGGGCCTCCACTGAAAGGTAAGTCGGGACCATCGATCCAAAATCCTTCTGAACGTTTGCGAGCATCGGAGTCGGACCACAGGCGAATATTTTATTCGGGATTTCCTTTGGCGCCAGAGATTTTACAAGGTCAACAACCGTTCCATGATATCCAGTCGAGCCGTCGTCGGTCGCATCAACAGAAGAAACCAGGTCGAAATGAACTAGTTGCCGGGCATTTCTTGCACCGGCAAAAACTTTATATTTTGTGTCGCTCCGGTTCAGCGACTTCGTGACTATCGGGATAATTGCCATCCCTGAGCCGCCGACGATGATCCACACAGTTTCTCCACTTGTCGCTTCTGGAAATCCCCTACCAAGCGGGCCATTCAACATCACCGAATCTCCAATTTCGAGTTCAGAAAGAAGCGAGGTACCTTTGCCAACTGCGACATAGAAAAGCGACAAGCTTTCTCCAACAACATCACAGACCGAAAAGGCACGAGGGAGAAAGGGATCAAGCATATTACCAAAAGAAAGCATTACGAACTGACCGGCCGAAACCTTGGCTGCAATCCTCGGAGATTGAAATTTGGTGATGAAAATTCTTTCGCCGAGTCTCTTGGTCTCTTCTACGCTCGAGAGTTCAACGAATCGTTCTATCGGCAAGGTCACATCGGTAGGAAGAGTCCGACTACAGCCGTCATCGGGAGTCTCACGACTTTAACGAATATTATCATCTGATTAGTTTCTTTGGTTCGCTCAACGAGTCCGGTGCCGCATGCCCTCCCGGCAAAACCGTGTCCGGCATTGTTTTTTTCAGAACAGCAGGTGGCGGGGAGGAAGAATCCGGCTTGGAGACAGCACTTTTATTCTCAAGCGCTTTGACAGAGTCTCGCGCTCTTATCGCTGCTTGAATACTATCGCGCTTCGCTTCTTCATACCCGGTCAACGCAACCGTAACATTTGAGCTAAAGTCCGTGCCCGGGTAGTCTTTGACAAGCTCATCGTAGTAGACATAAGCCGAGTCGAGGAGTCGTAACTTGTTTTCATAAATCCATCCAAGAGCGTACATCGCCTGCGGCAAGATTGGCGACTTCGTCCGGTTCAACAGAGACCTCAGGTAAACTATGGCAGAATCCAGGCTGTCATCGCCAACGCAGTGAATTGCCCTGTCGTAGATCATCTGCGACGTATCGGCGACGGCAGCGCGTGTAATACCGAGGAGTGAACACGCCGAGGTCGAATATATCGATTGAGGATATTCCGTTATCAACGAATTCAAATACTTTTCCCCGGTCGAACTGTCTCCCCCGGAATAATAATATTCACCGAGCGTGTACAATGCAGACGGACGTACAGTCGATTTTGGGAAATCGTCTACGACGATCCGGTATGACCTCAACGCTGAATCCGGAATCTGAAGCCTGAACATAAAGAATCCCGCCAGTTGGTGACGGGCTTCTGCCGCATGCTGGTACAGTGTATCCAGGTCGGCAGCCATCTTGGCCCTGGCCGAATCGCTGCTGCTGTCGGCCATGCTTAGGGTAGAATAATAAAGGCTGTCGGCAAGTTTCATTTTGTACCAGGCAATAAAATATTGCGTTAAGTTCGTGCCCATGTCACGCGCCCTGGTGCTGATATTGTAAACCGCGGGGTGCGAGGTGCACTTCTGATAATACTTCAACGCTGTCTGGTAGTCGCCGACCTGGTAGAGATAGATATTGCCGAGTTTATACGCGCTTCTCGTAGCTGCTTCGTTGGTCGCAGAGACGGTATCGATCTTCTGAAATTCCGCCACGCCGGTAGATACATCCCCTGAATCGCAAAGGACAGCCGCACGCTGATACTCAACCAACGGGAAATAAGTATAGAAATTATCATCACCCCTGAGCTGCTTCAAATTTGAGAGTGCAAGACGGTACTTGTGCTCAAGACGAAAAGTCCGTGCAAGGTTATACTTTGCATAGAAACGAAGACGGACGTCTTTGGCATGCTTCGATGCTTCCTGGTAAGCGACGGTTGCCGAAGAGTAGTCCCCGATATTCGACAGAAGATTTCCCTCCAGTGTGTAATAGATCGCGGCATCATCACCTTTTGTAGTGACCGCAGCAGAATCCAGATATGAAGCAGCCATCGCTGTGTCGCCACGCTCAAGGAAATATTCCGAAAGGATATTTGCAGAAAGAGAAAGGACCTTCCTGTCTTTATACTTCTCAGCCAGCGATCTTGCTTTAAAGAGATGGTTTTCACCCTCGTGCGCTTGTTGAGCTTCCAGTTGCAGACCGCCCATGTACATCTCGGCTTCATCAATCCTTCGGCTTCTCGGGAAGGCATCCTCTGCCTCGGTAAACTCTCTTGTCCCACCCATCGTATTTCCCTCGTAATAGTAGCTGATTCCGACGAGGTACAGACAGTCTTCAGTAAATGCAGAATTCGGAAAGAACTGCAGAACTTTGGATGCTTCCTGGATTGCAAGATCGAAATTCTGACGAGCAACCACACTTATCGTGTAGGCGCCTTGTGATGTTCCGGCTATTTTGCTTATATAGAATTCCTTCTGGCTGGTACGGACATCTTTGAGGGCAGTGTTGTATGCCGACGAAGCATTGTAATAAGTATTGAAGTACGCCGAGAAATTTCTGTAGCCCTCCGACACATAATTCCACACGAAGCAGCCCTCAAAGGCAACAGAGGCAATGGCAACGGCAAATACGGATAAAAATAGTTTTGATCGCACCGATCTATCGGAAGAAATTAGCCTCCCTGTTTGGTCAAAATCAAGCCGGATAACAAGCTATTTCTCTATCCGCAACCGTTGGAGTATGCCGTCAGGCGTCTATCAGAATGACCGTTGCCAACCTGGGAAACGGTCACCCGGTTTCATTCTTCAGACAGTCATTAGTTCAACCGAATGGCGGCGATTCAGAGACAGCTATGCATTGCGGCTAACGTTCACCTGGCTTCTCAGAGACTGCTTCGACTACTTGAACCTTCGGGTCCAAATTTCTTCTCGCTTTCGGCTTCGAGACACGCCGTTTCCTTTCTCTCATGACAACCGGCGCTTTCCGCAGGAATCGAGAATCGATCTCGGCCGGAACTGCATTCGGTTCCTCTTTGGTCTCGTCGTATTCAAAGACTTCGTATTTGTAGTTCCGCAAGACGATCTTCTCATCATCATGGTACAGAACGTATTGCGGTAAGATCGGTATTTTTCCGCCCCCGCCCGGAGCATCGATGACAAAGTAAGGGACGGCGAGTCCGGACGTATGGCCCCGGAGTTTGTCCATGATTTCCAGCCCAACGCGTATCGGGGTACGAAAATGGTTGGTGCTCTTTACCATATCGGCCTGGTAGATATAGTAAGGCTTGACCCTCATGATCAAAAGTTTTCTATTGAGTTCTTTGACCACCTCCGGGTCATCATTCACGCCCTTCATCAACACCATCTGATTTCCAAGCGGGAAACCAGCGTTGGCGAGCAAGTCGCAAGCGTGCTTCGCTTCCGGCGTACACTCCCATGGATGATTAAAATGCACATTCACATAAATCGGATGATATTTCTTCATCATCTCGACAAGTTGAGGCGTGATCCGCTGCGGCAGCACTGCAGGCATCTTCGTGTGCACACGGATAATTTCGACATGTGGTATTTCTCGGAGTCCTTTCAACACCTTCTCCAGCATGACGTCCGTCAGCATGAGCGGGTCACCTCCAGAGACTATCACGTCCCTCACCTCGGTATGTGACCTTATGTAATCCAGGCCGTCCTGGATAAATTTCATGCTGATCTTGGTCGAGTCGCTGACCTTCCTCTTCCTGGTACAGAAGCGGCAGTACATAGAACACTGGCTCGTTACCAAGAAGAGAACCCGGTCTGGATATCGGTGTGTAATGCTTGGAACCGGGCTATCACCGTCCTCATTCAGCGGATCCTCGGGGAGACCGTCGTCTTCCAGCTCAAGAGCGTTGGGCATACTCTGAAGCCAGATCGGATCTCCCGGATAACGAATGAGACTCAAATAGTACGGGTTAATCCTGATGTGGAAGAGGCTGTTGAGCCTCTCGGCAGTTTCCTTATCAAAATTGAATTTCCTGACAAGATCATCAGCGCTATCAATACTCTGCCTCAGCATCTGCTGCCACAGTTCCATAAATTAGTCCTCCGAAATTAGTTTGACATATATTACAAGGTCGTCACCGGGTTTGTAGTAATCCCGAATGCGGGCTTCTTCCCGGTAGCCCTGGCTTAAATAAAAATTCCGCGTAGTGCCGTAACGCTCCTGCGAACTTGTGTAAATGGAGATTAGTCTCCCCTTGTGAGCGGCAATATCCTTCTCCGCGAACTCCAAAAGCTCGCTTCCGATGTGACGTCGCTGCATCTCAGGATCGACGGCGATCCAGTAGATGTCGAAAGTGCCTTGCGTCATCGGCGTCGGCCCGTAGCAAATGTACCCCAATACTTTATCCTCAGCAGCAGTATATGTCCAGTAACCGCTTTCGAACGACTGCTCAAAGTAAATGCCGAGTAGCTCGTCGGCAACCGCCACTTCTTCGTCGGAAAAGTATCCCGTCTTTTGTAGGATAGTAATTATCGGATTGCGATCCTCCTCGACTGTCGGTCTGATAATTATTCTAATTTCTCCTTCCAGACATGCACCATGATGCTCATGCCTCAGTCGATTCTTCTCTTAAAAGCCGAATCCACAATGTTGTTTATCAATTGCCTATAGGTCCATCCGAACGCTGCAGCACTTCGTGCGAATCCCGAACCGGCCGGTGAGAGGTCTGGGTTAGGATTGACTTCAAGCACAAACAGATTCCCGTTTTTGTCGAGTCTCATATCAACTCTTCCGTAATCACGGCAACCCATCACCTCGTAAGCCCTGATGGCGGTGTTCTGGATTTTCTTCTGAAGCCGCTGGCTAATCTTTGCAGGACAAATCGGAACAGTGCTCTTGTACTCAATCGATTCGGGGATCCACTTTGCTGCGTAAGATACGATGTGGTTGTATCCCTGCGGCATCGAGCTGAAATCGATTTCCGAAATCGGGAGAGGCAGGACCTCGTCCGTTCCAACAATCGCAACGTTAAATTCTCTTCCGTCGACGTACTCTTCCACGAGAATCGGCTGAGAGAATTTTTTCAGAAGATCTGCAAGCAAGTTTTGGAGACTCTCCCGGTCTGAGACTATGGAGGCATTGGAAATTCCGATGCTCGCATCTTCATGCATCGGCTTCGCAATGACTGGAAATCGCAGCTTCTTTCTTGAAACTTCGTCAGGCGAAACAAAGACACGAAATGGCGGCACACCAATTTTGTGAAAAGAGAGGATCTGCTTTGCTCTGACTTTATCCAGACAACTCCCTAACGTCAACGGTCCGCTTCCGGTGTACCTGATCTTCAGCAAACCGTACAAGGCAGCCACGTTCATTTCCTGAAAGGCATCCCCTTCAATGGACTCGCAAAAATTGAAGACCAGGTCAGGCTTCTCTTCACGAAGTCGAGCAATCAACTGATCGACGTCGGAACTTGCAATCATGGTAGAGACACTGTAGCCTGTTTCTACAAGGACTTCCGAAATAGTCTCTATCTGTTCGACTACGCTTGTCGTGGAGGTATCCTGCAAAGCAGCCCTCGCTTCGGAGCTGACCTTCCCGCTTAAAGCCAATTCAAGCTCCGAAGATATGTCTAATGATGCCTCGTCATAGACGATACTAATTTTTTTCTTCCTTGACATAAGTCGCCTTTATAGGTTCAACAAATACAGTATGTTAGTACCTATGCGATGCCGGTTCGCTTCAGTGCTGTGCTCAACACGGAATTGATCATCTGATTGTAATCCATGCCTGCCGCCCTGGAAGCCATGGGGAAGCAGGAATGTTCTTCAGGATCGGGCAGTATTCCGGGTAGAGGGTTTACTTCAAGGACGTTGGGCTCTCCTTTTGCATCAAGCCTTAGATCAATCCTGCACCAGTCGCGGCAGCGGAGTACCTCAAAGGTGGCCCTGCAGGTTTCCTCGATCTTTTTCTCGATACTTTTATCGATCTGGGCCGGACATCTGAAGATCTCAATCGGAGAATTCTTGGTGTCCCATAGCCATTTAGCTTCGTAAGAGTACACGGGCAATGCCTCTGATGGCAACGAACTGAAGTTAATCTCGACCGGTGGCAGCACTCTCAATTCGCTCCCATTGCCAAGCAACGCCACGGTAAATTCCTGTCCTGGTAAGTACTCTTCAACAAGTGCTGGCTGTGAGTAGTCCGATAGTATTCGTTGAACTTCCAGTCTGAGCAGATAGGGATCCGTGACATAGGAAGAGTTGTAGATTCCCTTGCTTGAGCCTTCGTGAAGTGGCTTCACGAACAGCGGGTAATTCAGACCGGCGCTTACAGCTTTCTCGAAAGACTCTGCGACGACAAACCTCGAAGTCGGTATCCCGTGGTAGTCCAGTATCTCCTTCGTCCTTGCCTTGTCAAGACAAGTGGCGAGGGTAAGTGGATCGGAACCTGTATACGGCAGACCGAGAAACTCCAGCATAGCTGGGACATGAGCTTCACGGCTGACACCATTCATTCCTTCCGCGATGTTGAACACGATATCGAATCCTCCGGTACGCAGTTTCTCATAAGCATCCATGTTCGCTTCGACGAGCGTGACGTCATTAAACATGGAAAGTGCATGAGCCACTGCGTCGATGGTCCCGACAGTGTCCCACTCCGCATACTTATCCAAGACCTGTGGAGCAGTCGCTAAGTTGGATTGATGAGAAGAGGAGGAAGGTGGTACAGCGTCGTCGTCGGTGGTGCTCTCTCGTTTCAAGTTGAAGACAAGAGCAACCTTCATACAGGTTCCTGCTGCAAGTGTGACTTCGAGTATGTATGGGCAGCGCCCTTCATTTGCGTTAAATATAAGGGTTTATTTGTAATTGTCAAGCAAAGTGGTACGGTTTTTCGTCTAAAAATCCGAGTGAATGACCAACGTGCCGGAGAATGGGTGTGAGGACGAAACCGAGCAAGCACGGAGAAGAAGTTGAGAAGACCACGACCGTTGAACAACCGGCCGCATCAGATTACCTCTTCCTCACAACCAAGAGTTGGTAACCATGAAGGAAGGACTTGCTGAAGTCCACAAGTTTCCTGACGACAGTCTCGAGACGATAGCTAACACCATTGCTTCGCAGTTCACAACGCGTGAGCTAAGCGACAACAACAGACCCGGCTATCAAGCATAGAGATTCGTTGCAGGTAGCCGCCCACCTTTGAAAGGAGCTGATCGCGAATCAGGTGCGAGATTGGTTGGAGACGAAACGCCAGACGCTGTCACGGAAAAAATCTCCCACGATTTGAGTGCGAGTGGATTTTAAGTCAGAAGGGAAAAGTAATACTTCACGCCGTACCAGTCAGCTTGAAAGTTGACTCGAAACACAGTCAAAAAGATTGCTCACACATTTAGACCGGCAAAAATAAGACGACCACCTATCGTATCATCAAAAGAATCTGTGAGAAGCTGGCGGCCAGCGGGCGGGTGCCTTTTCCTCCCCGGAGTCCTTGTGCCATCTTTAATCTCGCCCCAGTTTGCTTAGGGAGTTGACAATTTCTCAACTTTATCTCCCGTTCTGGAATACCGTCCTCCACATTTTCCACATAGCGCTCTCTCATTCTCGAATTTCAATTTCTCTCCGCACTCGCACATGTATCCGATAACCTTCGCCGGGTTTCCGACGACGACCGCATAGTCGGGTACGGATTTAGTCACAACTGCCCCTGCACCGACGAAAGCGGATTTCCCTATTTCAATACCGCAGAGGATCGTCGAGTTGGCGCCAATCGATGCACCACCATGCACTCTGGTTGGGATCCATTTCCCTCTCTTTGGGAATTTCGCGCGAGGATTCGTGTCATTCGTGAAAACCGCCGACGGCCCGACAAAAACGTTGTCTCCCAGCTCAACCAGATCATAAATGGAGACGTTGTTTTGCAGCTTTACTCCTTTCCCCAACACGGCTCTACTCCCGATGTAGCAGTTCTGTGCCACGACGCACTTATCGCCCAACTTTGCACCTCCCATGACGTGGGCGAAATGCCAGATCTTTGTTCCTGCACCGATCTGCGCCCCGTCGTCAACAAATGCTGTCGGGTGTGTGAAATAATTCTTTTCCGTATCCATCTTCATTTTTTCACCTTTCCTGTCGAGGCTTTTTTGGGAGAGTATCAAGACCTTGAGTACTCTCAAGCCTTCCTCGACGTCGGTCTTCGGTTTCGTTCTCGTAGAGATGCATTCGATGAAATGACTTAGCTCCTCCTTGAGCGGTTCCGACTTCCTGATATCGACCGGCACGCCGTCTGCTTTGACGGCCACCGGCACACCTCCATTCCACTGGACTCGATGAGGGTAAACGACGAGCTTGTCCGACTGTTTTGTGTCGTCAAATACGGCCATCCCTTGCTCACCTACCACGACGAGTTTCTGTTCCTTGAATGGATTGAACCAACTGACATAAATGTGCCCTCTGATTCCACTCCCGAATTCAAGTGTCGTAAGAGTCACGTCGGCCCTTTTCTCGTCGAGATAAGCCCCGCCAAATGCAGTGACACTCTCCGGCATCTCGTTCAGCAGATAAAGCATGACGCTCACGTCATGCGGCGCAAAACTCCACAGAATGTTTTCTTCGGTGCGAAGCCTCCCAAAATTCAACCGGTTTGAGTAGATGTAATTGACCTTTCCGAGCTGCCCGTTTGAAATCACCTCTTTGAGCTTTTCGACGGCGATGTGATAACGGAGGATGTGTCCCACCATGAATATCTTTTTGCGGGAAATAGAAATTAGCTTCAATTCTTCCGCGTCATTCAATTTCAGGGCGAGAGGCTTCTCGACGAAGACATCCTTACCCGCCTCCATCGATCTCTTTGCAATTTCAAAATGAGTCGAGGCTGGCGTCGCGATGGCGACCGCATGCACATCCGATTCCAGTACGTCTTCAAAACGCTCGGTGGTCTTAACACCCGGATGCATACTCCTTGCTTTCTCAAGTATGTTCGTATCCGAATCGCACACCATGGAAAGTGCACCGAGTTCCTTTAAGACTCGGAGTAGGTTGCCGCCCCAATAGCCCGCGCCCACGAGGGCAACCTTCATTCTGTTTGCTTCGTTAGTCTCCAAACTGCCTCACGATATTGATCATGTACCTGCCTGCAGGTAAACACGTTCTCCGGTTACTGTCGTAAGATACCTCGGTGTTCCATGCAGAATCAAGGACTATCGATTACCAATCCATGTTATTACAATTTGTAAATAATGATTCCGCTGGATTAACTTTTGTAACACGTTAACAGAACTAAGAGGTGGTATTTGTCTGACCAGGACTCTGCGCGAGACATTGCGGAGCTTATCAAGATAGGAGACGTACTGGTCTTCCCAAAGGGTGGAACGATAACGGCCGAAGGAAACGAGGTGCGTGATCTGTTCTTCATAAAATCCGGATCCGTCGAAATCAGGAAGAAAGGTGGAGACGCAGACGAGCGACTCGAGACGCTGGGACCCGGCGAATTTTTCGGTGAAATAATCAGCGACCCGCATACGAGAGCAGAAACCATGGCCGTGGCCGTCGTACCCACATTGGTAATCCGAATCTCAGAGGACACCATGGTGCGGCAGGCAATGGATAGTCCCCATCTTGCCTGGGAAATCGCTCGCTCGTACTCGAAAAGAATTCTCGCTCTCAATGAATCGGGAGACAGGCAATTCCGATCCCGGCTGCATGCTTGGGAAGAAGAGATATCAAAACTAAACCGGATCATCAAGGCGGCACAGGTTGTCAACTCTTCGCTGGAGCTGAGGCACGTTCTCCAATCAATCCTCGATGAGACTCTACAGGCTACCGAAGCGACGCGCGCTACGATATATCTTGTGGATGAGATCACAAACGAAATTGTCTCAAATGTCATGGTCGGCGATGAGCTTACCGAGATTCGTCAGCCTATCGGTCAGGGCATTTCCGGGTACGTTGCGCAAACGGGAGAGACCGTTTGCATAGACGACGCCTACCTGGATGACAGGTTCAACCCTGAATTCGACAGGATATCGGGTTTCAGGACGAGAAGTATCCTTTGCGTCGCCATGAGGGACAAGAACAACAAGGTTGTCGGGGCCTTTCAGCTGATCAACAAAAGAAATGGGAACTTCACAGCAGAAGACGAAACGTTTCTGAAAGCCATTTCGATCCACGCATCGATCGCAATAGAAAATTCTCAATTGGTCACGCAGATTGTGAAAAGCGAGCGTCTCTCTGCTGTCGGCAGCATGGCAGAAACCATCATCCATGACATCAAGAATCCGATGACGACGATAAGGCTGTACGCTCAGGTACTCAAGAAACACGTGACGAGCAAAGAGGGACAAGATCTGGTTGACGAGATTACCGAACAAATCGACCGGCTCGTCAGAATCGCACAGGAGGTTCTGGATTTCTCCCGAGACTTCCCTTCCCTTAACGTGCAAAGAATGGAATTCGACGAGTTCTTATCCGGTATACTTCTGTTCGTGGGGAAAGATTTCGAGAAGCGGAAAATCGAACTCGTAAACGAAAGTTCCTACCACGGCAAGATCGAAGCAGACGTGGATAGGCTCACGCGAGTTATTCTCAACATTGCATCCAATTCTGCCGATGCAATGCCTTCAGGCGGAAAATTCACCATAAAGAGCCGGAGCAAAGACGGTTCGCTGATACTTGAACTGGTCGACACCGGACTGGGGATTCCAGAAGCGGTTAAGAAGAGAATCTTCGAGCCTTTTGTAACTTACGGCAAGAAGAACGGAACCGGCCTCGGAATGGCCATCGTGAAGAGAATAGTTGACGAACACAAGGGAGAGGTAAAAATCATTAGTGAAAGTGGGAAAGGAACCAGGGTTGTCGTAAGGTTGCCGCTGGTCTTTCAGAAATGAAGGCTGAAATGAAATTAGGCAGCAAGACCATCGATATCATCAAAGGTGATATCACAGAATCAGATTGCGAGGCAATTGTCAATGCCGCAAACAACCATTTCTGGATGGGAGGCGGCGTCGCGGGGGCCATCAAGCGGAAAGGTGGAATCGAAATTGAAAGAGAGGCTATGGAACAGGGGCCGAGGCCTGTCGGCGAGGCGGTGTTGACGCGGGCTGGCTCGTTGAGATCTCGATTCGTGATCCACGCGGCCGTGATGGGACAGGACCTTCAGACAGACGGAGACAAGATTCGAGCTGCCACACGCTCGTCGCTCGCTCTCGCAGAATTGAACGGCATCAACTCCATTGCCTTCCCTGCTTTGGGAACCGGGGTTGGAGGCTTTCCGTTCGGCGAGGCGGCAAGGATAATGGTACACGAAGCAGCTTCCCTGCTGAAATCCTCGAGTACTCTGGCACGCATCGCGTTTGTTCTGTTTGATCAGGCAGGTTTCGACGCCTTCAAGAAAGAAGTGTTTGAGCTTAAAAGTTGAATAGCTGCGGCGACTACATCAGCCACTACCGGCTCGATGCTGAACACTTTGATTACTTCGATATCAAAGATAGATCCGACCTGGCCTACGAGCATCTCTTCCACAAATTCGTCGCAAAGCTCGCAGGAAAGAGGTCAAGTGTCCTTGATATCGGAAGCGGCAGTGGATGGACCTCCAATATCCCTCACCGGCAAATTTTCTTTGTCGATCTTTCACATAAGAATCTGTCCGAATTGAAATCCGACCTGGCCTCTCCGGTAATGGCAGATGCGAATCATCTCCCTTTTAAAGACGCCTCGCATGAATTCGTGATCGCTTCGGAGATACTGGAACATCTCAATCATCCGGAGGAAGCAGCCCGGGAAATCTGGAGGGTGCTTAAACCCGGAGGGAAAGCGATCATCTCCACGCCATATAAAGAAAAGATCAGGTACTCACTGTGCATTCACTGCAACAAAGTCACACCGATGAACGCCCACCTTCACAGTTTCGACCGACCGGCGCTTGCTTCCCTTTTCATAAGAGGGGAAAAAGAATTCTTCTTTTTCGGAAGTAAGCTGCTCGTACTGCTGCAACTGCCGCGCCTCGTGCAGAGGCTTCCTCTCTGGGTGTGGAGGATTATGGACTATCCTGCACTGCGTATGACCGACAAAGCGCAACACATTATCCTCGTGCTGCAGAAATGAATTAACCGCCTAGCAAAGTTGCAAAGAGCCGCTGCATCTCGTCCGCGTCAGCGGAGGCCTTGGGATAATACACCGCGCGATATTTTTCAACCATCTTCTTCAGAGTATCATACGGGTCGCCGGTACAAAAAACCACCGGCGACGACATGTTAGGGCCCGCTGCTCTCGTCATCTCCAGGATTGCAATCCCCGGCAAATGGCCCCTCAATTGGCCATCTTTGAACTCATTGTCAAGAACAATTAAGTCATATCTCTTCTTATCTATTACTTTCCTCGTTTCAATGCTGTCCACGGTTTCGTCAATTTCTAATTCGGCATCTATATTTTTCGCTGCCTGGGCCAGGATAATTCTCTGCAATGTCCTGTGTGCATCGTCGTCATCGGCAATCAATATCCTGTATTTTCTCATCTTATTGGATTGTACTTGAAATTACTCCACCACCGACCACATCATCATCTTCGTAGATCACAACACTTTGTCCGGGAGTGACCGCTCTGCGCGGCTTCAAGAAATGAACCTCGATCCGGTCGTCTCCAATTTCTTTCACGGTACAGTCTGCACCGCCATCCTTGTACCGGATCTTGCCTTTGAAGGTTTTGTCCTCCTGAAAATGGTCGTACTTGACAAGACTAACATGCTCCGCTTCCAGCGACGAGGAATACAACGAAGCCTCGACATCGACTTCCACCGAATTCCGAATTGGATCAATGGACTTGACATAGAGCGGCTTCTCGAAACTGATCCCTAGTCCCTTGCGCTGCCCAATTGTATAGAACGGATAGCCATGATGTCTCCCGATCACTTTACCATTCAATATGATTGATCCATCTCCGACGTGGTCACCCAGTCCCGGAACCGAATCCTTGAGAAGTCGTGCATAGTCGTTATCTGCGACAAAACATATTTCGTAGCTCTCCGGCTTGTTTGCACTCGCTAGTCCATACTTACCAGAGAGTTCCCGGACTTCCTGCTTCGTCATTTCGGCAAGAGGAAAAATCGTCCTGCTGAGACTCTCCTGAGTCAATCTATAGAGCGCATAGGACTGATCCTTCGCTGAATCTCTTCCTCGCGAGAGGATATACCGGCCACTGGTCCCGTCAAGTCTCACCCTGGCGTAGTGTCCTGTACAGATGAAGTCAGCGTCAAGACTTCGAGCTTTTTCAATCAGGTGCTCCCACTTGATTTTTCTGTTGCAGGTTACGCAAGGATTGGGAGTTCGTCCGGCAAGGTACTCAGAGATAAACTCATCGATGACTTCTTGTCTGAATTTCTTGCTAAAGTCGAAGACATAGTGAGGAAAGTTGAACTGGGCGGCAACGCTTCGTGCCATGTTTATTCCGTCAAGCGAGCAGCAGCTAGAATCGCGTCCGTCGTTGCCTCCGATGTCCTCGTAGTCATAAGTTTTCATAGTGATGCCTATGACCTCGAAACCTTGTTCCACCATCATGGCAGCGGCAAGCGATGAATCCACGCCGCCGCTCATCGCGACAACAACTCTCCGTTTGTTAGTACCGACGCTCATATGTTAATTTACAAAACGGCGGCTGCAGAATGAAGGACAGTCCTCCACGAGTCGGTCTCTACTGACTGGTCCTTTGGAAACCGACTCCCGAACTGTTTACTTCCCTTTCCAAACAGGATTTCGCTTCGCCAGGAATGCCGATGTCCCTTCCTTCTGGTCTTCTGTCCCGCAGCACACGGCAAAAAGCTGAGCCTCGACTTTCAAACCGTCAGCTTGAGGGAGTTCGACCGCGGCTTCGATTGCCTGGAGTGCAAGCCGAATTGCGAACGGGGCACGTTCTGAAATCTGGTTAACGATTCGAAGTGACTCCGGAATCAATTCATCCGGTTCGACGACTTTGTTGACAAGACCGAGACTCAATGCAGTTTCAGCATTGACCTGGCTGCCGGTAACAATGAGTTCAGTAGCTACGCCTCTCCCGGCGAGCCGAACAAGTCTCTGTGTACCACCATAGCCCGGAATTATGCCCAGCGCCACTTCGGGCTGGCCGAACTTCGCGTTCTTCGAAGCAATCCTGATGTGGCAAGCCCAGGCAAGCTCGCTCCCACCTCCGAGCGCATATCCGTTGACGGCCGCTATAACAGGCTTGCCGAGCCTCTCAATCCTGTCGAAGACAGCTTGCCCTCTTTCAGAGAATTCTTTTCCGCTGAGCACGTCCAACTTGTTGAGCTCAGTTATATCTGCACCGGCAACAAAGGCTTTATCGCCTGCGCCCGTAATCACGACTCCAGACACTTCGGAGTCCTGTTCCGATATTGCCAAAGCTTCGTCGAGTTCGTCGAGCACCTTCGCATTCAACGCGTTGAGTTTGTCAGGCCTGCTTATCGTGATGATACACGCGCGCTTCCTTTTCTCGTAGACCACATTCTGAAATTGCGTCATCCAAGGCTCCCTTCTTCTATGCGACCTCAACCCGGCTTTGATCACCGATCATGAATCGCTGGACGCGAGGCTTGCCGTCAGCACGGACGATTTCCACATCGTTACCGAGAAGGCTTCCTTCGATACGCATGCCTGCGTCCATGATCCTGCACCTCTTGAGTATTATGCTGTATTCCACTTCACTGTTTAAGACATGAGTTCCCTTCCCGACGGAGGTAAATGGGCCAACGTAGCTATTCTCAATAACTACTCCTTCTCCGATAATGGCGGGACCTCTGACCTTGCTGTTCTTGATCTTGCATCCCTTCTGAAGAACCACACGGCCTGCCACGTCACTGTCCGTATCCACTTCGACTTCAGGCTCGATGGTCGGATCGGTATTCTCCAGGACCAGCCTGTTTGCTTCGAGGAGGTCTGTCGGCTTTCCAGTGTCCTTCCACCAGCCCGTTATCTCGGCATATCCGATTTTATAATTATGGTCGATCAGATACTGATGGGCATCGGATATTTCAAGCTCTCCACGGACACTTGGTTTTATGCTGTTCACTGCCTCGAAAATATGCCTGTCGTAAAAGTAGATCCCTGCCACAGCGTAGCTGCTCTTCGGCTGCTTCGGCTTCTCCTCAACTCTCACTATCATCCCGTCTTTTATCTCCGGAACACCAAACCTTTCAGGATCTTTGACCTTCGCAAGAGTAAGGTAACAGTTTGCTTTACTGGCACGAAACGAGTCTATATATTTGTCAAGTCCGCCAACCACCATGTTGTCACCCAGATAGAAAACGAAATCATCTTCACCGACAAACTCCTCAGAAATCTTTACTACATGTGCAAGACCGAGCGGTGCATCCTGCGGAATATACGTAATCTTCACTCCCCAATTGGAGCCATCGCCGATCGCTTTAGGAACTTCTTCACTATCGGCATTGGTCACGATACCTATATCCCGAATACCGGCTCGTGCAGCAGCTTCAATCGCGTAGTGAAGAATAGGTTTATTGGCGATCGGTATAAGATGTTTGTTCTGCGTATGTGTTATGGGTCGCAGACGCGTTCCTCTGCCGCCGCTGGCAATAAGTGCCTTCAACTTCATTTGTCCTCCAGAAGTTTCTTGATACGAATGAGTCTCGAGTCTCGTGCATTTTGGAGATTGGTCTTAAGAAGAGATTCGATCCCAAGCAGCGCCGATGACTTGTAAAACTGCAAAAGGGGTGGATCATTTTCAAGGATTCGCAAATGTTTCTGAATTACGTTGATGTCTCCGCGGGCTAACGGTCCAGTAAGTGCTTCGTAGCCCTTCTTTGAGAAGATGTTGTCCACCGTGTCGGAAAGAAGCCTGTCGATGACGGATTTAGAATTCCCGGATCCGATTATTCCCGCAGCCATTTCCTCTGAGGTTCTTGCAGCGATGACCGTGAAGTTCGATGCAAGCACACTTGCGACATGGAGCATCGTGCGCTCACGTTCAGATTTTAGTACGAAAAGTCTTGATTCGAGACGATGCGCGAGCTCCCTCGCAAGTCTGAGGGATTTTTTGTCTCCCGCGAAATCATAGAATATACTTCTTGCCTTCTGAGAGGCGAACTTGCTCGCGAACGGAGCAAGCGGATGAAACGCGCCGATGTTTGCACCTCTCGCCTTGAGTTTGTCAAGCGCATCCAATTCGACCACGCCGCTGGTATGAAAAACTATTTTGTCCCGCCATTCGATGTTCCGATTGGCTCCCAGCAGGTCGGCGACGCTTCGTATTTCCCCATCCCTCACAGCAATAATGACGAACTGGAAATTGTCTTTAAGGTCAGATATGGATTTGAGTATATCACTCCTCAACAATCTTCTTCTTAACACCGCTCTTGTCGTTGTCTGCCTGGCCACTATCGATGCGCATCGAAATCCAGTCCTAACGAGCGCGAGGGCCAGACTCGTCCCCACTCTTCCTGCGCCGACGACAGAAAAGGAAGCAGACCCCTCACTCATGATATGATTGCAGATAAGTACCCGACCACAGCAGACTTGTCGCCGGTGGAGTCTCCCGAATTGCAGTGATACAAAATGTCAACCTTCGTGTGTCCCAACTTCTTCCCCGCAATGAGACACGAAGCAATCGGGCCGCCTCCACATGCTTCACATCGACGCGCTTCAAGGTCCTCCAGGAAGCCATCGACGTTGTCTTCCTTAAGTCGATTCGCACAGACTTGATCGAGATTGTTTGCTTTATCGTAATCGTAGTAGTGAGAAAGATCCGAACTGGCAACGACCAGTACACGCTTTTCCTTCACTACCTCGGCAACGGCTTCTCCCAGAACCCTGCAATAATCGGGTTTCTGATCGCCCATAACAAGTGGAAGAAATTTGAATTCTCGGAGCTTCAGTTGTAGGAAGGGCAGCTGTACTTCGACCGCGTGTTCCATACGATGCCCTAAGTCGGATTCGATCATAATTTGAGGTGCAATCTTCTTTAGAATTGAAGCTCTAAGGTCCTGGTCGATCTCAATTTCCCCCAGCGGGGTTGAATAAGCATCTCCGGGATAAACGCTGACCCCGTCGAAATATTCGCGGTGACTCGGCGAGATGACAATTACACTTTCGAACTCACGCTCACTCAAAAGAGTATAACCGTGGGCTGCAGTTAGTCCGCTGTAAGGATAACCGGCATGAGGAGAAATTATCCCGAAGATTTTCCCCGTCGGCCGATCTTTGAGATTTTTCTCAGCCTGAGCAAGCAGACTAAGACAGTTTCTCGATAACACCGATCTGTCTGCCGGATAAAACATTCCGGCGACCGCAGGAGGACGGACATCAGTAGTCTTTCTTGTCAATATCGTTCTCTTGAATTAACCCGCATTCTCTCTCGCTGAACACGTCGGCAGTAAAGATGTAGATGTCAGTACCTGCCTCCTTGTAACAGTCTCCATCCATCCCGGCTTTCATGCAAGTGTAGCGAAGAAACTCGTTTTTGTCCCATCCATTTTCGACGGCAACCTGCGGCAGAAGCAGACCTCTGTAGTATCCATGTTCCATCATAATGCCGTGCTTTCCGACTATAATCTCCTGGATGTCAGAAATTTTCCTCAAGGGCGAAAGCACAGAGATTTCAAATTCAATATCGTCCAGCTCGGACTTCGTGACCGACGCGAACCTCGGGTCGCTCATCGCTGCCTTTGCGGCTACCTCTGCGACAGTTTCGTACACCGGCAATCTCGCTTCGATGTACCCGATGCAGCCGCGCAACTCACCTTTTTCATGGAGTGTAACAAAGGCACCTGCCTTCTGATTCAGCAGATCACAAATCGATGTTGTCGCTGTGTAGTGCTTTCCCGATATCGCTGCCGCCACAGACTCGCGGGCTATCCTGAGAAGCTCGCACTTCCCTTCAGCAGTCAAGTCTGCCTCTAGTGCCATACTCCCGGGATCAAGCCTCCGCAACCGGGACAATGACCATCTACGATAAGATTCTTATACACCCTAAATCCTTCCCGTTCAACTAGGAGTGTACCACAATGCGGGCAGTATGTATTTTCTAAATTGTCGACCATTCCGGGCAGATTCCCGGCGTACACGAAATTCAAGCCAGCTTCCTTACCGAAGCGCGCCGCTCTCGCCAGGGACGAAACACCCGTGTCGGACCTGTCGGTCATTTTGTAGTCCTGATGAAACGCTGTGACGTGCCATGGTATGTCGCAGGAGACCGAAGCGATAAACCCTGTGAGACCCCGAAGCTCAGCTTCGTCATCATTGAACCCCGGTACGATTAGCGTTACAATCTCGACCCAGAGACCTTTTTGTTTCAGGAGACAGATTGCGTCGAGGACGACTTCGAGCCTGCCGCCAAGCTGTCTGTATTTCTTCGGATCAAAACCTTTAAGGTCCACTTTGTACAGGTTTACGTACGGTGAAATGTAATCGATAACCTCCGGAGTCGCATTTCCATTTGACACATAGGCGCCGCGTATGCCATAAGGTTTTCCTAACTTGAAGATTTCCATTGCCCACTCACTCGTTATGAGCGGTTCGTTGTAAGTTGAAACAAGCACAGGCGACTTGTAGACAAGAGCGATCTCGACAATCTTTTCCGGTTCGACGAACTCCGGCTGCCCCATCGCCGACGGGTCTCGGAGGGTCTGACTGGTAATCCAGTTCTGACAATAGCTGCAATGATAGTCGCAACCCAACATGCCGAAGCTAAGCGCATTTGAACCG
>JAKASW010000386.1 GCA_021818875.1 Bacteroidota bacterium
GGGTAACCATCATCTGATCGCTCAAGACACCGTCTAATATGGACGCATACCCATAGCCATTCACATAGTTTGACATATAGTTCGTGAATCCATCATTGGTGACATTAAGGGTGTGTGTTCCCGATCCATCGGTGTAAGTCACGGCCGCATCGACGAAGTGGGTTATGTTTTGGACGTCGGTCAGGATTGTCGGAAAGTACCAGTTGTTCCCCATCGAGTAATTCGACCAGTAAAGAATTAAGCTGAGATCATGGTGGTAAAGGAAGTCTCCTCCAAGATCGAGAGACTTGTTGAGCGTCAATTGCTCCTGGAAAGCCGACATCGGCTTGGCAACGTGCCATTCATTTCCCGGAGATATGAGTCCGTTGTTAGGGGTGTACGCGTTGTTTGGAAACGTGACGTGTGTGCCATTCGCATTGAACTCGTTCGTGTAAGTGAGATTCCAATTGACGTTCGATGCGTTCGTGGGAATGAGTCCCATCCCTTGCAACGTACTTAACTCGCTGCTTTCATAGTAGCCGATCGGCTCGGCGTTGCCGGGTATGATGGCATTCCATTCCTGGTAATTGCTCATCACCTGCATTTGGTTCTTGACGTTCCAGCCGTCGGGGAAATTGAGGTTAATCTCACCCGTCAACCAGCCGGCATTCGTGTAAAGCCCGTGCCCGAGAGGAAGCGTCAGCGCGCCATTCGGTGTCGGCACAGAAATGTTAAGGCCCTCCGGTGAGTTGAACGAGCCATAGGTCCCGAAACCAGGAACGAACTGGGTCGGGTCAGATGGATTATCATGCGGCAGGTCCAGAATGAACTGGCTCTGATCATTGATGTACTGACCGTAAACCCTGATGTAGCCATTGCTGAGCAGTCGAGTAACATTGGCTTGAAGCTCGCCGCCCTGGTTGCCTGGATAGCCGGGATTCCTAACGCCATGGTCATACAGGTAGAAGCCGCCGAGGTCGAAGCGCCAATCGGGTCCCATCGGTCCGTTGACATCGAAATCGACTTTTGCGAGGCCCTGCGTTCCGACCGTTTCCCGCGTCATTCCTGCGAGGGCTGGACCGCCGGTCTTAGATATTATGTTGATAACCGCTGCAGGCGTGTTCGAGCCAAACGTACCTGCGCTGCCGCCGCGTACCACCTCGACCCGCTGGACGTTCTCGTCAATCCTGAAAAGATTATCGGTGTTCATGAAGAAGATGTTCTGCGTCGGGAAGCATGGAAGCCCGTCCTCCATGAAATTGATGAAGATTGTCGAGTAGATCCCGCGCATCGTGTAGTTCTCGTTGACATAGCCGCCCGAACTCTCAACTCTGGTGAAGCCAGGAACGTACTTCAGGAATTCGGTTGTGCTGTATGGCATCGCCAGCGTCATTTCCTTCGGGCTGATTGTACTTATGGAGTTCGTTGCGTTCAACTTCTGCACAGGGATTGTAGTTCCGGTAACGACGACCTCGTGCATTCCCAAAAGATCCAGTGCGAGAGTAAAGTTTTGGGTTGTGGTTTGTCCGTCGGATACTGTGACCCTGGTCATCGTGGTTGTGTAACCGACCGCACTCGCCCGAAGCTGGTGAGTCCCCGCTGGTGCATCTGTAATAGTGTAGTTTCCGTTCACGTTTGCGGATGCCCCAAGGCTTGTTCCAACAATCACTACGTTTGCAAAAGCTACCGGACTACCTGATTGATCGACTACCTTTCCTCTAATGGTTCCCTTACCCGGGTCGGTCTGGGCAAGCTCGGTAATCACGACCTGGTCATGACCCATCGGAATCCATGTGAGGTTTGTGGAAGCTAACGTTTCGTTGAGGGCTTGAGCGACGGTGGTGTTCCGTACATCGACACTCACCTGTCTGTCGATCGGGACCACTTCCTTGCTATACGAGAAATGGACACCGGTCTTTGATGAAATCTCTTCCAATGCCCGCGACAGGGGGACCTCCGATAAGGTCATCGACAACGAATTATCGAGATATGTTGTTTCACTACTGGCCGCAGGCGTTATGCTCGCGCTCTTCCACTTGTCAAATGACGAGAACCGTGATGTGGTTGTGGGCATTTGCGCCATTGCCGGTGGCAGCTCCGTGAAAAACACGAGAGCCAACGAGATTAGCAGCAGTTTTAGCAGATTTCTCATGAGTAACCTCCTCTTGATTTTGTCTACTACAGTTTTTCACCTGATGGAACAAAAAGAACCGAATCCTCCGAGGTCTCATACCTCAGTTTCAACGACAGAGCAATTATGTCCAGTACCTCCTTTGTAGATTCTTTTGCATTGAATGTGGCCGTGAGTGTTTCCTTCAAAATGGATTTATTCGTCACGATGCATTTGATGTTGTATCTTCTCTCCAATTGCTTAATCACATGTGCAACCGGGTCGTCATGAAAGACAAGCTCGCCCTTTGTCCATGCTATCAACCTGTTGACATCGACGTATCTTGGAGAAAGAAGAATGCCTTTCGAAGAAACCGATGTAAGCTCGCCCGATCCAACTAATGCATTATCATTGCTGGGCATGTCGTTCGGATGAACGATTACTTTTCCGCGGACGACCACGACACGTGTGCTCTTATCGCCGGGCCGGGTTCTCACGTCGAATCTCGTTCCAATATCTCTAATCGTTGCATAGTCGGTATGAACAATAAACGGGTGATAAGCAGAGTGAATTACTTCGAAGAATGCCTGACCTCTGAGGAAAAGTTGCCGGCTGCCATCCGGATAATCCGCATACCTGAGGTCGCTTGCGGAGTTAAGATACACTTCTGTTCCATCGGGAAACCTGAGTGTGGCCTGCTGCCCCGGTTCCGTAGATAGCTCATGGAAAGCGATTGTGCGTTTGGGAACCGATGGCTTTGCATTGAGGGCAAGTGCTTTGACATAGACTACCAAGTAGGCAACGACGGCGAAGAGAAGAAGGCTTGCCGCAAGCTGAGCAATGAAGGGCATCGTGAGCGCGGGGGGTCGCCTGGGACGCGCTATGAGCCGGTAAAGCTGCGCCTTGCCTCGCGACTGCCCTCCGGGAGACGGCTCTATCTCCTTTAGCTTCAGTCTCAGTCCAGTTATACTTCTTCTATAACTCCATGACTCGGTTTTGTGCGCCGCCAGATTCCAGACCTTGTTCAGTTCTTCACCGGTCGAGTGATTCTCCTCGCTTGCCGCAATCCAGGATTCAACAGAACGCTTTTCTTTCTCCGAGCACTCTGAGGCGAAATATCTGGCGAGCAACTTGAGCTTGCGGCTAGTCAGCATGGCCAGCCACATCACGTCGGCATTTTTGGTCCGTCATCCACTCCACTAATACTAATACAAAAGAAAAGGAAAGAACCCCTATTGGGATCGATCGTGATCCAAGAAAATCGGAGTTTCGAAGGTAGCTGATTCTTCG
>JAKASW010000387.1 GCA_021818875.1 Bacteroidota bacterium
ATCTGTCACGTGAAGGTTTTATACCGAGAATTGCAGATCTCAGCATGACAAAAGGGCAGTCGAAAGTCCGACCGTTGAAAGTGACAAACTCTTCGAATTTGACGATATATTCCCAGAATTTTTGAAGTACCTTCTTCTCATCTCCCGAAATATACTGGTAGGTCCTGTCGCCTTCTTTCTTCTCAATTTCCGATTCTTCTTCGGCACAATATAAAGATATTCCGTTGCCGGATTCCACGTTGAGGAGTGAGATTGCAACAATTCCTGCGGTCAGAGGCCACAGGTTCAATTGCTTAATTACCTCATCCTTCATTTGCTGCCGCTTCTCTTCGTCTTCTTCCTTGTCAGCTCCCTTCATCAAGTAATCGATTTCTGCTTTGTCGAAATCCTCCGGTGGAAACCCGGATGTCTCAATATCGAATACCACGACGCTCATTCAATCCTCCCAACTCTTATTCAATTATTCTTCAGCTTTTATTTCCAGTTGAACTATATTGTACCCTTTCCTGGATTCCAGGACGCCGAACACTGCACCGACAAACAGCATGATCATACCTGCAAGAAAAGCAAAGATCGAGATACAATGGATTAAAGCGTCGCCAGTAAAAAGTGCAATGCCGATGAAAAGGGAACACAGGACGAAGAATCCTATCGCGGTGGTGTAACTTAGAACGGCGTTCCTGACCAGCTTCGCCCTTGAGCCGAGATCGCTTAGCTGGCGCGCCGCGCTCTCCAGGCGAATATTGTCTTCAGGAACCAGTTTCCCCTCGGCGGCTTTCGTGACCAGATGCCTCCGCTCCGCGCTCATGAGCCTGATCCTGTTCAACACACTGGAATATTTGTTGTTCGCGCTCAATAGCAGCAGGCCGCATGCACTTATCATGACGGCGGGCGAGATCATAAGTTGAATTATGCGAGCGGCATCAATCATTTCGTATACCTGCCAATCCAACCGAGCACAGTGTTCCACCATAGTCGCGTATCCTGCGGCTTCACGACAAAATGGAATTCGTTCGGGAAATAAAGCATTTCCGAAGGGACTCCCTGCATCTGAAGTGCAGTGAACAACTGAAATCCCTGGCTGACGTCGAGCCGGTAATCGTCCTGGCTGTGGATTACCAGCATAGGAGTCCTGAAGTCCTTTACATAGCTGCTCGGCGACCACTTCGCGTATAAGGTCGGATTTGACCACGGAGTTCCCTTGAATTCCCAGAGCGGGAACCACAGCTCGTCTGTAGCCCCGAATGCGCTGACGGCGTCGTAAAGACCATCATGGCTCACAAAGCATTTGAAGATCCCGTCGTTATTGTGTCCTTCCATCCAATCCATCATGTAGCCGCCGTACGATGCGCCGGCTGCAGCGATTCTATCTTTATCAATGAAAGGATAATGGTCCATGACGTACCTGACACCGTCCATCAAGTCATCATACGCTTTTCCGCCCCAGTCTCCGCTGATCTCGTCGGTGAACTTCTGACCGTAGCCCGTCGATCCGCGTGGGTTCACCATAACTGCAACATATCCCGGTGCGGCGAACATCTCTGCATTCCAACGGTAGTGAAATTCATCCATCCATTGTCCTTGCGGCCCTCCGTGGACAAGATAGACCATCGGATATTTCTTGTTTGGATTGAAGTCCGGCGGCTTGACCATGAAACCCTCGACCTTTGTCCCGCCGGCGCCTTCGAACCAGAAGGGCTCCCAGGGATTCATCTCAAGAGTTGCTAGGAGCGAATGGTTCGCATGAGTAAGCTGTGTCACCTTTCCAGTTCGGATGTCCATCTTGTAAATATCATTCGGATGGGTAACCGACTGTCTCAGGAAGACCAGATATTTTCCGTCCGACGTGATCGCCAGGTTTTCGTCCGTCGATTCCCTGGTGAGCTTCTTTACCTCGCCGGTTAACGAGTTCACTGCGAAAATATTGTGGTAGCCTTTATCATCGGCGTTCACGTAGAGTTCCTTGCCGTCAGGCGACCAGAGAACTTCGTCTACTGACCTATCGAACTTCTCGGTAAGATTTATGACCGTACGATTTTCCCTGTCATAAAGCATGAGTCTGGACCGGTCCGATTCGAATCCGGGAATCATCTGTGCCCGGTAAGCGATGTATCTTCCATCAGGGGAATAGAGCGGTTGGTTGTCGTTCGACTTGTTAGTCGTAATTCGTTTCGATGTACCACCATTCACGCTGACCGTGAACAGATCGTTGTTTGTGCTGACGGCAACCATCCTGTCCGTATTCTTGACATAACAGACTTCTTTGCCGTCGGGGGAAAATGCATAGTCCATTCTTCCTCCTAAATCAATCGGAGGCGTATCGTAATCGCCAGGAGTGAGATCTCTCACTGTACCACTATCTACATTTACGACGAACAGATGGCTTCGCTTACCGTCCTTCCAGACGTTCCACACTCTATATGGGAGTGACGTGAACAGTTTTGCCTTGACCACTCCGTGTTCAAGCTGATATTCCTTAGCAGCATTGCACGAGTCAGTTAAGCAGTCCGGAAAGACATCGGATGCAAAAGCTATGCACTTCCCGTCCGGTGACCAGAGCAAACCGCTCGCGCCGAGTGCGATACAGGTCAGCTTTCTGGGTATCCCACCGACAGCGCTCTCGACGTATACCTGTGGTGTTCCGGATGAATCGTCGGCCACGAATGCGAGTTCTTTCCCGTCCGGTGACCATACCGGGTCGCTCGAGGAGATGAAGCCGGTATCAAACTCATGCGAATCCTGGCCATCAATCGAAACAATGTAAATGCTCGTCGTCCCCGCGTTCTGTTCCATGTTATATGTTGTCACCTGGTAAGCGATACTCTTTCCATCCGGAGAGATTTGAGGATCGGATACACGGGCAACTTTCCACAAGTCGTCGACGGTGATAGGATGCCTTCCTGTGGGTGAAATCGTCGGTTGAGAGAAAGAAATACCTGGATTTATGAGCGAGATGAAGAAGAGACACAATATCAATTTTCGCATGATGGCTCCTGACATAGTTCTTACTTTTAAACGAGCGCAAACACTTGGTTGAAACAATTTAAGAGGTTGTAACGAGAAAACCTTTTAAAAACAAGGTCGAATTGGAAGACTGGCAAGCATACCTAACGCTTCATCTTCAAATCCCCCCAACCGTTGCGGAGGTGTCTAACTCCTGCACAATTTTGCGTTTGCGCTGAGATTGTTTTACGATCATGATCGGCGGACTGTTTAGTTCTCTTGCGTGATGTTCGTTTCCATGACAGTGGGCAGCATACTCGATGCCAGCCTTCACGATTTGACAATTCGATGATCCCATATTATTTCCCTTTCTCTTTTTTATCTCGGAGTCTCCCTTCTTGTTGCATACGGTCAAGACTCTTTTC
>JAKASW010000388.1 GCA_021818875.1 Bacteroidota bacterium
GGCCTCGAACTTCCTGATATCACCCGACGAGTACACGGCACTGAACGCCGTCGATGAGCTTCGCACGCGTGACCTGGGCAAGGTCACGTTCATTTGCCTCGAACGACTTGCAGGATCCCAGTTCCCCGGCGTCAACGGGGCGTTCAATCGGCTGATTGACCATGTTCAGATGGCTCCCGAACATGAAGTGCTGGGAAAGTATTTCTTCGGCAATGTAGTGGTGGTGGAGAATTTTTCCGAGGCGCAGTCTGTCATGCGAGAAGAACCTGCATCGTTCTGCGTGAATTTTTCCGGAGATGTTTTTTCAGCAAAGGGCATCATACGAGGGGGAAGTACCCGTCGAACTGAAGGTGGCAGGGTCGGAAAACTGAGACAACTCGAGGAAATGAAGTCCGAGCAAATAACCCTTACCGGTAAACTCGCAGAGCTTGAAGAGCAGGTCGGGACGTTGCAGGCGGAGATAGACACACTCCCGATCAAGATGGGCAATGAAATCCTGCGCAATCTGGAGCTGCAGCTTGCAAGGGTGGAACAATCGAACATAGAAAGCGAGCAGGCCTTACACGGTATCGACGCTCAGCTCGGCGATGTCATGGCGCGGATTTCGAAGCTTGGCTCGGAGATAGAAGAGTCTAAGCTTGAGCTTGAGACTATTGAGCATCGCCTTACCGAATTGAGCTCCACCAAGACTTCTGCAGACGAAGAGTATCAGGCATCTCTTGATGAGCTAAAAGTCATAGAGGAAGAATACAAACTCAAGAACGATCAGCTCCGGGAAGTACAGGCACGACACATAGAATGTGTCAACAGGCTGAATTTTCTGAAGAGGGAAATCGAATCTTCGCAAGAACAAATGAGCACGAACAGCGAGGGCATCGCACGCGCTGAAGAAGACATCGTTGCGAACAACGGCGCGATTGGTCAGTCTCAAACCAAGATGGCACAGCTCGAAGAACAGAAAACTGAAATCAGGAACGAGATGGACGCGCTCGACACACAGACTTCAGAATTAAATGAAGGTCTGTCCGAGAAAAAGAGCTCCGAGGAGACGGAATCAAGAAAGCTTTCGGAGATGCGTGCAAGCCACGAGAGCGCAGTGGAGACAGTCCATCAGGTCAGCTTGAAGATCAATGAGCTCGATGCGCAATCGAGGTCACTGGCAGAACGTGCGGCAGAGGAGTTCAATTTGGACCTGGCTCAGCAGACGAAAGGGTCGATGAACTTGCCTGACGATTTCGATACCGCATCGGCCAGAGAGAGGGTCAATTACCTGAGAGGGAGACTCGATTCGTTTGGGCCTGTGAACCTTGTGGCGTTCTCCGAGTACTCGGAGGAAAAACAAAGATATGACTTCCTGGTTGCACAGCGGGGTGATTTGCTTGAAGCGGAAAAGACGCTCACGAAGACGATAGATGAAATCAACCATACTGCGCACAAGAAGTTTCTGGAAACCTTTGAGCTGATAACCGAGAATTTCAAGAATACTTTCACCAGTCTTTTCGACGGAGGCGAGGCGGATCTGAAGCTTGAGCCAAGCGTCGATCCGTTGGAGGCAAAGATCGAAATTATGGGCAAGCCCGCGGGCAAAAGACCGCAATCGATTGACCTCCTGTCGGCGGGCGAAAAGACCCTTACGGCTATTGCACTTTTGTTCGCCATATATCTTGTGAAGCCAAGTCCATTCTGCATTCTGGATGAGGTCGATGGTCCGCTCGATGATAACAACACGGACAATTATGTCAGGATGATAAGGAAATTTTCTAACGAGACTCAATTTATCGTGATCACCCACAACAAGCGTACCATGGAGGCTGCCGATACGCTTTACGGTGTGACCATGGAAGAGCAAGGAGTTTCCAAAGTGGTTGCCGTGAGGTTTGTCGATGATTGGGTGCCCGCGCAGTGAAGCTAACGCCTAAGGTGTTCGTAGATTTCGACGGCACCATAACAAAGCATGATGTAGGCAACGCATTCTTCAGAAAATTTGGAGATGAAGCCAAGTTATTGGCGGCAATAGACCGTTGGAAGGCGGGAGAGCTTTCGGGCAGTGGTTTATTGTTGGTGGAAGCTTCTACCGCCGTCGTAACCGAGGCTGAAGCTGTGAAATTTATCGAAGGTTTTGAAATCGATGTGTCCTTCAAAGACTTCTTGGGTTTTTGCCGATCCAGCGGTATAGAGTTGTCAATCTTAAGTGACGGGCTCGCTTTCTATATTGAGAGAATACTGTCTGTGAACGGCATTGAAGGCGTTCCTTTCTACTCCAACAGATCTCAATTTATCGACGGCGGAATCAAAATCGAATTTCCGTATGAATCAGACTGCACAAAATGTGCGAACTGCAAAGGTTACCAGGTTCTGACTCACACCGGTGCCGACGAAGTGATAGTTTACATCGGGAACGGTTACTCCGACCGGTGTGCTGTCCAGTATGCGGATTCGATCTTTGCGAAGGACGACCTGCTGAGGTATTGTGAGGAGAACGGCGTTACTTACTTCCCCTATGACAGTTTCCAGGACGTGCTTGCAAAATTCAGGAAGATACTGGAGAGAGGAAAGTTGAGGAAGCGTCATCGCGCTGAGCTGAAGAGAAGAGAAGCATACATTTCGGAATAATGGAGTCTGCATCACCAAATAACTTGAGACGTCTTCTTTTCAAGTATAGGAGCTATACTCCAATTCCGTTTCTGATCGTAATGGTGTTCTATGCAAAACCGACAGTAGCAAGTCTTCTCGTCGGTGCGACAGTCGCAGTTATTGGAGAGTTAACCAGGTTCTGGGGAGTGTCGTATGCCGGAAGCGAGACTCGGACCACAGGAAATGTCGGTGGAACACAGCTTGTCACCGTCGGTCCGTATGCTCATGTCAGAAATCCCCTGTATCTCGGAAATATCCTGATGTATACCGGTATCGGGGTGATGTCGAATGCGTTGATGCCTTACCTTGTCATTGTTGCCGTCGCTTATTTTGCTTTCCAGTACTCGGCAATAGTAGCGCTTGAAGAAGAATACCTCGGCCGCACTTTTTCGAATTGGAGAGAATATGCTTCAAGTGTACCACGATTCATACCGTCACTCAAGAAATATCCGGCAAGAGGATCGCTCATGCCGGACTACCTGCGTGCGTTGCGCTCCGAGAGGTCTTCGTTGATTGCGCTTAGCTCCGTTTCGACGCTACTCGTAGTTATGCACTTCTACAGGAGACCGGTTTGAAAAAGACGTTCATCATAATTGCCGGTGAAACCTCCGGCGATAAACACGCTGCCGGTCTTGTCAGGTGCATGAAGGAAAGAGAGGATGTGCGGTTCGTCGGAATCGGCGGCGATGAGATGACAGCAGCAGGAGTGAATGTAATTCATCAC
>JAKASW010000389.1 GCA_021818875.1 Bacteroidota bacterium
CAACCGTCTTCCGGCAATTGAGTATCGGTATCGATCCAGACCCACTTTTTGTACTTCTTCTTATTTCCGTCAGTCAAAACTTTCTCCAGGCCGGGAAGGAATCCGCCGGATGCCAGACTCAGTCCCGTAACGCCGACAAGTTTTGTGAATTGTCGCCTGTTCATAATTGACCTCTTGTGATTGTGAGTCGACATGTCTCATCGATAGCTAAGACGAGCTTATCCCACAAAACGACCGGTGCTTTGGGGACACTTACCTTACTTCGTTTCTTAAACTTTCGTAGGCTTGTTCGGCAGCGGCCTGCTCGGCAGCCTTTTTCGTTTTGCCGGAACCCGAGCCGCGCGGAGTATCACTTATCAGGACTTCAACGGTGAAGGTCCTATCATGGTCCGGCCCTTCTTCCTTAAGAAGGGTGTATTTAGGCGGACCGAGAGCTCGCGCTTGCGCGAGCTCTAACAATGCACTCTTGAAATTCTTGTCGAGTCCCCTGACCAGCTCCTTTCCCGTTTGGAGCTCCGACGGCATGACTTTGTTGCGCACGAACTTCTTTGCCGCTTTTATCCCGCCGTCAAGATAGACCGCCGCGATCACCGCCTCGATTGCATCCGATATGATGGTTTCATAACCCCTTTCAATAGCCTGCTGTGCACTGTTGCTCATGATCAGGAACGAGGAAAGGTCGAGACTGACCGCCTTCTCTGCAAGTGCATGCTGGTTTACAAGAAGACTCCTCAAGCGAGTCATCTGTCCTTCATCAAGCTCGGGGAACTCGTCGAAAAGGATCTCGGCGACGAGGAGATTCAACACGGCGTCACCAAGGAATTCCAACCGCTCGTTCGAATTCCTGCTCCCCGCCGACGGAAACGAGAGAGCTGACCGGTGGGTCAGAGCTTCAAGGAAATACTTCTCATTCCTGATTTTCACCCCAAGCTTGAGTTCAAGCTCGCGTCTGTTCTTTAGAAGACTCTTCCGTTTAAATAGAAATTTACGAAGCAAACCTGGTAAATAGCAGCGACGCGTTGTGTCCTCCGAAGCCGTAGGTATTGCTTATGGCGGCATTCACCGTCTTCTTGATTGGCTTATTCGGGACATAGTTGAGGTCGCATTCAGGATCGGGGACCTCATAGTTTATCGTTGGTGGAAGAATCTGGTTGGCGATGGCGAGAATCGTAGCGATTGCTTCAACTGCGCCTGCAGCCCCCAGCTGGTGTCCGGTCATCGATTTTGTCGAGCTGACATGCAGCTTATATGCATGATCTCCGAAGACCGCTTTTATCGCCTCAGTTTCATTTTTATCGTTCGGCGGAGTAGCTGTACCATGAGCGTTGATATACTCGATGTCCTCCGGCTTAAGCCCCGCGTCCTTCAGGCAGAGTCTCATCGCTTTCACCGCGCCTTCCCCGCCCGGTGCGGGTTGAGTAAGATGATACGCATCCGCGGTAAGTCCGAAACCGGCCAGCTCGGCAAGTATTTTCACGCCTCGCTTCTTTGCGTGTTCAAGGCTCTCCAGGACCAATATGCCGCCTCCTTCTCCCATGACGAAGCCGTCGCGCCTGGCATCGAAAGGACGGCTCGCGTGCTGCGGATCGTCATTGCGCGTGGAGAGTGCTTTCATCGAATTGAATCCGCCGATGCCCATCGGGCAGATGGCTGCCTCCGCACCGCCGGTTATCATCATATCCGCATCTCCGCGTTCGATCAGCATTGCAGCATCGGCGATGGCGTGTCCGGAAGTCGCGCACGCAGAGGTAGTGGCGTAGTTCGGTCCCTTCAGTCTGTACTTGATGGATATCTGACCGGCAGCGATGTCTGAAATCATCATAGGGATGAAAAACGGGCTTATCCTGTCGGGCCCCTTTCTTTCGAAAAGGTTTTCCTGCTGCTTCTGGTAAGTCCACATTCCGCCGATGCCGCTTCCGACTACAACGCCTACACGGTCATGGTCGATCTTTTCCAAATCGATGCCGGCATCCTGAACTGCCTGTGCAGCGGCAGCCATGGCGAATTGAGTAAACAGGTCCATCCGCTGTGAACTCTTCTTGTCGATATATTTCAGCGGGTCGAACCCTTTTACTTCACATGCGAACTTTGTATCGTAGTTGGAGGCATCGAAATAAGTGATCGGGCCTGCCCCGCTTTTGCCCTCCATCATGGCCTGCCAGAACTCTCCGACATCAAGCCCGATGGGAGTAACAACTCCAAGTCCTGTTACTACGACGCGTTTTCCGCCTTTCATCCGGCATTTCCTCTGGATAAGTTGTCCTTTACTGAGTCACCTTTTCTTTGAGGTAGTTCACCGCATCGCCTACGGTGCGAATCTTCTCCGCATCCTGATCGGGGATCTGAATATCGAATGCCTTTTCAAATTCCATCACAAGCTCGACAGTATCGAGAGAATCGGCGCCGAGATCGTTCGTGAACGATGCTTCCGGCTTGACTTGCGATTCCTCCGCTCCGAGTTTGTTTACGATAATTTCCTTTACTTTTGCTTCGACATCTACTGGCATGTTTGAACCTCCGTTGATTTGATTTTAAACCGACATTCCGCCGTCCACAGAGATAACCTGGCCGGTTATGTAGTCCGCATTCTGTGAGGCAAGAAAAAGTATAACCTTTGCGACTTCCTCAGGTTTAGCAACCCGCTTCAATGGAATACTATCTGCAACTGCTCTCTTTTGCTCTTCTGTCAGCGCCGAAGTCATGTCCGTGTCAATATAACCAGGTGCCACGGCATTGACAAGTATGTTCCTGCTTGCGAGCTCCTTCGCAATCGACTTCGTGAAACCAACAATTCCAGCCTTCGAGGCGGCGTAATTCGACTGCCCCGCATTTCCTTTTAGCCCGACCACTGAGCTTACATTTATGATCTTCCCGTGGCGCTGTCCCATCATAACACGGGCAGCCGCCTTTGAATAATTGAAAACACTTTTGAGATTCGTCTGGATGACGGCGTCCCAGTCGTCCTCCTGCATGCGAAGGATGAGGTTATCTCTCGTTATCCCGGCATTATTCACAAGCACATCAAGTCTCTTGAATTGAGAGACCACTTCATCCACAACTTCTGCCGCCGATTTCGTCGAGGCAGCGTCTGATTCTATCGCGAGTACACCTCTGCCGGTGTCGCCAATCTCCTTCGCGAGTTCACGTGCAAGCGATCCTGAACTTTTGTAAGTGAATGCAACTTTCGCACCATTTCGTGCGAACTCCATGACGACGGCTCGACCGATACCGCGGGCTCCGCCTGTTACAAGAGCCACCTTTCCTTCCAGCAAGTTCGCCCCCTCAGACATGTTTCAACGATCCTTCCTTCGTCACATCTGAAGAATGTTTGCGGTGATATTCCAATACTTCCTC
>JAKASW010000390.1 GCA_021818875.1 Bacteroidota bacterium
CAAGTTGACGGAGAATATTATGTCAAAGCACCCTTCTGGAAAACTTGTATGTTCCGCATTCTCTATCCTGAAATCAATCAATTTGTCAAGTCCATAATACTCCAAATTGAGCTTCGCATAATGTTGTTCATCCGCTGAGATATCAAAAGTAACAAACGGACGACTTTCTTTTGCTAAAGCGAGTGCGAAATGTCCTTTGCCCGTCCCGGCCTCGAGGATTCTACCCTCAAGAGGTCTCGCCTGCTCAAGGATAAAACTTCTCTCCTTCTCTACATCGTAGCCATAGCTTTTATCCAGAGCCACACGTTCTAAATATCTCCTGTGATTTTCTATGCAGTCCTTGTCCAAGTCACTTCACCTTAACGATAATCCAAGAATGCCAATAAGAGGTTAAGAAAGAACAAGCGTACGGCGGGCTCGACAAAAGCAATTACGAACCCGCCACACAAAATGAGGTCTCACTTCTCGAGCGATTGGATTCTGTCATCGACATACTTCAGTTCAGCCTCGAGGTCCTTCTTATGAAGCACGAGACGGTCGCGATAACGTTTCAGCGTCTCGACCTCGCTTTCTCCGAACAGGCCACCGAAAAACCTCCCGAAGCCTCTTCCGAGTCCGGAGCCGAAACCATAGCCGGGGCCGTGACAGTATCCCGCTCCATGTCCGTATCCGAATCCCATTCCGCGACCTCTGCCCATTCCTCTTCCGTAACCGAAGTCATCATAATAGCCGTACATTGTGTTTCTCCTTTCGGCAAGCTCAAGGCATGCCTTTTGTTTTTTATTCATGTGCTGCGAGAGTCAAGCCTCCCACACTCTGCGCACAGCGCAAAGGTGTCAGTCTGTCCTCTCATTAACCAAATTCTTCAAATCCCCGGCCAAATAAGCTTTCACTGCATCGTCGATCATCTGCATGTCTGTTAGAACGACCTCCAGTCCTGCCTCTTTAAAATTTTCATACGCACCGCTTCCCATTCCTCCCGCAATCAACACCTGGCAATCGCTTATCTCCTGTGCCATGGTCGCATGGGACATGCGTGCAGCCGCGCCATATCCATGGCGTCCGGTCTCATTCATGTCACCTCCGTGCTGGGGCCCACCGGGAGCAAAGTGGCCTGTCCTGCGTTCCCTCAACTCCTGCGATTTCACCTGACCGTTTTCGACGGTGATAATCGAATAATACGGCGATCGGCCGAAATGCTGGCTGACCGTCTTTCCATCGACTGTTACCACTGCAATTTTCATTTTCACTCCTTCATTGAAACATTTGTTGGTTTTTCTTGAACCAGTCGCTTATGATCTGGTTGGATAATGAAATTACGTCGAAGATCCTCTTGTCGGCGATGCTGAAATAGACGGAGACTCCTTCTCTCCTGGCCGATACTATGCCGAGCCCGCGGAGCATCATGAGGTGACGAGACACCACCGAGACATCTATTTCGAGCTCCTTTGTAAAATCAGACAGCGATTTCTCGCCGGGTTTCAGCATCTCAATTATTCTCAGTCTCTGGTCGCTCGAAAGCGCCATGAAAAAGCGGCTTCGCGGGTCCATCATTGCACCCATCATCCGCATCGGGCCCATCATTCCACCTCTCATTCCTCTCGGCATCTGATCTCCTTTGTTTTGTGTAATTGTATCATTGTGCAATAATATAAAACAAGAAGAATATGTTGTCAAGTCTTTTTTCGGTACCTCGGTCTGTCGCGAAGACCGCCAAACCAGCGATGGAACACTACCCGGGCAGAGCCCGCGATTCGTGCCTGGATCTGTCCGGGACTCTTCGCCCGCTTGTCCACGGCGTGACGTAATCCTTGCCGGCTCAGCCGGCACGAGTCTTGAATCGTATTATCATGATTCGACGGATTGCCCGAACCAGAAGCCGGACAGTCCGTCTAAGATAGCATTATCGGTCATAGACGGTGCGAGAAAAGTCCATCTTCGCTTAACTGAAATCAAAAAAAAGGAGTTACCTAATGAAAGGATTGATTTTGTTTTTTCTACTCATAGCCCCGTTGCTGCTGATGCCGCAGGCCTCGCGAGCACAGATACAAATCGGGATCCAGGGAGGGCTGAGCGTGCCAGATCTCAGCGGGGGAAATAACGAAATAAGCCAGGGATATACATCAAGACTTGCGCCGAACTTTGGGATCACGGCAGAGTTTGGTATAACGAACGCCTTCTCGATCGAACCGCAGGTCAACTTCGACGGACAGGGTGGTCAAAGGAACGCGATGCAGCCCGTAACGGATCTTCCTCCGGAACTTCCTGCACTGCCGAATGGGAGTTACTACTATGCCAATTTCAACAATATGTCTATTCTTAATTATATAGAGATACCGATTCTAGCAAAGTACACATTCCGGTTGGGAGGATTCGGGTTGGATGTCAACACTGGACCTTATGTCGGCTTTCTGCTGAATGCGACGGAGAAGACCAGCGGGACGAGCCAGATTTACCTCGACAGAAACGGGACGACACCTTTGGCTATGCCGAATGGGAATGGAGGGTATACTCCAGTGCCGGCGCAATCGTTCGACGCGAGCACAGATGTAACCAGCAGCATAGAGAAAGTGAATTTCGGTATCGCGGGTGGAGTCGGAATAATCCTCCCTGTTTCTTCACGCAGCAGCCTCTCCCTCGACTTGAGAGGATTGTACGGATTAACGAACGTGCAGAAATACTCCCAAGATGGAACAAGCCATACGGGAAATCTGATTGTATCCCTTGGATATTCGTACCAGTTGATCGGCATTTGAAAAGCCTGGTGCGGCGTCACTTTCCGGTGATGCCGCACACCCCTCCCCCATATCAAGATTCCTCCACACTTGTCTACGCATGGCGATAAGCCGAACATGAGCATCACCTGAATCACGAACAGATCCCTTGATTCGCTACAGTATAAATCAAGCCAAATCCTCCTCTGCACGTGCGAATTCATACTTCACAGGCCCCTTCAGTCAAATCAGACTGAAATTGACCCCTGCTTCGATGATGCGGGAAATATCACTTCCCATCGATTCGCTTGGTGCGCAAGGATATCGGTAAACGATTCGATAATCGACGAACTAATTCCTGGCACGACGATTGGCTTTAAGCAAAGTATGAAAAAGTATAAAACCCAAAACATAGGAGGTAAAACATGCAGCTTCTTGACCGCCAATTGAGGAAAGCCACACCGGGCGCAATAAACTTCATCTTAGGAAATCCTGCGCTTCGAAAGATGGCTGCCAACTACGCGCGAAAGTACATGCACAAAATAATCGTCGATGAGGACGGCGGCTATACTGAAGAAATGCGCGTCGAAAGGTACACCAGGTTTTCCAGCCTCGTGGGCGCGCGTGAACGAGCGCTCA
>JAKASW010000391.1 GCA_021818875.1 Bacteroidota bacterium
CACAAATACCTCGCGGCTTGCCGCGAGGTTGTTCAATGCTCCGGCGTCAAACAAACTTCCTGACGTCGATTACCTCTCCGGTTCGTTTGACCTCAACGCTTTCTTTGTATGCCCGCACGAACTTTGCCACCGGGATACCAATTGAGGTATCCATCCCAAGAGCCTTCAAAGTCTCCGTAGCAAAAGGCGGACTTACGATATTTACCCGGATGCCGTTCTTCATATCAAGTGCAGCCGCTTTGACGAAGCCGTTTAGTCCGGCATTTACCAGGCTGATCGCCGAACTTCCGGGCATGGGTTCGCTTGCGAGCACGCCGCTGGTCAGTGTGAATGAACCATTATTGTTGACATATTTAAGCCCGACTCGCACGAGATTTACCTGACCCATCAGCTTGTCTTTCAATCCAAGCATGAAGTCGTCATCAGTCAATTGAGCCAGGCTCTTGAAGACGGCGTTTCCTGCAGCGCTTACAAGAGCGTCGAACTGCCCCGTTTTCTTGAACAATTCCTCAATCGAACTTTTGGAAGTGATGTCTACCCTATATTCTCCTGCCTTGTGTCCAACCTCTATTATGTCGTGAGTCCCGCTCAGGGCGTTGACTATTTCTCTGCCGATTAATCCTGTGGCACCTACTACAATTATCTTCATGGCTGCTTCCTTGTTTTTATGTTTCAACAAGTTTATGACTTCGCGGGTTTCCGAAATGAAGTATTCGGGTCAATCAAATAGTGGAAACTTAATCTGCACATGTTCGGTTACGGATAGATAATGGATGTTGTTAGAGGAGATCGATTCCGGGCGATAGCCGGTGCGAACAGAAGAGTGGTTGTCAATTTGCTCATGAAGCAGGAATTGACGATTAACCAAGTCGCGGGTAGCTTCTGGATCAGCCGGTCGGCAATTCCGAGACATGTCACAGTTCTCGCCGACTTGGTCTCGTTGAGATTAGAGGAAAAGGGAGAGCGAAATATTGCCATGCCCGCATCGAGCGGCTTGTAGCAGTTTCTGATATGCTGGACGATGATAGCGGAAAAGAACCTGAAAGATTTCGAAGGGACTAGAACAAAGAAGGACATATGAAAATCAGAGAGGCTCCTGGTGCAAAGGTGGAGATGGTGGTGCGCAAACCGGTTGCTGAGGTATTTGGGGCGTGTGTAAATAATGCAATTACAACAAAATTCTTATTCACAAAGAGCAGTGCGAAGCTCAAGCTAAGAAAGAGAGCTGCATCGACCCTGGAAATGTACAATGCTTCCGGAGGAGTCTATGTCGAGTCGAACGATAAGAATAGAAGGGTCATGGCCGGGTTGCCCTATCATGGTACACGGAGTCAGGTAGAGGATGGTGTGGCACTCGTCGGCATTGCCAATTCCGGCTTCAAAGGACGGTGACAAAATGGTAGACGATGTGCCCGGTTTGAAAGGCAGCTTCGCCCGGGTTCTTGCTGGCCTGAAAACATATCTTGAAGATGGTATGCAGCTGAATTTGGTTATCGGCGCATTTCCCGGAGAGCTAAGAGAGCGGTTGGACCATGATCATCGGTAAGACCTACAGCGAATTTGTCGATTCAGAGGAGTAAGCTGATGCTGGTAGGACAAAAAGGAATCGGCTTCACCTACGTCGGTGGACCGACCGCGTTGATGGAGATTAGCGGCGTCCGGTTTCTCACGGACCCGACATTTGATCCCGCGGGGAGCGAATATAAAACAAAGTCCTATACACTTCGAAAAACGATTGGTCCGAGGATGAGTCTAGGGTCACTGGGCAAAATAGATGTTGTTTTGCTTAGTCATGATCATCACTTCGACAATCTGGACAACGCGGGTCGGGCGTTCTTGCCCGAAGCCGGGGTTGTTCTTACAACTCGTGATGGTGCAGAAAGACTGGGTGGAAATGCGAGACCTCTTACAGAGTGGGAGAGCTTCGACGTCAAAAGACCGGATGGTGGTACAATCAGAGTGACAGCGACGCCGGCCCGACATGGGCCACCTGAAGGAGACCGCGGACCGGTCATCGGCTTCATCATACATACCCCGGATCCTTCCGAGGGGGTCGCCTATATATCGGGCGATACGGTGTGGTATGAAGGAGTTGCTGAAGTAGCACGGCGGTTCCCCGTCGGAATGGCAGTCCTTTTCATGGGTGCCGCCAGGGTGGAGGAAGTAGGCCCGGCACACTTGACGTTTACGGTTGAGGAGGGTGTCGAAGCCGCCCGGGCATTTCATCAAGCTTCAATAGTGCCCCTCCACTATGAAGGCTGGAAACATTTCTCCGAGTCACGGGCGGAAATAGACACCGCATTTTCTGCGGCCGGATTGAAAGATCGTCTCATTTGGCCGTCACCTTGGCCTTATGCTACCTTGAAAATTTAACAGGAAAGAAGATTGACTATGCAAGAATTTACGACCTTTCTTCTTTTCGTCGGCAGGCAGGACGGGAATGCGGAAGAAGCGATCAACTTCTACGTTTCGTTGTTTAAGAATTCCGGGATTGATAAGATGGTGCGTTATGGTCCAAACGAAGGTGAAAGGGAAGGAACGGTAAAGCAAGCTGTGTTCACTCTCAACGGTGAGCAGTTCATGGCAGCCGGGAGCGGCATTGAGCACAAGTTTACTTTCACTCCGGCGATTTCAACATTTGTGTAATGTGAAAACGAAGAGGAAATCGACAGACTGTTCGGGAAACTGTCCGAAGGTGGAAAGGCCCAGATGCCGTCTGGCAAATACCCCTTCAGCGGGAGGTTTGGTTGGGTCGAAGACAGATTTGGAGTTTCCTGGCAGCTAAATCTCCCGTAAGGATGTTTGTTGGAGGACTCTTTCAATTATCATGAATCAAGCGACCGTGGCCGCGGTATGCAATCACCCGAAACTTGCACAGATGGTCCATGATTGCCGTTTAATCGATGCCGTGCAAAAAAAGTGTAACCGCTTGCTTATAGTCGTGAGGGAGTAGCCGCGACCTTCAGGTCATGGTACAGATTCCGCCGCCGAATGGGCTTTAGGCCTTGACGCCGCGCAAGTTCGGGTTAAGACCCAGGAAGCGTCCGCCCATTGACCCACGAGCTGAAGCTCCTGGCAATAGCGCCAACCTGATAACTGATCCCATGCAAAAACATTGGCCTGGCCGTGGCACGGTTGAATATCTTTTATTATCTTTAGTTCAAAAACCGAAAGGAGCTAGTATGGGAAAGGCGATGTCAAAGTCCCAAGTGGCAGACTATTTTGCCAAGAAATTCGAGTTGAAGAAGAAAGTTGCGGCCGGGTTTCTTGATGAGCTTGCGAATCTGGCATACCGGGAAGCTAAGAATTCGTTCACGATCCCGGGTATCGGGAAGCTTGTGCTCGTAGACAG
>JAKASW010000392.1:0-2792 GCA_021818875.1 Bacteroidota bacterium
CGATCTGTGCCTTCGGAGAAATCGACTCTTTAATACTCCCATACTCCGTCGGTAACCCTGTCTTCGCATCCTGGAACAAATGATTCAGCCCGGGGATCTCGATTAGTTTGATGTCATGGTTGCCGCCAACCTTCAATTCTTTCTCCACTTCGGGCAGATTCTTTGACGGCGGGACCTGAAGGTCTTTGCTCCCCCAAAGCGCAAGGACCGGACATTTGAGCTTACGAAGTGCAGGAGCAGGGTTGTATGAAATGAAAGCCCTGTACCACGGTGATAGCGCTTCACCTGCGGCCAATTCGGCTTCGCTCGTATCCTGTTTCGCTTCATTCACCACGAGTTTCACGATCTCTCCAGCTGCAGTTGAGGAGTCTTTGTCAGACAAGACTATGTCGAGAAATCGCTTCTCGATCGACAGCTCCGCAGTTACGTTGCTATCACTTGCCCCTGAAGCTCTTGCCATCGCCGCGACCTGATCCATTATCGTCTCATATCCTGGTACACCCGGCGCTCCCATCAGTACGACAAACGCGACATCCGGCGATTCATCCGCCACGATAGGTGCGATCTCTCCGCCCTCGCTGTGCCCGATAAGCCCGATCTCTTTGTGGTTTATCTGCTTTAGAGTCATGAGATAATTGACTCCGGCAAGCGCATCGGAAGCAAAATCCATTGTGGTAGCGGAAGCATAATTCCCGGTAGACTCGCCTACACCCCGCTTGTCATACCTCAGGACGGCGATTCCATGTCTCGTCAGGTAATCTGCAAGCGCCTCAAATATCTTATGGCCCGCGACCGTTTCGTTCCTTCCGTTGGGACCTGAGCCTGAAATGAGAAGAACGGCAGGGAATGTCCCGGTTGAATCCGGCATCGTGAGAGTCCCGGCAAGAGTTACATTCGCCTTCTCATTCTTAAACGTCACGTCCTTGGAAATATGGTGAGTCGTACCAGCCGGGGACCCGGCTTTCCCTTTTGGAGAACCGCCTAGCTGTGAATGTTTCTCACCATTTCCCTCCTTCGCATGTCTTGCAGCGAAGAAGAAGCCCGCGATCTGACCGCCTTTGTCGAATACCACCCTTATGTCTTGTGTGAAATTTTCAAACTCACATGTCACAACGACTATTTCGTAACCTCCATAGGTGAATGTCGTGTCTCTCAATTCTCTTGTTAGCTTCCCCGCCTCCTTCGCAAATGAGGTCCATATCGCACGAAGTTTCCACTCGGGGGCAGCCTGCTTCATAGTGGTGTCGAAAATCGATTGCACCAGTTTGAATTCGCCCCTATTCATCATAGAAATGAAATGCTTCGCGGTCGCAGTTTCCTGTTTTCTGGTTTGCACTTGAAACGCCTGGACGGCCAACAAAAGAAAAGTTGCAGCTAGAACAAGTATAGACTTTTTCATCGCGCGATTACCTCCTTTCATTCTTGTTGAGAAATTGGTGCATAAATAAATGACATGCGGACTATCGCTCCATCAACCAGAAGTACCTTCGCCATCGGTTTGCTCTGTCTCAGATCCTTTCAATTCTTTTCTATGTGGATCCTCGTGCTCTATTCCAGCATTCATATTCACGATTGCTTCGCTTGCTTTCCGGCGGTCTTTAGTCATGAACTCATAGGTCGAACCAAGTCCTAGAGTCGTAAGACTTCCGCCACCTTTTCTCAGCCGAATACACAAGCAAACGTAGCCTGTTATGAGAATCACGAGAGCAGCAAATGCAATTATCAACGGGAGAATTTCTCTGCTCAAAGGCTTGTCAACTGACCTCGCTATCAGAGTGTTCGGTCCGCCTGTAGAGGACGAACGAATAGATGTATGCGATAACTGCAGTAGCCACGACGGCTGCGACCGGAAATATATTGTTCAGCTTGAGCGCGGCACCAATGACAAACAAAACTCCGCAGATCGTAAAGAGCCACCCCCCCCAATATGTGAGTCTTCTTCCAGTTCGCTTCAGAAGAGATGGCCCATGGAGTTCTTATTCCGAGGAACCAATTCTGAGGTACCTTCGGCATGTAGTTGCCGAGAACGATGAGCATGAGCCCGATGGCGACACCAATGTAGTCCACATGTCCCCCCCTGCACGAGCATACTCGATCGCGACGAAATAGACCACGGCAGAAAAGACGAGGATCACATCGCGTAAAAGAATGACTGTTTTGAATTTAGGCTCGATCTTTCTCTTCAGAGGATCGATGAAGGGAAGGAACGTCAGAAGTAAGTAAGTGAAACAGAATATGCCCGTGTTCTCCAGGAAGAAGACCGGTTTCGAAGCCCAGCCGTTAGGCTGTCCCTTGAGACCGAAGTGCACGGGGAGACTATTCGGGAGAAGTGGATAATAATAGAAGGCTGCGACAAACATCCCAGCCGCTAACACGGCGGGGAGTATCTCTCTTTTCCAGCTCAGTTTCATTTTGCTTTCCCCTTTTTAGTAATTGAAGCCATGTATTGAAGAGCCATCTCGAAGATGGTCATATTAAGCGAGTAGCGGATGAACTGTCCCTCGCGGGTAGTATCGACGAGTTCTGCCCGCTTCAGGATATCGAGGTGATGTGAAAGCGTGGGCTGAGTGACCTCGATGCGTTGGAGAAGATCGGAAGGAGTGAGGTCTTCAGACTTCAGGTGTTTGATAATCCGGCGCCGCGTCGGATTACTAAGTGCAGCGAAGATGATTCCAATGTTTTTCATGCTTTCTAAATCGATGTATGTACAATACTACATATATCGATAACAGTCAAGAGAAAATTAGGGAGGAGATATTTTTTCTTTCCGACACGGTTCGATTTCCGAAGAC
>JAKASW010000392.1:2802-3346 GCA_021818875.1 Bacteroidota bacterium
TCGGCAATTTATGCCCAAACTTCGTGGTGCATTTAGAGGCGCTCGACACAAAAACATAAAAGCTGTTGCCTGAGGTGACGTCATGTGTTCCCTCGAAGAGACCGGGATCGAAATCGACGAAATCCTCGGCCTCCTTCACGTGGATCTGACCTACTGCCTCAACAAACCGAACGCTATGTTCTTCAGTGTCGGACTGAGCAGCATATTGCGGATGGCAACCATCACGGTAGCCATCCGGGGAGGTTCGGATCTCTGCACCGGCGGCGGCAAACCATGAGAAATCAGATTGCAGTTGACCAACCGGTTTATTAAACTCGCTGCATGGAAGCAAAGACCAAGAAGATTGGCGCCTTTGATGCAAAAACCCATTTGTCAAAGATTCTCGAGGAAGTGGAGAAAGGCGAGGAGTACGTTATCACCAGACGAGGTAAACCTTCTGCAAAGTTAGTTCCTTATCGGGATGCTGACTATGAATTGAAAATGGACGAGATACTTGCGAGGTTCGACAGGATAAGAAATTCCGTTAAGAGAAGAGTCACCATCA
>JAKASW010000393.1 GCA_021818875.1 Bacteroidota bacterium
GGAAGAACATAACCTGCTCGTTGCATCGAGCGAGGCAGTCAATAATGCCGTCTCCCATGGCAATAAAAACAATCACTCCAAGAAAATTAGTCTCGACGTCGGATACTTAAATGGAGAAGTAAGCGTCTCGGTCGAGGATGAAGGCGGGGGGTTCAATCCGGATGCCCTGCCCGACCCACTCTCCCCGGAGAACCTCCTCAAGCCGAGCGGGCGAGGAATCCTGATAATGAAATCACTCATGGATGATGTCGACTTTCAGTTTACCCCCTATGGCACACGGACAATTTTGAAATTAAAGATCAATCGACAAGGGAAGAATAAATCCTCCGCTGACGGCTGAGTACTGAGCAAGGCAGAAGAACTTCAACGCTCATGACACGATTGAACGAATTGATCCTCCTGATGCCACGATTGGTTAGTAAGACTCGTGCAATTTGCAGCAGGAAGGACATAGTTAATGGCATTCGCGTCTGCCTTTCCCGGACTGTGAAGCGGCTCCCCATCCTCCCTCGCGACAAGCCAGAACACGAATCAACTCAAACAGGATCCTTCGGATACCGCTCGAAGAATCCTGTCTGAGTCAGAAAATCAGTCTAACTTCAGCTTGGCGATATTCGCCTTTACATCGTCGGCAGATTTCTGCAGTTCCGCCCTTTCTGAATCCGTAAGCTTGATCTCAACAACCTGTTCCATACCCTTCTTGCCGAGCTTGACAGGAACTCCGATCACGACGTCCTTCATTCCGAACTCGCCCTGCAGGTAGATCGAGCAAGGGAGTATTCTCTTCTTATCCTTGACGACGGATTCGACCATCTGGACAACAGCGGCAGAAGGCGCATAGTAGGCGCTGCCCGTTTTTAGCAGCGAAACAATCTCAGCACCACCGTCGCGAGTCCTCTTCACGAGTTTGTCGATCTTGTCCTGTGCCATCATCTCAGTAAGAGGAATACCGGCGACAGAAGTGTAACGGACTAGCGGCACCATTGAATCGCCATGTCCTCCGAGTACGAATGCCGACACATCTTCGACGGACACGTTCAGCTCGGCAGCAATGAAGGACCTGAAGCGTGCGGTGTCGAGTACGCCGGCCATTCCAATCACTCGCTGCCGCTCGAATCTACTGACCTTCAAAGCTACATAGACCATGACGTCAAGCGGGTTAGAGACCACGATGATAATAGATTTCGGAGAATGGCGAGCGACTTGCTCAGTAACAGCCTTGACAATGCCAGCGTTTGTGGACATAAGATCGTCGCGGCTCATTCCAGGCTTCCGGGCAATTCCGGCAGTGACCACGATTATGTCGCTGTTCGCCGTCGCCTCGTACGCATTGGCACCCACGACTTTGACATCGCTGCCAAGCACAGGAGAAGACTCGTACATATCGAGTCCCTTGCCCTGCGGCATGCCTTCGACCACGTCGGTAAGTATCACTTCATTGGCAAGTTCTTTGTCGACAAGCCTCTGTGCAACGGTGGCCCCGACATTACCAGCTCCCACAACAGTAATTTTCATTAGAGATATCCTTTCTTAGCAAAAGGCTCTCGCACTTCCCGGGTTTGCCTGACTCACTGGAGTCCGGCAGCCCGAAGCGCAAAGAGTTAGTTCTTGTTCGGGCTCAGGGGAACTACACTGACTCTTTTACGAACTCTTCTATATGTTTCAAACTTCACAGTGCCGTCGGCAAGAGCAAACAGACTGTCATCTTTGGCAGTGCCGACATTTTCACCGGGCAGTACCTTGGTCCCGCGCTGTCTGACAATTATGCTTCCTGCCGTGATTTTCTCCCCGCCGAATCTCTTCACGCCAAGTCTCTGCGCATTACTATCTCGTCCGTTGCGGGAACTCCCGCCGCCTTTCTTGTGTGCCATCAAATACTCCTTTAGGATTTTATCGAATCGATTTGGATTGTGGTATATTCCTGCCTATGACCATTTCTGACCTTGAAATTCTTTCTCTTCTTCTTGCGGAACACCAGGATCTTGTCTTCCCTGCCATGGCTCAGCACCGTGGCCACAATCGAACCGTCTTTTATGTAAGGATTGCCGACTAATTTTGACGCATCACTCTGGACGAGAAGCACCTTGTTGAGCGTGACTTTTTCTCCGACTTCAACGTTAAGTTTTGGCACCTCAACTTTCATGCTCTCACTGACCTTGAACTGTTTTCCTGCGATTTCAACTACAGCTAACATTTAACCTCCGGATTAGGTTAAAAGTTAACCAACCGAACCATAAACTTCAACGGCACTTTTCGGTTCATCGTATGGGACCAGTTATCAGGTTGGCACTATTGTGAGGCCGTCTCAAAACAACGAGGGCGGTCATGCCGGACTTGTTTCAGCATCTAATTCCATTTGTTTTGAGACCCCGAAACAAGCCTGACCTGGAGCGTATCAGTCCAGGGTTCGGGGTGTTCCTTTCTGATGTCGAAGATAGAGATTTTCGGGAATTGTGCATTACTGCAATTCTAACAGGCCTGAGACTTGGCGAGCTTCCGAATCTTCGATGGGCTGAAATTGATTTCCTTAAGAGAGCCGTCTTGATTCAAAACAGCGAAAGATTCACGACAAAGAATAAGCATCCTCGTGTGGTGCCTGTGAGCGATGAACTTTATCAGCTTCTATCAGAGCGTAAAGAGAACATTCGAATCGAAACCGAGATTGTGTTCCATGATAGGAAAGGCAAACCATTGAAAGAGGGAACTGTCTCACAGAAGTTCAAGCGGTACGTTCGCCGTGCCGGTCTGAATGATAAGCTGCATTTTCATTCACTCCGGCATTCCTTCGCGTCTGGTCTTGTCACTTCGGGCGTATCACTATTTCAAGTTCAAAAGTTACTTGGACATTCTACAAGTCGAACAACGGAAATCTATTCACACTTGCTACCGCAGCAATTGCATAAGGAGGTAAACGCCTTGGCAGCGAAATTCGGTTTTTATGGAGAAGGAAAGAATTGAGGAATGGCCCCGAGAGAGTCTAAAGCAAGAGTGCTGGTAAATGCAAATTGGAATTGAGCAATATACCTCGCAACGGTTCGCACGAGGGTTTATTTAGCGAAGGTACAATGCAATATGGTTCTTCTCAGGCAGGGCACCATTGAGAATCTAATGCGTGTTCAAGTTTTTTTGCGTGAATGCCAAGATAACTCTCAGATGCCTTAAATATTTCTTTGGTAATAACCGGAGTTACTTGATCTACCTTCACTTTGAGATCGCCGAAATCCTCGACCTCTTTCTTGCTAATATGTTCGCGCAAGCTCCAAGCATCCTGCAGAGCTGCATGTTGCGGTAAGAAACTCTTTCTAAAGGCCTCTATTTGCAGTCCGCTCATCTC
>JAKASW010000046.1 GCA_021818875.1 Bacteroidota bacterium
GAACACGGAAGATAACAAGCGTCTTCACGAATCCGTTGAGTCTCACTCCCCATCCGAACGTTCCGTAAGTTGTAACTTCAGGGCCCGTTGCTGACCCTCCTCGCAGATATACAAACTGTCCAAGTTGAATCTGCCATCCTTTTTCAATGGTCGCATTCCCTGTCTGCCTGCCGGCAACGATGTTATTGATAACCTCGAAATCACCCAAACCGGTATCGTAAATATACGCTTGGCCGCCCCATGAAGTTAAAGGACTGTTAACTTGTCTCAACCAAGTGAATGAAATCCATTTCCACTGATAGTTATCCAAATCCGTCGTTAGACCAAATTCGAAATTCCAGCCAAGATTACCTTCCCGAGGGAGGATCGCGTCCCCGTAAGGAGCATAGTCCGCAAAATTACACATAGAATACCCGAACGTTATGTTCAGAAATGGCGCCGCAAAGCGCCCAAAACGTACTGGAAGGTTCGTAGAACGTGAAATCAAATCCAAGACAGGCAGTTGAACTATCGCACCAAAATCAGGCGCGTAAGTAGATTTGTAGTAAGGAAATCCATCTTTGGTAGTAACCCATTTCATGCTATAGCCTAGCCCAAGTTTCACGATGTAATCGACTCCAAGCCCGATTGTCAGACCGTGGACCACATCGGTTTCAACATTATTAGAAAAATTCTCACCTTGTAATACAGGGTAGGAATAATTAGGATTGATGTACCCAACCCCTAAACTCAATTTCTCGGGTATACCCTTCAATAACGAGCTTAATTCGATTCCGGCATCTAGTACCAGAGCATTGAGCTGCTTTGGGATGCTTGGCATGTAACTCGCACTTAACGTCCCTTGCAAGCTGAACAAACCGATATCTGCAGGGTTTGCAATCGTCGCCAAAGCGTTATCCGAGACAAATGACACACCCGCACCTCCCATCGCGTTTGTCTCTGCAGACACCTGCGGATAAAGTGATACCTGCGCCTCGCTCGTAGAAATTGCAACAGAAGTCAGCACCGAAAACGTTATTAATGTTCTTCTCAATCTCATCTCCGTTCTCCCGTCTCGCCAAAGTTGTAGATATTATGAAGGTATGTCAAGGCGTACAATCTCAGTGGAAGTCTATGTTTCCACCGAAAGCGAGTACACGTCTTGGCGTATACCCTCAGGTTCAGGTATCGGAATCAGAAAGTTGTCAAACACGTTTCCTATCCGGGAGGTGTCGGTTTGTGCATGGGTTGGAGTAGCGGACGTAAGAGTGGTGAGAACTGAAAGGGTTGGCAAGACTCGCTTGATTGCACTAAAGCTCACGCGTGCTTCCCTTTCTTCCCGCGCCAATCCCCTTTGCGAAATAGTTGTAACAAACCTTTCACGGTACGCTCCTCCCGGTTCGACCTTCAGCCCCGTATAGAGACCATCATATACTCGGCCCACCATGTTCTTCTTTATCACCTGACGGATCGGTTCCGTCAGTTCGACTCGCGTTCCGTTTGATCCGCGAGCCTTCAGGTCATCCTATCGACGACTCAATATTTCACAAATAAGAACTGGAATCAATAGGATGTGCGACAAATTTGTAAAGCCATCGCCATTCATTATCCCTCCCAGCACCACATGGGGGATGCCTTCGGCAAAATGAACGGCTTGATAAAGCTGAAAACCCCGGACGGGGTTTCCCGATTCTTGCAAGGCGTCCATTTCTAATGGATGCCGAGAGAGGAGCATATTTTTGTCGCAGACCCGAAGCAATAGCCCCGGTAATATCTTAAAATTAATTTTCTTTCGTGAAGGAGAGTATCTAATGGGAACAGATAATTTGCGACATTAGCATGTCACTCACTTGTTCGCGGCCGCGTTCACAATGGTTCCTCACAGTGGCAGATGATCCTGACCTAGCACGCGCCAACTTTATCTCCTCTTCCCGGCTCGTGCCACGATTCCCGCCAACACGTCCGCCGCTTTCACAATCTCCGCTTCCGTCGTAAACCTTCCGAACGAGAATCTTACGGTCGCTTTCGTGGTGGCGTCGTCACGGCCGAGTGCCTTGATCACGTGAGAAGGCTGGAGACTCCCTGAGCTGCAGGCAGACCCGCTCGTGACCGCAATGCCTTCGAGGTCCATATTGATTATGAGTGCTTCACCGTCGATCTCCATCTCCCTGCTGTCGATTGACACGTTAAGGATATTAGGGAGTGCATCGTGGTCAGGAGAATTGGGAATTGCACCCGAAACATTCTCTGAGATTCTCTTTCGCATTAGTGCATTCAAACGCATCAGCCTCGCAGTCTCCGATTGCATTTCGCCAACTGCGATCTCCGCAGCTTTTGCAAATCCGACAATGAGCGGTACGCTTTCAGTGCCGGGCCGACGGTTCCTCTCCTGCGATCCACCATGGAACATCGGCTCCAACTCGATTCCCCGTCTGACGTAGAGTGCCCCAATCCCTTTCGGGCCGTAGATCTTATGCGCCGTGATCGATGCAAGATCAACGTCGCTTTCTACTACATTGAACTCGACTTTGGCGAATGACTGCACCGCATCTGTATGGAACAAGGCTCCCTTCTCGTGAACAATATCGGCAATCTCCCGAATATTCTGGATTGTTCCAATTTCATTGTTGGCATGTATGATACTTACGAGAAGAGTATCGTCGCGGACGGCGCCTTTGAGTTCGTCCGGACGAATGAAGCCCTCCGAATCGACTGAGACTATCGTTAGTTCGAATCCGGACTTTGCAAGCGCGTCTGCTGCGTGCAGGACAGCGTGATGCTCAGTCGAAGATATGACGAGATGATTCCTTTTCTTGTCGGAGTTGGCAACTGCTACACCGAATAGCGCATAATTGTCGGACTCTGTACCCCCGCTCGTGAAAACGACCTCCGAGCTTCTCGCTCCCATGGCTCGTGCAATTTTCTCACGGCTCTCCTCAAGTGCGGCTTTCGCTTCCCTTCCGTATGAATGGACGCTCGATGCGTTGCCGAAGGTATTGTCGAAGTAAGGCAGCATGGCATCGAGAACTTGCGGATCAAGCGGCGTCGTGGCAGTATAATCAAGGTAGATTCTTTTCGTTTCCATCCAGGTCTTTCGGAGCTTTCTCGAAATGTAAATTAATCCAATAATCCATTAATACAACATTCTCCGATATTGCTAAGGACATCCAGTATCCCATTACTCTCGCCTGAAGAGCACTTGCCTCCGGCAGACATTATTTCATTGTTAACTGCTGCCGTTGACTTTATATCGGGGTGCTTCTATATTCTCAAGGATCAATCATTAGAAAATCGCTTTGGAAGAATGTTATTGACAATCAAAATCGTGGGAGCGCTGGCATGAATGAAGCGGCTGAGTTCCTGAGAAACGCCCCGATCTTTGAAGGATTGGAGGAGAGAGACTTCAGTAGAATCAGTGCTTGCGGTGTTAGAAAAACCTACAGGAAGGGCGAAGTCATCCTGATGGAAGAAGAATCGGGATCGGCATTATTCGTCATCATCCAGGGTGAGGTTAAGGTGGTACGCATCGGCGAAGATGGGCGCGAGGTTATCCTGAGTATTCTCGGACCGAGCGACATATTCGGAGAGATGGCACTGCTCGACGGAGAGGCGAGGTCGGCAAGCGTCGTGGCTCTCGATACCGCAGACCTTTTCATGATTCACCGAAAAGACTTCCTCTCCCTGATCCAGGAATATCCGAGCATAGCTGTCTCGCTCCTCAGGCATCTCACCATTCGTCTCAGAAGGGCCGACGCACTCATCAAGAGCCTCTCGCTCAAAGATGCTTACCACAGAGTCGGTTATGTCCTGCTCCAGTTTGCCGACGAGCGAGGCAGGATCAAACAAGGTCGCGTCGAGATAGACAACTTGCCGGTGCAACAGGAGATAGCCAACATGGCGGGGACAACCAGGGAAACTGTCTCCCGGACGTTCAGCAAGATGGAGAAGCTGAAGCTCATACAAGCAAACGGCGATACCATCACTCTGCTTGATTATGAGGCGTTCAGACAAAAGTTCATCTGAAGGGGCCGAAGGAAATCAACTGGGCAATTCAGCCAAGATAGACCTTCATACTCACACTTCATACTCAGACGGCGCGCTGAGCACACGCAAACTTCTGGCCAAAGCATACCAGGCTGGCATCAGGACAATTAGTATAACCGATCACGACGGCGTGGGCTCGATCACGGAGGCTACGGAGATTTCCAAAGAGATAGGCATGAGCTTTATTCCGGGGATCGAAGTTAGTTCGAGACATAAGCGTTTCCAGCTCCACTTTCTCGGATACTATTTTGACTATACCGACGGTAAGTTCCTCTCGAGTCTTGAGATACTCCGCGATGCGAGAATTCGGCGAGCAGAAAGAATAGTTGCAAAGCTTAACAGGTTGAAGATCCCACTTACGCTGGAGTCGGTGCTCGATCGGGCAGGTATACGAAATACGGTGGGACGACCTCATATTGCAAACACGATGGTAGAAGAAGGATACGCCGAGACTTACGACGAAGTCTTTCATAAATATATCGGTATCGGGAAGCCTGCCTACGAGGCAAATCCTCCTTTTCCACCAGAGCAGGCGATCACGATGATCAAGAAAGCAGGTGGCCTCGCGTTCCTCGCCCATCCGTCAACTTATGTCACCGATGCATTAATGCGGTCTCTCTTGTCCAGCGGACTCGATGGCGTAGAAGTGATCCATCCATCGCATTCGGACGAACAGGTGGCTTTTTTTAAAGAGTTCGCCGACTCAAATTCAATCCTGAAATCCGGCGGGAGTGATTTCCACGGCGGGCTGAAAAATGATGAGGGAAACCTGGGGTCGTACTTCATCGATGAATATTGGCTTGGCTCGATACGAGCGAAAGTTCCCGCAGAGTCCGAAACAAAGGAGAATTGATTGGGCATATATGAGGGCAAGCTTGACGGCAGCGGTCTCAAGATCGCAGTCGTGATCAGCAGGTTCAACGGATTCATCACGGAGAAATTGCTTCAGGGTGCGCAGGACGGTTTGGTCAGGCACGGAGTGCCAGAAGCGAACATAGATATTTACCGCTGCCCGGGAGCATTTGAAATTCCTGCCGTAGTCAGAAAGATATTGGAAAAGAAGAAACATGACGCGGTGATTTGTCTTGGAGCGGTAATCAGAGGAGAGACACCTCATTTCGATTACGTTGCGGGCGAATCTTCAAAAGGGGTGGGCCAGTTGTCGATCAGTTCACCTGTTCCGATCATTTACGGAATTCTGACTACCGATTCTGTCGAGCAGGCAGTGGACCGCGCGGGCGGCAAGTCGGGGAACAAAGGCTACGATTCCGCAGTTGCCGCGATTGAAATGGTGAACCTCTTCAAGACAATTTGATCAGAATCGTGCACAGAAATCTGAAGCGGATGCGACGGAATAACCACAGTTTTGCCCTGCCAAGTCTTGAATTGTTGACGTGTTCCACCTTCCTTCTATTGTTGACAGGTCTGGCTCCTGCGCAGATATTGACGCAGAAACCAACGGCGAAGAATTATTCCAGCATGTACGATATCAATGCGCTCACAGTGGCCGACGGTAAAGTGTGGGCAGCGACGTCCGGAGGCGTCTTCTCATATTCACCTCAGTCCGACTCGTTTACTCAAATAACGTCGGGTAGAGGAGCGCTGTCGAATTTGGTGGCCACTGCCATAGCTGTCGATAACGGGGGTAATGTACTTGTCGGTGAAGTGAACGGATCTATTGACGAGCTAAGTCAATCAGGAACAGTCGACACGTCACAACATGACATTACTAATTCAAGTTTCTTGTCGGACACGGTCGTAAGTATGACCGTTTCTGGTGACACGCTATACGCCTGTACTCCGTTTGGTGTGGTAGTAATATCGCTCGCCAATTTCCAGACCCTGGATACTTACTTACATTTTGTCCCCGGTCAGAGCAGTTTGAAGGCAAACGGTGTCGCAACCTTTGACGGAAATATCTACGTCGCCAACCAATTCGGACTCTCATACGCCCCACTATCTGCATTGAATCTTGCAGCACCTACTTCGTGGGATATTGCAGACAGCGGCGGTCTTTCCTCCGGCGTCAATGTCGTTAAGGTGTTCAATGGCGCTCTCTACGCAGGAACTCCACAAGGCCTCTTCATGAGTACCGATGGCGTGACTTTTCAACAAGTTGCGTCTTTTTCCTCTCCCGTGAACGGTTTGACCCCGGGACAAAACTCTCTTTTGGTGAACTCAACAGCAGGCATCTACGAACTCGATCAGAATCTTCCCACAAAGCAGATCTATATCGGAGCACAACTAAACGACGTTGCGCAATACTCGGATACACTCATTTATGGTGCGACATCAAGCGGACTCCTCTCTATTGGCTCAACGGTCAGCACGATCCTTCCACCGGGCCCGGCAACGAACTCGATAGCATCCCTTGCAGTCGACGGCAATGGAAATTTATGGTGCGTACCCGGCTACCATTTTCAAGGGAACACGACATTCATGGAATTCAACGGAACGACGTGGAAGAACTACACCTGGTCTTCAATTGGAGTCCCTCAAAGCCAGTATAACTATTTCAGCGCCAGTGCTGTGTGCGGGGATAAAGTGATCCTCGGCTCGTGGGGAAGCGGCCTCGCGATGTTCCATGGCGACTCCCTTTCTATCCTCAACCATTCGAATTCGGGACTGACCGGAGTTCAGGAGAATCCCAGTTTCATCCTGGTCGGCGGAGCTGCGTGCGACGCCAACGGTGATATATGGATTACCGATCCGAGGGCTTACAACGGAAACGTTCTTAATGTCCTCACACCGGGTGGCACATGGTATTCTTTCAATTACGGTAACTCGACCGGTCCATCTTCCGGAGGATTCAATACAATTGCCATCGATGCGCTCGGAGGAGTTTGGTCGGGAGATGGACAGGGCGACGAGCAGGGATCCTATCACGGGCTAATGTACTACAACCCGGGCGGATCACTGACCAATAGTGCTAATGCACAAGGCTTTCTGGAAACTGCGGAGAACAGTCCACTCTTGAGCGATCAAGTCACTGATGTTATTGTTGACGCAGAACAAAATGTCTGGGTCGGTACTGCGCTTGGGATGGACGAGGTATATTATGATCCTTCGAGCCCAGGCCAAATTTCAATTATATATGTTTATCCCCTTCTCAACCAATTTATTAATGGCATCGATTACGACGCGGTCGATCACAAGTGGGTTGCCACTAACGCGGGCGTCTTTGAGATGTCGACGAGTGCGGATAGCATAATTGCTCAGTACAACACTACCAGCGATCCTCCGCTGCCGAGCAATCAGGTGCTTGCGGTGGCTTGCGATCGGGCTCACGGGATAGTTTACTTCGCAACTCCGGACGGCATTACCGACTTCAACATCGGAGTTGTTCAGCCGGTACAGAGTTTCTCAAAGCTGAAAATCTTCCCCGACCCTGCAAAGATCCCGCTTCCGAGCCCGATTCAGATCCAGGGGCTGGTGGCAAACAGCGATATAAAGATCTTTACTGTTAGCGGCCGACTCGTCAAACAATTCCAGGCACAAGGCGGGAGCATCGCATACTGGAACGGTACCGACCAGAGTGGGAATCTACTTCCCTCCGGGGTCTACATTATAGTCGCATATTCTTCCGACGGGAGCCAGAGCACGGTGTCTAAGATTGCGCTTATCAGGCAGTGAAACTGACGGGCGGTCTCACCTTCCCTCATTCTCTCGACTTCACAGACCAACTCTTCTTACTCCAGCGCTCCCTGATTCGGATTCCCGCCTGAATCCCGTAGTTAGCATTTTTACGAACTGTCTTTTATATTGAATCAATTCATGGAAATCATTTCTGCATCTATTCAAAGGAGGCCTACTCGATTGGACTTATTCCAGAAATGCTACGACTATACATTAGCTGATGAAGTAAAGAAACAAGGACTGTATCCATATTTTCACCCCTTTCAGGAAAATGAAGGACCGGAAGTTGTAATTAACGGACGGAAGGTCATCATGGCAGGTTCCAACAATTACCTGGGATTGACAACACATCCGAGAGTCAAGGAGGCCGCGAAGAAAGCGATAGAAAAATACGGTACAGGTTGTTCGGGATCGAGATACCTGACAGGAACGGTGGACCTGCATGTTGAGCTTGAGGAGCGTCTGGCGAAATTCATGAACAAAGAAGCGTGCATGACTTTTTCGACCGGGTTCCAGACCGCGCTCGGAGTCATCTCCACTCTTGTCCAACACGGCGACTATGTAATATCGGACCGCGACAACCACGCGTGCATCGTGACCGGTACGTTAATCTCCAAAGGCCAGACTGCTGAACTCGTCAGATATAGGCACAATGACATGAGCAACCTGGAATCAGTCCTCTCGAAATTACCCGCGGACGTTCCGAAGCTTGTGGTGTCTGACGGGGTGTTCTCAACGTCCGGAGATATCGTCGATCTGCCCCGCATGGTCGAAGCAGCAAAGAAGCACGGTGCAAGGCTCATGATCGATGATGCGCACGCAGTCGGTGTGATTGGGAAAGGCGGCCGCGGAACTGCAAGTCATTTCGGACTCGAAGACAGCGTCGACCTCGTTATGGGTACATTCTCAAAAACATTCGCATCACTTGGTGGCTTTCTGGTCGGTGAAAAATCGGTCATTAATTATATCAGACACAATTCGCCTGCTTTCATTTTCAGCGCAAGCCCTACACCTGCATCGGTAGCTTCAACCATAGAAGCTCTCAAGATATTGGAGGAGGAACCTGAACTAGTAGATATGCTGATAAAAAACGCAGACCGTGTCCGTCAGGGGCTCAAGAAGCTCGGCTTCAAGGTACTTGAGAATAAGACCGCAATCGTCCCGGTCATCATAGGCGACACAATGGCGACATTGAAATTCTGGAAGCGACTCTTCGATGCCGGCGTTTATGCAAACGCATTTGTCAGACCAGGTGTGCCACCCGGGATGGAAATGCTGCGCACAAGCTATATGGCAACACATAAACCTGAGCACCTGGATAAGATTGTCGAGCTGTTCGGCAATATAGGAAAAGAATTAGGAGTCATCGCCTAAGCGATGTATGGGAATATTCCCCAAGAGTTCGAGGAAGTACAAAAGAGAGGTACGAAATGAGCAGCATTGCTATTGAGACTGTCAAGGACAACAAAGACCTTATGACGTTCATAAAGATGCCGTGGAAAATATATAAAAACGATAAAAACTGGGTCCCCCCTCTCTTGATGGACAGAAAGAAACTGCTCGATACAAAAAAGAACCCGTTCTATAAACATTCCGAAATAGAATTGTTCCTTGCCAAAAGGGACGGAGAAATCGTCGGCCGGAATGCGGCAATCATTAATTACAACCACAACAAATTCCAGAACGAAGAAATCGGTTTTTTCGGATTCTTTGAATCCACTCAGAACCAGGAAGTTGCAAACGCTCTCTTCGATGCATCGAAGGATTGGCTGAAGAAGAAGGGATTCAATTCGATGCGCGGGCCGATCAACCCATCGACAAATGACGAGCTCGGCTTGCTGGTCGAAGGCTTCGACAGTAGTCCACTCATCCTCATGACTTATAATCCCCGGTACTACCTGTCGCTGTTTGAAGGCTACGGCCTCAAGAAAGAGAAAGATTTATTTGCGTATCATGTCAACAAAGACAAAGTATTCTCGGAGAAGCTCGAGCGCGTTACCAGAATGATCACGCACAAGGAAGACCTGACGTTCCGAAGCATAAACATGAAGAAGTTGGACGAGGAGATAAAGAGAGTAAAGGAAGTATATAACGAGGCGTGGAGCAAGAACTGGGGATTTGTCCCGATGACCGACGAAGAATTCGATTTTCTCGCCGAGGACCTCAAGCAAGTAGTGGAACCCGAACTTGCAATCTTCGCCGAAGTGAAGGGCAAACCTGTCGGATTTGCACTCTCTCTCCCGGACATTAATTATGCGCTTAAGTTCAACAAGAACGGACACTTTTTGCCGGGCGTGTACCACCTTCTCACGAAAAAGAAACAGATACACTGGCTGAGAATAATGGTTCTGGGTGTGATACACAGTTACCAGCAAACAGGAATAGCCGCGGTTCTGTTTTACGAAACCGCAAAGCGGGGCATCAGGCTTGGATATTACGACGGTGAAGCCTCGTGGGTACTCGAAGATAATATCATGATGAACCGGAGCGCAGACTTGCTTAACGCTGAGAAATATAAGACTTACCGGATATACAGAAAGGATATATAACCAGAGGAGCAGAGCAATGGCGGTAAAGAAGGTTGAAAAGATATGGATGAATGGAAAACTTGTCGATTGGGATGATGCAAAGGTTCATGTGCTCTCTCATGTAATTCATTACGGATCGAGCTGGTTTGAAGGAATTCGATGTTACGATACAAAAAAAGGATCCGCAATATTCAGGCTCGACGAGCACTTGAAACGGCTCGAGATTTCTGCAAAGATCTACCGTGCCACTATACCTTACTCTGCCGAGCAGCTTAAGCAGGCTGTCGTCGAGACGATTAAAGCCAATAAGATGCGCGCCTGCTACATTCGTCCGGTTGTCTATCGTGGATACGGCGACGTCGGTGTGAATCCTCTTAATAACCCGGTAGACACCGCAATCGCCGTTTGGGACTGGGGACAATACCTTGGATCGGACGCAGTCCAAGACGGCATCGATGTTTGTGTTTCGAGCTGGCGACGACCGCTTCCCGATACGTTCCCTACCATGGCCAAGACGGGCGGCAACTACATGAACTCGCAGCTCATAAAACTCGAAGCGATCGCTAACGGCTACACTGAGGGTATTGCACTCGACTCGAACGGGTATATCAGCGAAGGAAGCGGAGAAAATATTTTCGTCGTCTTTAACAACGTGCTGTATACGACACCGCTCCACGCAGCAATTCTTCCAGGCATAACAAGAACCAGCGTTATGCAATTAGCGATGGACGCCGGCATCGAAGTCCGGGAGGAAGTCCTGTTGCGTGACGTGTTGTACGCAGCGGACGAAGTCTTCTTCACCGGCACTGCGGCAGAAATCACTCCTATTCGCTCTGTGGACAAAATGAAGGTCGGCACTGGAAAGCCAGGACCGATCACTCAGCAGATGCAAGAGGCATTCTTCAAGATTGTGAAGGATGGGGAAGATAAGCACGATTGGTTGACCTTCGTATTTGACTGATCCCGGTTGTGTATGACTGAACAGGTCAAGGCTCGGAATAATCTCTGGGACAACTTCTTCCGTAAGCGGGATGGAGAAGAATCTTCCGTCAAGCATCTACTGTCATCCGTACCGATTTTTTCTCAACTGACGGACAAAGAACTCAGCAAAATCGAATCGATTGTCCACCACAGGAAGTATCGGGCGGATGAATACGTTTTCGCTCAGGGGGATCCTGGACTCGGAATGTACATCATAGAAGAGGGCGAGGTAGTGATATTGCATTCTATTTCCGATGGGACAATCAAGGAACTCGCAAAACTCAAAGACGGCGACTTTTTCGGCGAGTTATCTCTGTTAGATGAGTCCCCGCGTAGCGCATCAGCCGTGGCGAATACTCCGTCAAGCATAATTGGATTCTTCCGACCTGATCTTTTAGATTTGCTCACTCGCTCTCCGAAGGCCGGGACTAAGATCCTGTTGAAGCTCGGCGAAGTCATCGGGACAAGGCTGCGGGTCACGAACGAGCAGTTGAGCAAGCTGAGTGCAGAAATGGAATCAAGAAATAGCAACAAGTAATCCTGGAGGGCTTATGTCTATTGTTAACCTGAGGAAGATACTTGTACCGCACGATTTTTCGGATTATTCCTTGCACGCGCTGAGATATGCGGTTACCCTCGCTGAACATTTTGATTCGGAGTTACTGGTGGTCCATGTTGTTGAGCCTATCGTCTACCCTGCCGATTTCAGTTTCGGCCAGGTGAGCATCCCCGCTATGGAGGAGGAAATCCGGAAGCACAGTGAAGAGCAGCTCGGCGAAGTTGTCGCCAGCGAGGTACCAAAAGGGGCTAAAGTCAACACAATCATAAGAGTAGGGAAGCCTTTTGCTGAAATCATCGATTTCGCAAAGCGGGAAAATGTCGACTTGATTGTCATTTCATCTCACGGCAGAACCGGTATGGACCACGTCCTATTCGGAAGCACTGCGGACAAAGTTGTGAGAAAAGCCCCCTGCCCTGTCTTGACTATCCGGCCTCACGAACATGAATTCGTGGTACCATAGCACTGCCGAGCCAAATCCAAAGGGCGCTAAGCTCCGTGCTCCAAATTGTACGTTCCAAACTCGCTCCGAATCCTAAGCACAAAATCTCCAAAACATGACATCGGCACAATACAGAATTTGGTGGTTGTAGCTCGGAATTTCTCTGAAGCCTGGGGCCTGTCCGAAGGACTCCTTTCGGAGGATCTTGGAGCTTTCGTTCTTGCGAAATTTCCTCATTTTAATTGCACACACTGACTTTTGGAGAGTATGGAATCCGTTTAGAGAGAATAGGGAATTCTCCAACCTCAACCATTTGTTATGGTTTCTAAAAGAGAAGGTCGTCTCGTGAGACTCCAGCTTTTGATCACACCGTTAATAATTGTCTCCACAATCCTGCTGTATCATGGCTGTTCAACAGCTTACGCGTCGGGAGCCGAAGGCGGTCGAACATATCAAACCGCCGCTACCAGGTTGACAGACTTCGGCTATAAAAAAATCAGGATGCCGCCGTTGCCGAATTTACCCGCGAAGGATTGGTTCAACATAAATCCTGACCGCGGCTTGAATCTGAAAGGCAAAATCGTACTGATAGATTTCTGGGACTACACCTGCGTTAACTGTATCAGGACCTTGCCGTACGTCGAAGAATGGTATAAACGGTACAAGAAAGACGGGCTCGTGATAATAGGTGTGCACAGCCCCGAATTTGCTTTTGCAAAGAAAAGAGCAAACGTAGCAGCTGCCATAAAGAAATTCGGCATAACGTACCCCGTCGTCCTCGACAATAATTTCGATATCTGGGATCGATTTGGAAATGAGTACTGGCCAGCAAAATATCTATTCGACAAAAACGGCATTCTCCGCTATCTGCATTTCGGTGAGGGGAATTACGGCAATTTCGAAGCAGCAATACAGAAGCTTCTAAAAGAGAAAAACCCCAAAGTTGTCCTCCCTCCTCTTATGGCACCGATAAGACCCACAGACGTACCGGGAGCAGTCTGCTATCTGACAACGCCGGAGACTTATCTCGGATATGAGCGCGGCAGGATAGGGAACAAAGGAGGCTACGAAAAAGGTAAAGCGTTCACGTATCAGCCTCCGGCTAAAATTGCAAAGAATAGATTCTACCTGAGTGGAAAATGGAAGGTGGAACCCCAATATGTTCAGTATGCTGGAACACCCGGCGACGGCGAAATAATCATAAACTACATTGCGGCTCAGGCTAACCTCGTCATAAATCCTGAAGACTCTGCATCTTCGCCGAAATCCTCAGCGGTGAGGAATTCGAATGATCCAGGTGATCGATTGTATGTGTACCAGGATGGCAAACCAGTTCCTCGACAGGACCGGTCCCGGGACTTGAGGGTCGATTCAAGGGGAAGAACATATATAGAGGTACGCGAGCCGCGCATGTATTACCTAATAGACAACAAAGTTTATGGCAGGTATGTGCTTACCCTGAAGCCGACATCCGACTCATTTGCAGCCTATTCATTCACATTCGTAACAGCATGTGATAAGACAGCAAGCAGTAAATAGCAGACGGTATTTGGACAAATCGCCGTAGCGTTTCCCGCCTACCCCGGGATAGCTGCTCTTTCTACAGCCCATACTTTTTTCTCTTCCTCCAGAGCGTCGCCGGATCTATTCCGAGAATTCCCGAAGCTTCTTCTACCGTTGATGTCTCATGGATAACACGTGCGATGTGCTCCTTCTCCAACGCTTCCAGTGAAAGCAACCTTTTACTTTCCTGATTCTGAATTTCTTCAGGAAGATGATAAACTTCGATCTTCCTGCCGTGTGCGAGAAGGACCGCCCGCTCGATGACGTTTTCGAGTTGACGGACGTTGCCGGGCCACCGGTAGTTTGTAAGCAGACTGAAAGCCTCAGCGTCGAATTCAGGAGGCGAGTCGCCCGCAAATTTCTTCACGAAGTGTTTTATCAAAAGAGGAATATCATCCGGACGGTCTCTCAGCGGCGGTAGTTTTATGCTGACCCCGTCTATTCTGTAATACAGGTCATCTCTGAAATTTCCAGCCGCCAGCTCCTGTTTAATATCTCGATTTGTGGCGGCTATAAAGCGCACATCGACTTTCATAGTCTGCGTGTCACCGACCCGCTCGAATTCGCGGCTCTGGAGAAAACGAAGGAGCTTGGCCTGGGTGGCAGTTGGGATCTCTGAAATTTCATCGAGGAACACTGTACCACTATCCGCAACCTCAAAGCGGCCCTGCCTGTCCCGCACCGCACCCGTGAATGCACCCTTTACATGTCCGAAGAGCTCGCTTTCAAGAAGGCTCTCCGAAAGAGCTGCGCAATTCACCGTCATGAACGGCGAATCTTTCCTTTGACTCAGGCGATGGATATATTTTGCGAACAACTCTTTCCCGGTACCGCTCTCCCCCTGGATCAGAATGCTTATACTTGTGTCCGCTACTTCCCTCGCAAGATTCTCCAAAGAAAGCATCCGCGGGTCGTCCGTAATAATGTCTTCGGCTGCCTCGTACTGGTACAATTGCTCCTGGAGATTCTTCAGCTCCTTCTGAAGATGGAAGTGATCATATACCTTTTGTGCAAAATGCTGTAGCTCCTGGAAATCGAATGGCTTCTGCAAGTAGTCGTATGCGCCTTGTTTGATCGCCTGCACCGCAGTGTCCACCGATCCATGGGCTGTCACAATGACAACTATAATATTCGGAGTAATCTTCTTGACCTCAGCCATAAGCTGCAGCCCGTCTATGGGATACATCTTCAAATCAAAGAATGCTATGTCGTACTGGTTTTGAGACGCGGCCTTCAAAGCCTCGTCCGGCTTCGAAACTGCAGTAACGTCAAGCCCGATAGACTCCAGGCAAATCTTCATGGTACGCAGGATATTCTGTTCGTCATCGACAAGCAGCACGTTTGCTTTCATTTTGTCGCCTCCGTCAAAGCATCCGCGTTTTTATGAGCTTCCATCAATTTCATACGGGTAGATCTTTCTTTTATCGGGAGAGAGAATGTAAAGACGCTTCCTACCGCGACCTCACTATCGACCCATATTCTTCCACCGAAAATCTCGACTATTTCTTTAGCAATGGCAAGGCCGAGTCCAACTGAGCCGGGAGATGGCGTCAGGGAGTCGGGCAACTGAACGAACTTGTCGAAGATTTTGACTAACTCCTGGGGCTCGATGCCGCATCCCGTATCGCGGATCGCGATGACCAGGTCCTCTCCGTTTGTTGTCGCATCCACAGATACAGTGCCGCCGGTATCGGTGAACCTGAGTGCATTCGTGACGAGATTCGAGATCACCCACGAGAGCTGCTGGAAGTCGGCAACGAAATCAGGGATCGATGGATCGACATTGATTTCCAGCTTGACGCCCTTGTCGCTGAATTGAAGAAGGGCAGGCTGCAACGCAAACTCGACCAGCGACCTGGTATTAACTCTCTCTTCCTTGAGCTGGATCTTTCCGGACTCAAGTCTCGACAACTCGAGCAATTCTCGCACCAGTTTTGTCAGACGCTCCGCATCTTGTTTTGCCGCTGACAGAAGCTCATGCTGCTTTCTGTTTACGTGACCCATGTGTTCATCTTTGAGAATATCTAAAGTCATATTGATCGAAGTCAGCGGTGTCCGGAATTCATGCGACACCCGGGCCATGAATTCAGATTTGAGTCTATCCAATTCCTTAAACTGAGTTACGTCTTGTAGAATTAGAATAACTCCGGTAACATTTCCCGATTGATCTTTCGACGAGTTGAGTCTTATTCTAAAATACCTGTTCTCGCCGTTGAACGACAGCTCGAAATACGGAGGGATATTCAGAGAGCTCCCGCCTCGCAAGTATCCGATAATATACTTCGTCAGCTCAGAGTTCTTGACCACTTCCTGAAAATCTTGCCCCACCGCATCGGTCTCCGATAGGTTGAACATTGTTTCCGCCAGTTGGTTCATCAAAACAATTTTGCCCTCCTGGTCTGCAACCACGATCGGATCTGAGATAGTCCCAACGATCGCTTCCGATTTCCTTTTCTCCAGAATGAGACGCTCGATGTTTATCTCTTCATACTTCCGCAGTCGCTCAGTCATCCTGTTGAACTCGTTCGCCAGTTCGCCTATCTCATCTTTCGAATCTATGTTTGCCTTCACGTCAAGATAGCCCCGGGCGATTTTCCGTACCGTATTTGTAAGCTTCTCGGCAGGCTCCAGTATGTACTGGGAAAATTGCCAGCTTGCAATTATGCTGAGCACAATTGCGAGGATTGCCGCGCCGACGACCGCGACCGTTGCACGATTCGAAATATCTCCGGCCTGAATCACGGTCTGGCTCATTGCAATATTATTGATGTCGAAAAGTCGGAAGCACTCGTCTCTGATGTCAACGAAGAGTGGAAGTATCCTATCGTAGTGGAACGTTCTTCCGTATGTTTCATAGCCGCTTGTCAGAAGGACGTCTTTGAAGATGGCGGTCGCCTGGGAGTATTTCGCGTACGCACCCTTTATCTTGCTCAGGATCTCAGCGCCGCGAGGAGAAAGATTTGAAGCAAGAGCTTGGTTGTAGTATACAAAAAAATCCGAGCTGTCGCTTACGAATTTGCGGTATCCTGAGTCGACATAACCGTTCAGCATCTCAAGCTGGGCGCTATTGTCGCGCTCAAGTGTGAGCACCATGTTCTGGGTCGCGACGATGTTCTGATAGTTCTGCTTTGCCATCGTCGAGACGGCCCGCGTGAGCTGATTGAAATTATAGATAGACCACGCGCTGACGACCACGTTTATGATCACCAACACTGTGAATCCTGCCGCAACTTTCGCTCTCAGAGTACTAAACATAGAAAAAGCCGATCATCCACCTGTCATGACAAGATTGGAAAGCGAGGACTAAATATCAATGAACCGAAGGCGTCCAAATGAAACGAGAACCAATTATCAAAATGGATGGGACAGTGGGCGTGCTATTTTAGATTGTTGAATAGCTCAACAAAAATGGGAAAGATGTCCGATTTCGTTGATTCAAACGTTGCGGAAATATACCACTTTGGCGACAGGAAAAATGACGCAAAGTTGACGAAAAAAAAGCGTCGGCGGAAGCAATTCAGGCAGAAATGAGTGGTGTTTTGAGATTCTTGGCGCGTCGTCGCGTGGCACGTCTGTTGAAGAGTATCGGTGTGGATGAAATTAAGCGGTTACAAACTCGCTATTGGAATTATGACGGACGAAAATGCCATGTTCGACCTTCTTTCCAAGTTCCTTGTTAAGGAAGGCTATGACATCAAGCGCCTTGACGAGAACACGATCGACGTCGAAGGTTGCCCGTTAGTTGTTTTCGCTCCGACGCGTGAGTTTAGCCGATCGAAAGTTTGGTTTGAAAATTTGAAAAGGAAAAACCCGAAGGTTCTTGTCGTCCAGTGTTGTGAAGAGGACACGGTCTCGACAGATGACAAAGTGGTCGTACTCCAGGACCGGCCGCTCAACCTCAAGCAGTTGAGTGCAACGATCGTGAGAACTCTGAAAATTGTTCCCGGTCCGGCCATGCAGACCGTCTGACACAGTGGTACACCGTCAGGAAACGAGTCCGCCATGAGTCCGTTACATTTGAAGGACGACGCAAGGTTTTTGGGCTGCTGACTTATTAAAATGCTACTCGCTCAGGGGAAGGCACTGCCATATCTCGGCGGCCCAAAGTTTTTTATCAACATGGTCTCCTCTTTCCTCCTCCTGCCGCTGCCTGAGAATGTAACTCCGACTTGGGCAGCGGTTTTTTTTGCGGAAAGTTTGCTCACTATGTGCCATAAAACCTCAGCTAAGCGCAACCTACATATGCTGCCTCATCCGTGATCTTCGGAAATCTGAGATTTTCCCGAATGAGAGTCTTAGAAGGTCGGCATAGTCATTGAATCCGTATTGATAGGAATATGAAACCAGAGGAACTCGCAAAATTCGATGACCTCGTAGTTCAGAGAATAACTGAGATCCTGAAGCTGCGACATAATATCGAAGTTCAGAAAAGCCGGAAAGACGTTCTGCGGGCCGCATCAAGGATTGACTCCTCGGAAGTCAATGAGCTTCTCTTTGCCCTGCGCAGGATTGAAAAGGGGATCTATGGCCAGTGCGTGATATGCAGACATGACATTTCACCTGACGTTTTGAAAGATCACCTGACTGCAAGATTCTGTTTTTCCTGTGAAGTTGTGATTCATGAAAAGACAGCTCGTTGAGAAATAAAAAATGAAAACCAGAGTTGCTTCCGTACTTCTAATCTTACTCTTCAGCTTCACATCATCCCAGGTCTTGTCTGCCCAGACGGGCACAAATGAAGATTGCCTCACCTGTCATTCCGACTCGACTCTTACCGGCCAGGTGAATGGAAAAACAATCAGTCTCTACGTCAACGAGAAGGTCTTCAACTCTTCCGTACATGGAGCCGCGGGACTTTCTTGCACCGATTGTCATCAGGGCTTCAGCGCGAACGATGTTCCCCACAAACAGACTGCCCCGGACGTCAATTGCAATCAATGCCACAGCGTTCAGCTGCACGCACCTAAAGGAGCGAAATATCATCTCGCTCATTCGTCTCTACAATGCGGGGCATGTCATGGCACACATGATATACGACCTGCGAGCAGCGTCAACGTCGACCAGAAATGTCTCTCATGCCATCAAAACAAACGGACTTTCATGAAGTCGGCACACGCAAAGGCAAAGATCGGAAAGAACGACTTCACGTGCGAAGAGTGTCACCAGAAGGCTCACGAAGTAAGGACGGTCGCTTCACTCAAAGGCACGGCGTCGGACTCGCTCTGCTCTCAGTGCCACAAGGACGTGATAACTCAAATTGATTCCGGTGTACACAAGGCGGCTTTCTCGAAGGGCACCCTGACATGCGTTTCGTGTCACACGGCTCACGATCCCAGTACTTCAAAACAATTCATATCAGAAAACGGTTGCTACAAGTGTCACTCTAACGCCAGGCTTTTTGACGGCGTGAAAGCGGAAAATGGTACATCTCTTACATCGCTTGTCGAGCAATAC
>JAKASW010000047.1 GCA_021818875.1 Bacteroidota bacterium
TTGGTGCTCGGGTACGCGGCACCATTTCCTTTCAGCAACTTCCGCGACCTCATCCCGATGAGTGCTGTATATGGATTTGCATGTGGCATAGTCTTCCCTGCCGTGGTCATGATGTTCGGCGGCATATTTGTGGACTACAGGGAAATCAACCCGATCAGAGCATCTTCGTCACACGGGGCAACGATTTCCCTCATTGTCTCGCTCGGCGTGCTTGTCGTGCTCAGCTCGATGGTTTTTAGAGAGACCTTTGAGTACTCTACTTCTGCAGTCGGGAGACCGCCCAATCTTTCGGATGTGTGGGCGTGGGGCCTTGCCGCGATGTCAAGCCTTTTGCTGGCCCGTTTTTTCGGAACACGGGCACTCAGAACCGACATGTAGTCTAAACAGGGACAGGTTTCTCGGCATTGTAACTCCATAGCTCATACTTGTCTTCCGGCTCATCCTTGTAATGCCACGACCATTCGGGTGGGGTCGCATTCATAAAGTAGCTTTGCCTGTAAATCTTCGCATTCTTTTTGACCAGATCGCCGACCAGGATTCCGTTTGGCAAAGCTTGCTGCTGCAGTAGCGTGGCGAGGTGTGCAGCCGGGCCGATAATATTCAGAAACTTCCGCGACCGTCCTCCCGATGCAGACCGTATACCCGTCCGCGAAATAAGGACAGGGCCAAGATCGATACCGATACGCGTGCTGACCTGGGGAATGCTAACCTGGTGAAGAAATGGGTTGACTATTTTCCTCACGGCAAAAAGGATAGTCGTCGATGCATCAAGCGCGGTGTTTGCGGCATGATAATCCGAAGAACCTCCACTTAGGACTCCAACGATATTTGCGCCGGAATTCTTTTCAACATATCCGCCATGATCGAAAATGATTTGCATGACAAGCGGCGCAAGCGAGTCTATTGTAATGAACAACTTTTTCATTGCTACCGGATCGGGAGAAGAAGCAGCTGCGCCGTAGTCGCAAATGTCGAAGTTCAGTACTGCAGCTCTTGCACGCTTTGCAGAACCGACAGACATATCCTCAATATGGTTCGGTGAGTGACCGCTCATCACGGCCTCGAATGCGTCGTCAAGCCCGTTAACAGTTCGTGCGAACTGCCTGACAAGGGACTCGAAGTAATCGCGATTCCAGTTCGGCATTACTTCCCTCAATCGCCTCCCATCGGAGTAATATCCGAAGTATTTTCCGTGGCTCGATTTCTCATCGGTTTAAAATCGACCGGCCAGTTTCGGATGGTGGACCATTATCATCCTTTTATTTGATTCTGTCAAAACCAAAGATTGGAAAATTTACTTAATCCAATTTGTATCTACAACAGCGGGATAAAATTGATTCAAAATGAAAGGTGTGAAAGAGTCTATTTCCCACTCTCTCACACCTTTTGGCGGTTATCTGCGAGGTCTATTCTTCTAGAAATACACCCCCATAGTCAAGCCGAAAGTCTGAAAGCCAAGTTGGAACTCGTTCGTGGACGGGCCGCCGCCGAGCGGGCTTGAGGTAGTGGTGCTTAAGCCAAACTGGTATTCTGCTGCCAGGCTTATGTTATTGTTGAAGAAGTATTCTACACCGCCTATCGCGCCAAGAGCAATTGTCGATTTGTTGGATTTGAGCGCCCCCGGATTCTGCGTCTCGGCATCGGAAGTGAATGTAATCACCCCGCCGACGTATGGGCTCACGTGGGAGTCTAAAGCAAGGTGGTACTCCAGGCCCCCGCCGATACCGAAGGACATTAGGTCAGTCGAGGCCTGCGGTGTCGTATTTGTCGTTGTGTTATCCAATCCGAATAGCAACATGCCGCGTAGGGCAAGTCCGTTCGAAATGAAGTACTTGCCGCCGATGCCGCCTTGATAGCCGGTCAGTGCAAGGTCGCTCAGGCCGGTGAAGTTGAAGAGGATAGCTTTGCTTCCTTGAGCGTCGACATTAAGAGTTTGAGAATTAGCACTTCCCATCATGACCATGGTGGACAGGAATATTGCCGGGATTATTTTACGCATAGTATCAGCTCCATTTTTGTGAATGATTCTGTATGTTGATCGTTCGAACTGAACGACTGCCGTCCCTTGTTCCCCTACTGAATCAAAGCGTTCCAGCACGCCGGCGTGCTGGAACACGATTATAAGGTAACCCCGTTAGGCAGTTTTTAGTTTCATCGCAGGCGTTCAAATTCGCCAATCCCCATAATTCAAGGGATTCTCAGGCACTTCGAAGGGGTTAAACGAAGTACCATGGCGGCGAGGTCTATCCGCAGGAATTGAATCTATCTTACAATACAAATTATACCAGCCTCTCTTACTTTTCTCCCATAAACGGATAGCGATAGTTCTTCGGCGGCACAAGGTTTTCCTTGGTACTCCTCGGGGAAACCCACCGTACCATGTTAAGAAAACTTCCGGCCTTGTCGTTCGTTCCGCTCGCTCGCGCACCGCCGAATGGCTGCTGGCCCACGACTGCCCCCGTCGGTTTATCATTTATATAGAAGTTACCTGAGGCATTGACCAGAACCTTGTTGGCGGTGGCAACAGCATACCGGTCGTGTGCGAAGATTGCACCGGTCAACGCATAAGGAGAAGTCTCGTCACAGAGATGGAGCGTGTCCTCATATTTATCGTCGTCGTAAACATAGATTGTCATGACCGGTCCGAAAATTTCTTCTTCCATTGTCCTGAAGTGCGGGTTCTTTGCCAGGATGATGGTCGGCTCGACGAAGTATCCTTTCGACTCGTCATAGCTGCCGCCATAAACTATCTCAGCGTCATTCGACTTCCTGGCGTATTCAATGTAGTCGGTGATTGTCGAGAACGCTCCTTTGTCGATCACTGCATTCATGAAATTACTGAAGTCACGGGGATCGCCCATCTTGACAGTCTTCAATTCCCTGACGAGGTAGTCTCTCAGGCTTCCCCACATTGACTTCGGAACATAAGAGCGTGAGGCTGCGGAACATTTCTGTCCCTGGTATTCGAATGCGCCGCGGATTATCGCGACTCCGAGCTCTTCGATGTCTGCACTCTTGTGGGCGAATATGAAATCCTTGCCTCCGGTTTCGCCCACGATCCTCGGGTACCATTTGTAGTTGCTGATGTTCTCACCGACTGTCTTCCACATATCCTGGAATGTCGCGGTACTTCCGGTGAAGTGTATGCCGGCGAGGTAAGGAGAAGTTAATGCAGGTCTTCCCACGGCACCGCCGGGACCCGGCACAAAATTTATGACTCCGGGCGGCACTCCCGCTTCCTCCAACATTTTAATAATGTGGTACGATGAGTAAACGGCACTCGAAGCCGGCTTGTCAATGACGACGTTTCCGACCATTGCAGGTGCTGTGGGCAGGTTGCCGGCTATCGACGTGAAGTTGAAAGGTGAGACTGCAAATACAAATCCTTCCAACGGACGATATTCCATCTTGTTGCGAACATCCATCGGTGAATGAGGCGGCTGCTGCTCAAATAGCTGCATGGCGTAGTATGCGTTGAACCTGAAGAAGTCGGTCAGTTCCGCCGCCGAGTCGATCTCAGCCTGGAAGATATTTTTGCTCTGGCCAAGCATTGTCGCCGCGTTCAACGTGTCGCGCCACGGTCCGGATAAAAGAGCCGCGGCCTTCATGAATATGGAAAGTCGTTCTTCCCAGTCGAGTGCCGCCCATGCCTTTCTTGCGGCAAGTGCTGCATTGATCGCCATGTTCACTTCTTTCTCGCCGGCCTGGTGGTAGGTGGCGATGACAGTTTTGTGATCATGCGGCAGAACGCACTTTCCGATTTTGCCGGTCTTCACCTCTTCACCACCGATGATCAGAGGGATCTCGATCTGCTTGCCCACCATTTCATCGAGCTTCGCTTTTAGCGACGCGCGCTCGGGTGAGCCGGGGAGATATGTTTTTGTCTGTTCGTTTGGTGGAAGCGGTATTTCAAATTTCGCATTGCTCATTTCAATCACTCAATCCTTTCTCATTGATTCTTCTAGCGCCGTCAGACACAACTTGATGTTTTTTTCGTTGGAAGTGTAGCCCATTAGACCGATTCTCCAGATTTTTCCTGCGAGCTGGCCGAGCCCGGCGCCTATTTCAATGTTGTATTTCTCAAGAAGTCGATTGCGCACCGCAGCTTCGTCAACGCCGTCGGGAACGACAACCGTTACGAGTTCCGGCAGACTTGCGTCTTCACTAACGAGTGTTTTGAGTCCCAGCTTTGCTAGGCCTGCACGGAAGGTCTCCGCATTTTTCTTGTGGCGAGCCCAGGCGTTTTCCAGACCCCCCTCCTGCACGAGAAGAAGCGCCTCGTGAAGTCCGTACAGCGCATTGATGGGCGCGGTATGATGGTACGTCCTTTTCGCACCACCCCAGTAACTCACCAACAGTCCGATATCGAGAAACCAGCTCTGCACTTTGGTCCTTCGACCCTTAATAAAATCAACCGCCCTCTCGTTCAACGTGATGGGCGAGAGTCCGGGTGGACAGGACAAGCATTTTTGCGTGCCGGAATATACAACGTCCATATTCCAGTCATCCACTTTCACCGGGATTCCTCCGAGAGAGGTGACCGTATCGGCGATTGTCAGGCAATCATACTTGTGCGCCACTCCCGAAAGCTGTTCGATGTCGGACCGGGCACCCGTCGAAGTCTCCGCATGAACAAAAGCGACCAGTTTTATGTCTCTGTTAGCCGACAACGTCCGGTCAAGAGCGTCGGGATCAATCGGTTTTCCCCATTGGGCTTCGACAACTATCGGTGTACCCCCATGCCGTTCCACCATCTCCCTGATTCGGCCGCCGAAAGCACCGTTGACGCAAACCGCCACCTTCATTCCAGGTTCGACCATGTTGGCGACAGCCATCTCCATCCCGGCCGATCCGGGGCCGGAGACCGGGAAAGTGACTTCGTTCTTTGTGAAGAATATCTGCCGCAGAAGTGATTTTATTTCATCCATCAAACCGATGAATGCAGGATCGAGGTGGCCGATAGTCGGGCCCGCCATCGCCTGCAACACACGTGGATGTACGTTGGAGGGACCGGGTCCCATCAGGATTCTATTGGGAGGTCGGAAGGAATCTGGATTCATGTTTTCTCCATTTTGATTTCAAACTCTAAATTCGTGCCGGGGGCATTCCCCCAGGCGAGTGCCTGGTGTTTAGAGCTTTCTCACGCTGTAACTCAGTCGAGCAAATCAGCAGACCTGAGAATTGACGCCAGGTCTTCTTTCTCTTTGCTTCCCAATGCCGCCAGCGGGCTTCTCGGCTCACCTCCAAAATACCCTAATATGTCCATAGCAGCTTTCAAACCTGGGACACCATACTTCGAAGTAACCGCTTTGTTCGCCGGAATCAATCTCTTCTGGAGCCGGGAGACTTCGTCGTGCTTCCCTTGTTCAAAGAGACTTTGTAACTGGACGCATTCGTTGGGAGCAATATTCGCAAGCGCAAGAATCCCTCCGGTCGTACCGGCTGCGAGTCCGGGATATAGGACCGAGGCGGTGCCTACAAGTACCGAGAAATCTTTCGGAACCGATGTGACAATCTCGGCAGTCTGGGCTGCGTTCTCTGAACTATTCTTGAGGCCCACTATGTTGTCGTGCTCCGCGAGACGGGACACAGCGTCGGGCTGAATGTCCACGCCCGTGAACTTAGGTACGTTATAGATGATCAACGGGATTTTGATTTTGTCTGCTACTTCTGTGAAGTACCTGATGAACGCCGCTGAGGTCATTGCGGTCTTGTAGAACGACGGTGTCAGGACGAGCACATAATCGGCTCCACTTTCGGAAGCATCGTTCGAAAGAGAGACGGTCTCTTTTATGGAGTCTGAGCCGGTTCCCGCAATGATAACCTTTCCGTCCGCGGCGTTTATCTTTGTCGCTTCTACCAGCTTGAGTTTCTCTTCCCTCGTCAGGAAGACACTCTCGCCATTCGAGCCCATCACGACATAGCCGCTCAGGCCGGTCTTGTTCCATTTCGAAATATTGTCAGCCAATTTATCGTATGCCAGCTCGCCGCCTACGAATGGGGTAGCAATTGGCGGGAAGATTCCTTTAATCATTATGCATCAGCTCGTAAATATGTTCTTTAACACAAACCCGATATTTGCCGGCCGCTCTGCAAGTCGACGAACGTACCACTTGTACCATGCCTTCCCGTAACTTATAAGCACACGGAGATTATATCCCTCCGCTGCAAGACGCTCCTGCTCGTTCACCTTGATTCCGTAGAGCATCTGGATCTCCACCATATCTCTTCTTATGCCCATTTCGCCCGCGGCCTTGATAACCTGCTGATGCAAAATCGTGTCGTGGGTTCCAAAGGCAATCCTCGCTCCGTTCCCTGATGCTCCTTTAAGAAGCATTTTGGAAAGCTCGAAGTAATTCGTGTCGACATCTCTCTTCTCGGGGAAAGCGATCTCCTTCGGCTCGTTGTAGGCTCCCTTGACGAGTCGGATAGATGGAGAAATCGGCAGGAGATCCTCGACATCTTTTTTCGTTCTCCTAAGATAAGACTGGAGGCAAAGTCCCGTGTTCGCGTAATCTTTTCTTATTTTTTTGTAGAGATCGATGGTTGCATCTACGTAATTACTCCGTTCCATGTCGATCCAGACCATATTGCGAAGTGCGACGGCTTTGTCTGCAACGGCCTTCAGATTCCGATAAGTACTCTCTGCAGATAAATCGAGCCCAAGCTGGGTCAGCTTGACGGAAATTTCGATATCGAGTTTCGCCGCCGCAATCTTTTCAAAAAGGGCGATGTAATGGTCTCTGACTTCACCCGCTTCGTTCAGGTCCTTGACACTCTCACCAAGGTAAGTGAAAACCGTCGGAGTTGAATTGGCCTTCAGGAGTCTGGCAGCTGCGATCGCTTCCTCCAAATCCTCGCCCGGCATAAACCTTTTCAGTGCCTTCCGCACAAACTTGTAATTGGGTACATGCTTCAGAAGGTATTTATTCTGCGATGCCCACAGGAGGATGTTTCGCGAAAGTCCCACAGACCCAATTCCTTTCTCGGTTACGGTTTATTGTAATAGAACAACATTCTTCGGCATCTTCACATTTCATTCCGACGACATAAATTCCGCGGGGGTCGATAATCTGAATCATAATGTAGCAATCGAAGCGTAAATTTTCGAGGCGATGGCCCGGTCCCACACGGATTGTTGCGCAACCGGTTTGGATGGTATGGTCGTTAGTTTCTATTTTAGAACAGTATTTTGGTCTAACTGACATAGAAAAGAGGCTTTTGCAGAATGTATGTTCCAAAGTTTTTCGAGGTAAGAGAATGGCCTGAGATCTTCAACTTCATCAAGGAGAATTCGCTCGCAACCCTTGTTACGTGCGGCGAAAATCATCCGGCTGCAACTCATGTCCCGCTGGAATTGCAGGAGGATGAAGGCGGGAAGATCATCCTTTCCGGCCACGTTGCCAGAGCTAACCAACAATGGAAATCCTTTGAGTCTCATCCCGACGTTCTGGCAATCTTCCTCTCACCTATCCATCACTATATCTCATCTTCATGGTACAGCCACCCCAATGTCCCCACGTGGAACTACATGAGCGTTCACGTCTACGGAAAGCTGAAGATAGTCGATGGTGAACGACTAAAGAGATCGCTCGAAAGAATGACAAAACGTCACGAACATGTCTCGTCGCATTCCCTTTCGCCGGAGGTTCTTCGAGGCGAAATCGATAAACAGATGGATGCTATTGTCGGTTTCGAACTAGATATTGAAAAAGTCGAAGCCGCTTACAAGATGAGCCAGAACAGGAACGACGAAGATTACGCCAACATCGTAAAAGAGCTGAAGAGGCTGCAGAACTACAATGCCGAACAGGTCGCCGGAAAAATGTCAGAGATCAGAAAGATAGGGTAGAATAATGCCGCAGGGAATTACCGAGCTGATTGGGTTTGGCGCTGCGATACTGACCACGACCGCTTACATCCCGCAGTTCCTCAAGGTGTGGAAGAGTCGTTCGGCCAGAGACATAAGCAGGCGGATGTATATTATGTTATGTACCGGTGTACTGCTATGGCTCGTTTATGGACTCCTGCTTGATTCGCTCCCGATCATTCTCGCCAACGGGGTGACGCTGGTGCTCACTCTTGCAATACTGTTTTTGAAAGTCAGACACGGATGAATTTTCTGGCGGCATCATACTCGGGAGTAAACCGTTATGGCGCCGATTTGTACACCGATGGACCGGCGACCGAATGACGATTACACTATCAATGCAAGAATTGAAAAGCAATCAATCGCAATCAGCATCCAGTTCACTTCAGTCCTCTTCCCGACAGCGAGTTTGACGATAGTCCATGATATGAATCCCCAGATGATTCCCTGGGTAATCGAATAAGTAAGTGGGATCAGAATCATTCCGAGGAATGCCGGGATCGCATCGTCCAGCTTCGCCCAGTTTATTCTTAAGACCGGCCTCATCATAAATGCTCCGACCAACACAAGCGCCGGTGCAGTTGCGATTGAAGGGATTATCGACAACAATGGTGAGAGAAACATGAAAGGGAGAAAGAGCACTCCGGCTGTTATCGATGTCAATCCTGTTCTTCCTCCTTCTTCGACTCCGGTTGCCGATTCGATGTAAGCTGTCCCCGGGCTCGATCCGAACACACCCGCAATCGTCGTTGAGATGGCATCGACTATCAGTGATCTTTTCAATTCCCTCGGTTCACCTTTCTCGTCGACAAGCTCGGCCGCCTCCGCGACACCGATGAACGTGGACAGTGAATCGAACATGTCGGTGAAGAGCATCGCGAAGATCACGGGAAACATTGCAAGCTTGAGGGAGCCTATCAGATCGAGTTTCATGAACACGCCGAAGTCAGGAAGTGAAACTAAGCCTTTCCAGGTAACGAGTGTCGGGGATGCCTGCGTTGATTGAAGATGCATCTCCGTAGAGCCTGCCGATCGGAATCGCGAGAAGCGTCGTCGTGAATATACCGACGAGTATTGCTCCCTTGACCCTTTTCACGATCAGGATTGATGTAATCATCAAGCCGACAACGAAGGTGATGACGATAGGATTCATCTTTGAGATTCCGACAATCGTAGCCTGGTTGCCGATAACGAACTTTGCATTTTCAAAACCGATGAATGCGATGAACAATCCGATCCCGGAAGCAATTGCGAAGCGCAGTTGTTTGGGGATAGCTTTGACTATCATGTTGCGCACATTGAAAACCGAGAGAATGATGAATACTATTCCCGACCAGAACACTGCTCCCAGAGCGGTTTCCCACTTAACTCCCATGCCCACAACTACGGAGTAGGCAAAGAACGCGTTCAGTCCCATTCCTGGTGCAACCACTATCGGGTTGCGTGCATATAATCCCATGGCGATCGAGCTAACGGCGGATACAAGCACGGTGGCTGTCAGCACCGCGCTGAAGGGCATGCCGGCTGCCTTTAGAATCGACGGGTTGACTACGATTATATACATCGTCGCAAGGAAGGTTGTCATCCCGGCTATGATTTCTGTCCTGAGATCCGTCCGGTCGCGAGCTCCGTCATGTCCGACAAATCGCGGACGGAAACGTGAAAGGTAGTCAAACTGAGAATTGGATTTCATAACGCTCTCCTTCGCAAGACTCGTTCTAGTTTATGAGAAATTAAACTCTCCCGGCATTAATTAGAATGGACAAACTGGTGTGCCATGAAAGGCAGAACCAGGTCGGTCGCAAGTCGATTTGACATAATTCAGTTTGCAGTTTTTGGACCGGCCAAATCGCATATACTTGTTTCTCATAAATCGAGTCTCTAATTTTCAGTGGAAGGGCAAATCGGGAAAGATGGGACCGAAAGAGAAAACTTACACTTCGCCAGAGCAATACCTTGCAGCCGGGCGGAAAGCTGAATATAAGGGCAAATACTTCGTCAACGGATGCCTATGACAGGGGGAAATAGTTTCAGCATTACGGACAAATCGAACCAGTGCGGGAGTATGTTTTGATATCTCAGGATCGATACAAAATAGAGAAGTCCCTGGAACATGAAGCATGGACTCTGTTTGAGGAAAGCAACCCGGCTGAGTCAATTGATTTGCCTTCCATCAACTGCTCGCTGAAGCTGGCCGAAGACTATGACAGAGTAAAGTGTGGTTGAAGGGATTTGAACTTCAAAGAATAATGGAATTCCAGAAATGAAGTACATGCTTATTCCTATCGCGACTGCGGCGTTTGTGTTTTCTTCCTGCCAGGTCAACAATGCAGTGGTCGGTGGCGGAACGACAATAAACAACGTCACCTTTACCGTAGATACGACCTATATGCAGTCCGGCGGATCCGGAGAGCTCGTGGCCGCTGGGCTTGCGAAAAACTCCAGCAGGACGACTGTTACTGCTCCATGGTATATCGAAGCACAATTCTATACAGACTCTACCTTTGCCACAAAATTGGGCGGAAGTAATACCCAGATCGGGGTCCCTCTCTCTCCGGGCCAGCAGACATTCTGGAAGATTTATTTTTCGACTTCAGTTGTCGATGTCCACCAGTTCCCTGACTTTACACTCAGTAACTTGAGAGCATACTACAGCAACTAAGCCGGAAAGACTTGCATGTCACAATCCGGTGGTTTAATTTCCTCGCATTAAAAGCAAGGGAGGCTGTTCATAGTCAGACCATAGCGCTTTTTTTGAACCATAGTGGAAAGCGTTTCTATATAGAAGGTTGTTGAACAGTGTTAACTAACTTTCTCAGGAGGTCTGAAGGTGTCAAAGTATCTCAATCGCGTCGCAGTCATTCCTATCCTTGCGATTTCCGTTTCGATTGCATCGGCCCAGGGGCTTACCTTGAAAGATCGTTCGGTGATAGAACTCAACGCAGGGCTTTGGGGAGGAGCAAAGGTGTCAAATTCGATCGGGTCTACGGGGATACAGTCTTCCGCCAGCGCGACATCTTTCCTGGGTGGAGTTTCATATGCTTACGGATTGCGGGAAGATGTGGCTGTTACACTAAGCGTGAGCATATTAAGCGCAAGTTCCAATAATGTCGCCAACTCCTTCAATACCTTTTCAATGATCCCGGAGCAGTCAGTTGCAAGTGCAGTCGTACCTGTGCTTGTCGGAGTCCGGTATTACGTTCCGAATCCGAGGCCGGGTGAAAAGGTAAGACCATTCGTCTCGTTAGGTGTCGGCCCCTATATTGGCACACAGTCAAGCAGATCCATCGGCATAACGATAGCCCAGGAGAGCCTGACCGAATCGGTATTCGGGGGACGAGTTGGAGTGGGACTCGATCTGTACACTGGTAACAATTTCAAGTTTGTCGTCAAGGCAGGCTACAACTTCATGAGCGATTTCTCCCAACCGATCGGCGCACGAACAAATTACAACGGCGGCGATCTTTCGATAGGGATAGGATACGCGATCTAGCCTGTACTGGATCATTTGATCAAGATCGGCTTTTTCGTTTCCGCATAATCACGGCCTTCGGTTGGCAGAAATTGACGCCAGTTGCGAGTCGGCTTCCGACTAGTGTCAATTCAAGTATTCTTGTAGGCGCAACTTCGTCAAGAAATGTGGTTTCCTTTTGACCGAGTACACCGGACTTTCAGTCGATGCCTGCCGGGGAGAGTTGTAGACTGAGCAAGGCTTCTTGGGACGGAGATTTTCGTTGGACAGCCCAATGCATATTCCGTACGGCGCAATTCAGCTTTGAAAGTCGGAAAGTCAGCGCGGGGTTCGAAAACGGAAGAAAAAAAGCGGGGTTGACGAGGCTCGAACTCGCGACCTCCTGCGTGACAGGCGTGCCATGGTACACCATGCAAATCAAATTCGCCGTTTTTATTTCGCTTTCGCAGATTCGGTGATACCCAAGAATCCCTTTTGATATACTTTTCTCCCCGCGACCGGGCATATAACGGGCATGAAGTGTACCATGATATAAAATTGATCCTGTACTAACCTCGGGCAATTAACCGGTTCTTGACAGCAACCGATCGAGGTTCTCCTTCGTCAGCAAGCTTACATCCGCAGTCGTATCGAGAAATGGCCGCACATCTTCGACAACGGCTTGCCAGCTCATCATGTCGATTCTTTCGCGCACTAGATTGCGCCAGTTGTCCTCTGACAATTCAGGTCCCGACCACGTTGTCTGCCGCAGGGCATTATTCAGTAAGATGAAGTTGGGAGAAGGCCATTGGGGATCACTCAGATACCAAAGCAGATCGTACAGGTCGCGGCCTTTGAGATGTGATCGTTGAAGAACGGCGTGCAATTTTCCGGAGAGGAAAGAGGCCTTGTCATGATGCTGAAGCTGGAGTGTCACATAGCGACGAATGACAGTTGTAGCCAGCACAGCGCCTTCGGGTGGATTCGTATCGACTTCGAGCTTAATAGCAAGGGTCTCATCCCTGTGCGGCGAAAGGCCGAGCTCAAATAACAGCCCGCGGAGGTTAACGAATGCTCCATGAACGACTTTCTTGTCACTCACCTTGAATCCAACATCATATCCTTCCGCTGACAACTCACTTCCAATACTGTTAAGGTATTTGTGGAAGTCGTATTCTTCCTTCTTCTTTTCCAGGGCGAAATCAAGATCTTCTGAGTAACGCCCAGTGGAATAGAGGAAGCGCAGCGCCGTCCCACCATGAAATGACAGCGGGACCATCGCGCCCGCCCGCTGCATGGCGCCGAGGATTCTTGCCTGCAAATATTCCCTGACAATATTCCTTGCCTGAAGAGGAGTTGAGGCACCACGAATGATCTGAGAGAGATAGTCTTTCATGGAGTCCTGTACTCCTCCGCTTCCTTTAGGATCAATTTCGCAATCAGTCCGGCAGCCCTTACCAGTTTTGGGCTCTCTGACTTTTCGGCTAGTTTTTGCAGAGTTCCGAGGTCGAATTTCTCGAAGTTCTTGAGCCGGAGCTCGTTCAGGTAAGATTTGTCGTCAGCACCGGGCTGCAGATAGACAAGGTCAAGGAGAGCTTTTTCCGGAGAGGCAACAAAAGCTTGCTGTCCACCGCCCACTTCAACCGATTGATACCCCGAGAATAGAGTAGTCTTGATATGGCGGAATTCAAAGTCACCGAGCGCTGTCTTCCAGCGTCCGGGTCGCGAGGTGGTAACGCTCACCACGGTTGGAGTGTGTTCCGGGATTAAACCATGGAACTCGAGTGCTGACTGACAGCTGACATAGGATGCCCTAACCATACGATTCGCAACGAGAAACGGATGCGGCTTTACCTTTCGGTACGGTGGTGCAAGCGCATAGAGTCCACGCCGAATCTGGTAAATCCGGCCAGCCTTTGTCCACCGGGAGAGCTGGAGGATCACATCTTTTGGATCTACATTTCCTGCCAGGAGAAATCCCGTCTCAAAGACCGGTTCATCATCGATAATATCGACAAGTCGCTCGAACTCCATGGCAATAACTTAGCATTATCGACATGTTATTACAACCAGCCATCTCGAATTCACGTTTTTCCTGGAGGAAACGCTAAATTCAAAACGGATTACCGGCATGGCTACGGAAAAGAAGAATATCCTGTCGCTTCTGGATAAGTACCAGACCTTGCTGATCGAGAACGATAAGCTGAGGGCTGAAGTCGAGACGCTCAAAGCCAGGCTCGCGGCGCTCGGTCATCCAAATTATCTGCCAAACGGGGAAGATGAACCGGCAAGCGCCGAAAACTTAACCGGTATTCCCAACAATGCTATAACTGACGCGGTCAGAGCGATTTCATATCGTGGAGTGAATCAGCAAAGTGGATCTGAAGCTAAGATCGAGCTCTTCATGTCGCTCTTTAAAGGAAGAACCGATGTCTATGCGAAGAGATGGCAAAATTCAAAAAGAATATCGGGATACTCGCCTGCCTGCCTCAACGAATGGAAGCCTCGTATATGCAATAAACCGCGGATCAAATGCTATGAGTGTACTAACCAGTCGTTCGAAATTTTGAATGATGGAGTCGTCGAAGAGCAGTTCAAGGGAAAGATTACAGCCGGACTATATCCCATGTGCCATGATGACACGTGTCATTTGCTGGCAATCGACTTCAACGATGACGGTTGGCAGAAGGACATATCGGTGCTAAGAGGCGCATGTTCCGAATTTAACATCCCCTTTGCGGCGGAACGATCATGTTCAGGCAACGGCGCTCACCTCTGGTTCTTCTTTGAAGAACCCATACCGGCAGCTTCGGCCCGAAAGTTCGGATCGGCCCTGCTGACCTATTCCATGAATAAGAGGCATGAAATCGGTTTCAAGTCATATGACAGATTCTTTCCCAACCAGGACATTATGCCGAAAGGAGGATTCGGCAATCTGATTGCACTTTCCTTACAGATGGGAGCTCGCAAGAAAGGAAACAGCGTTTTCATTGATGAACAACTAGAACCGTATCCGGACCAGTGGGATTTCCTGAGTTCGGTTAGGAAACTATCCGAAGGCGAAGTCGCATCATTGACGAAGAAGCTTTCCATCTTCGGAACCGAGAACGATCTCGGGATATTGAGAAGGGATGACAACGAGACAAAGAAGCCATGGCATAGAGCACCGGCAATTCCATTAAAGAAGGAGGATTTTCCAGATGACCCAAGAATTGTAAAGGCAAATATGATTTATGTTTTGAAGGAAGGTGTTTCCCAGAGGGGATTGAATGCATTGAAACGGCTGGCGGCATTTAAGAATCCGGAATTCTATAAAGCCCAGGCGATGCGCTTGCCAACTTACAATAAGCCTAGGGATCCGGCCGAAAAGCGGGAGTGTTTTGGCACGGGATATGATGGTACAGTAGTATGAAAATGTACGATCATGAGGAGGACTGAGAAGTGCTCACAAGACGGTCTGCACAAGAGGATATATTAAATAGCGACAACCAGTATTTGGAGTTCGTGGGGAAGAAGACCTTCTACGGGTATCTTGCCGCACACCGGCACGAGATATTCCGGGATGAGGACTTCGCAATGCTGTACTGTGAAAACAACGGACGAGGGAGTGTTCCGCCAAGTCTGTTGGCGACTGCACTGTTACTGCAGTGGCATGATGGGACCTCGGATGAAGAGACGGTTAATCGAGTGAAGTATGACCTTAGATGGAAGGTGGCATTGGGCCTGAAGATGGAAGAAGAGCCGTTCGTAAAGAGCACACTGTGGCTGTTCAGGACGCAGTTGATCGTACGGGGCGAGGCACTGAAAATATTCAAGGAGTCACTTAGACACGCGAGGGAGAGCGGATATTTTAAATCGCGTAAGATTAAGGTGATACTCGACACGACGCCCATAATTGGGAAAGGTGCGGTTGAGGATACATATAATCTATTGGCAGAAAGCTTGAGACAGGTGTTGCGTATATTAGCAAAGTTGGAGGAGAAAGACTTTGAGGTTTTTGCACCCGATCATGATTTCGGTAGATACGCGGAGCCGAGTTTCAAGGGGAGCGTGTCAATAGACTGGGATAATGAAGAGGAACGCCAGGTTGTACTGAACTCACTTGTGTCAGACTGTGACCGGGTGCTTGCGTTAGCAGATGAGAAGTTGTCGGGATATTCCTCTGAGAGTAACGAGGCAAAAGAGATATTAGAGGTCTACGACCTCGTAGAGGCAACAGATTTGCTCTCGAAGATATTGGCACAGGACGTTAAGAGGAGCAATGAGGGAAAAGCGGAGATAATAGAAGGAGTAGCGAAGGACAGGATAGTATCTGTACATGATCAGGAGATGCGACATGGGCGCAAGAGTTCATCAAAAAGATTTGACGGTTACAAAGGAGCAATAGGAGTAGATGCTGACAGTCAGATTGTGACTGCAGTGGATGTTCTGCCTGGTAATGCACATGACTCGTCAGATGCAGAAGAGCTAACCAAAGAGACAGAAAAGAACACGGACTCACAAGTCGAGACTGTCATTGGTGATGGTGCATACGGGAGTGTCGAACAGAGGATAGAAGCTGAAGAGGCGGGTCGGGTTCTCGTGTCGCCTGTTCCCAAAGCACCTGACACCGGTCGCTTTACGAAAGAGGATTTTGTAGTTGACGTGGAGAAAGATACAGTCACCTGCCCGGCTGGAAAGACTACGGGTGAGTTCATAAGGAGCAAACAGACAACGAAGCGAGGGAAGGTGTTCCATAATCTGGTGTTTCAATTTCCTGTGGAAGAATGCCAGAAATGTCCATTAATGGAGCATTGTGTCAAGCCCGGTGCAAAGCGCCGGAGCGTAAGTGTGCATGAGCACGAGAAACTCCTTCAGAAGGCACGACAGTTTCAATGCACCGAGGAGTTCCGCAAATTGTACCACCCAAGATCCACCGTTGAGCATCGCCTTGCTCGTTTAGTGCAGTTGGGCCTTCGTAAGGCACGTTACTTCGGCACTAAAAAAGTATTGTTCCAGCTTGCGATGGTGGCTGCTGTTGCCAACTTCACGCTGGTGACTGCCAGAGCCGCTAATCTATCTCCCTCTTTCTCTGTGCTTATATATGTATCCGTTCTGCTTGCCGCCACAACGCTCCTGAACTCCATAGCGAGTCAAAGGCGCTTGAACCTACGGACTCAACCGGTAGATCCAACGGCTGCCGCCTTCGCCTTCACGAACATGGGTTCTCGGCCCGGCTTCTACTAGCGAGTAGGCTTCTTTCACGGTCGGTTCAGAGGCACCAGAATAGATTCCATAAAGCCGATAGTAGGACATGTTGGTCATCTTGGATATCCACTTAAGGCGTAATCCATGACTCTCGACATAGTGCCTTAATCGAGTCCCGAATCGCGGACATTTCTTGACTTGCAATGTCTCTTGCGGGGTTTCTTGCATAGCTAATTGCCCGAAAAGTTAATTGTGTAATATAGTGCACGAATCATGTTGCATAAATTACAGATGCCACTGAGAGAATTCAAGCGTTGGGCGTAAAAAGGCATTGCATTTTCTGCAAAAGATTTTGTATTTTGCTTTATGTCGCATAAACGGTGTGTTATAAACCACAGAAAGGAAAGAGAGAATGGAGAAATTGGCAATGCATTTAAAGGCGATTCGAGAGAAGAAAATGATGACTTCTCACGATGTTGCCCGAGAGTCAAAGAGCAGGTACCCGAAGGAAAAAGGGCGGCAGATCTCATTCTCGTATCTTGCCGCCATAGAGCGCGGAGATATCAAGGAAATATTTCCGCTGAAGCTCAAGACCCTTGCGGAGATTTACGACGAGAGCTATCTGTATCTCCTCTACCTTGCAGGTTATCTGCCAGAAGATTTGAGTCAACCTGAATCAGAGATTGAGCGGTTGGTGTATGACGAACTTATCGAAGATGGGATTCTGCGTCGCGCAGCGAAGATGAAAAAATTAGCTAAGCTCGACAGCAAAACAAGAGAAGCATTGCGGCAGGCAGTGCGGATCGCAGCGAGAGCGGCGATGCAGGCGATCTTAGAAAGAGAATGAGATGAAAAGACTGAAGGGAGATAAATGTTTGCAAACTATAACTGGCTATCGCACAAATAAGCCCGATGATTAAAAAGTAAATTGGAGAACGGGACATGGAGGCTGTGAAACGCATATTTCAGATGGTACAAGAAAAATATCGTGGTTACGATGTGTATCAGATTTGCGAACAAGAAGGGATAATAATCTACAGGGCGCCAATCCAGGAGGTCTGCGAAGGCCTCTACGTGCTTCTTGAGAAAGGAAGAGTGATACTCCTGAAGGACGGTCTGCCTCCACAAGTGGAGCGTGAGGTGATCGCACACGAGCTTTATCACCACTTCGCTGGCGTGAATGAAGACTTCGAGGGAATCGAATGTCGCGGATATCTCGACATTGTACCCTACTTGAAAGAGGAACATCATGCGAACGACTTCGCTGCACTGTTTCTGTGTCCCGATGTGTCAGACTGCCGTGCGGTCCATGATATCATGTACAAATACGATTGCAGCAAACCGACAGCGAAGCTAAGAAGGCAAATCGAAGAATCGAGAATGATGAAAGGGGAATAGCCATGGCGTATCTAAGAAAGAAGGGTAAGAACTATTTCGTCACTTTTTATTTCCGGGGACGAAAGTACGACAAATCATGCCGAACGAATCAGAGGATTGTGGCGGAAAATATCAGGAAACAAATCGAGGCACAGATTGCCAATAAATCATTCCGGATCGAATCTCTCCAGCAGCCAGCCATGAAAACACTGTACGAGTTCACGGAAGAATACTCGGCTTATTCCAGGACTAGCAAATCTAAGAAAACCGTCGAGCTTGACGAACTCGCCATGAAAAACGCGAAACAGTTTCTTGGCAACGTCCCAATCGACAGCATAACGACTCAGAGGATGGAGCAATTCAAGTCTGCGCTCCTCGAGGATTACTCTCCCACCTCGGTGAACATGATCATGCGTTCGCTGAAAGCGGCATTTGCAAAGGCCTTGAGCTGGAAACAAATCGAAGAGGATCCCATGAGAGCGGTGACCTATTTGAGAATCCCTGAGGAGGATGCCCCTTTTATGAGCCTGGATGATATCGATAAGTTACGCGAGGTGACGTCATCGGGACTGTATAGAGATTTTATAGAGACTGCCCTGTACACTGGAATGAGGTTAGGAGAAATAAGAAATCTCAGCTGGGATGATATTGACTTTGTGAACATGAAAATCAGAGTGAGGAATACCGAATCATTTTCAACTAAGTCAAAAAAAGAGAGAACGATTCCTCTACATCCGAGGCTTGCGGAGATATTTTCACTTCATTCGGAGGTGGACCATTCTCCATATGTTTTCATAAGACCGGACTTCAAGCAGGTTGATCCCGGAACCGCGAATAAAAAGTTCAGAAAATACTGCAAGAAGGCAGATCTAGATACACGCTATCACTTCCACACACTCCGTCATACCTTCGCCTCGCACCTGGCGATGGCTGGTGTCAGCCTGTACTTCATTCAGAAGATGCTGGGACACCAGTCGATAGAGACGACAACCCGGATATATGCTCACTTGCAACCCGAGCCGCTGATGAATGCGGTGAAGGCACTGAAGTACTGAATCCTGTTAGGATCGACAGCGGAAACTAGACAAACTTAGAAATCAGCCACCAGTAGTAAAAAGTCTCGGCCTGCGTCGCTTTGAGACGATTCAGTATCGAGCGATCTCCCTCTATGGTCGCATTCTGCAGATCCCCAAGCTTTGTGTCCGAGTACCGGTATTCATCCAGATCGACATCCTCGCGCCCGCTTCTAATTGCGGTTGCGACAAACGCTGCTT
>JAKASW010000048.1 GCA_021818875.1 Bacteroidota bacterium
TGACCTTTCAATTACAAATCGCACCTTGTTTGTCGTAACCGGCTCGAACCTCAAAAGCCTCTTGTAGCCAATGGTCGTGCCTTCTCTCAGCTTCTGCCAACCTTTCCCGTTCCAATAATCAATACGAAATTTCCCGATACGTTGACCGACAAGAATTTCTTCCTGAAGCATCGCGACATCGAACGTCTGCTTCGCAGGAAGGGTGAAAATGATCGCGGCGGTGTCAACCCCATCTTTGGCAATCCAGTATTTTTTTCCTCCAAAAAGAGAGGATGCTTTATAACTTCTTTTTTCGCCCTGCACCTCAACTCGTGCATCGGCCGCAAAGTTGCGACTGAACGTTTCCGCCAAGACTCTATGCAAACCCATCAGCGACTTTATGTCATACTTGGTTATCAGGCCTTTCCTGTCCGGAGGAACGTTGAGAAGAAGTACATCATTCCTACCAACAGAGCTAAAGTAGATGTTGACCAGATCGGCGACGGACTTCACCTCAGAATCCTGGGAGGCGTGATAAAACCATCCGGGTCGGATCGACACATCGGCTTCGGCAGGGTACCAGAACAACCCTCTTGCGTTATAAAGTTGTTCTCGACTTCCGAGAACCCTTCCCATGTAGTTGTGCGGTTTGAACACGTTGTCTATCGGATGCAAAGAAGTCTTCATATCTTCAGTATTCAACCCGCTTAGATCAATCGGTAGAACGTCCCACTCGGTTTTCCTGCCAAATCCTGACTCAGTGCCCACCCAACGGATGTCCGGCCCCATGATGGCAATTAGCGCGTTGGGCTGAAGTTTTCTAACCATCCTGTAATAAGCTTGCCAATCGTATACCTGCTTCTTAGGATAATTGGGAGCTATCCCACCGTCGAACCACACTTCAGTGATCGGACCATAGTCCGTGAGAAGCTCTCTTAGCTGGTCATCATAGTATGTGTTGTACTTAGGCGTCCCGTATGATGGTGCATCCTGATCCCACGGAGAAAGGTATAGACCAACCTTCAATCCGTATTTTCTACACGCTCTAACGAAATCGCGAACAACATCTCCCTTCCCGTCTTCCCACGAGCTGTATTTCACACTGTACTTCGTGTACTTGCTAGGCCATAAACAAAATCCATCCTCGTGCTTGGCAGTGAGGATAGCCATCTTCACTCCTGCATCCTTCAACACCCGGGCCCACTGATCACAGTCGAGGTCCGCAGGATCAAAAACGGATGGACTTACACTTCCCTTTGCCCACTCTACTCCTGTGAAGGTGTTCATTCCAAAATGGATAAATGCATTGAACTCCATCTTCTGCCATGCATATTGTTGAGAGGAAGGGACTACCGAAGCTGCCTTCGATATGATTTCTTCTCTCGTATCTTGTGGACCAACCAGGGCATAGTTTCGTACGGATTGAGCGGTGCAGCGGCATGGCGGGATAACAAGCAGGCAACCGAGAAATAGAATAGACAAGAGTACTCTCAAATTAGAACCCCGTTCTTCGGATCATCCTTCACCTGAAATGAATGTTAAACGTATAACAGGATTGCGACATGACAAGCCATTATAACAACAAGCGATGTTAATGTAAAGCAAATTCTTACGGAATTTTTCGGCACGACTCTCTGATTACCAGCTTTGGCTTGAGAAAGATTTCTTCCGTGGCCTTTCGTTTCGGGTTTTCAATCCTTCTGATCAGCATCTTTGTGGCGTCTGTTCCCAACTCCTCTATAGGCTGAATAACGTGCGTTATTCCCGGAGTGAAAATATCATTCCCCGGTATCGCGTCGTAGCACACGAGTGAAATGTCTGCAGGTATCTTCATCCCCAATACGTTTATCGCCTTGATTGCACCAATTGTCATTAGGCTATTAAAGGAGAAAAGTGCCGTGGGACGGTTGCCGGCCTGAAGCATCTCTTTCACCGTATCGAACGCAAGCGATTCTTTGAACTCGCAGTTCCTGATATGTTCACGTACCACTTCAATCCCGTTTTCTTTCATAGCGTGGCCAAACCCTCTGTAGCGCTCGCGATCCGGGAAAAGAACCCCTGGCCCTTTAAGAACTCCGATTCTCTTGTGGCCTTGTGCAATCATGTGCTCGGTCAACTTGACAGCACCATAATAGTGGTCGGTCGAAACTGAGTCTACGTTCATCGAATCAAACACTCTATCGACAAGTACGACGTTGGCTTTTGCACGCATCAGATATCTGACCGATTCTTCGGAATGCGGCACTATCAGGATGCCATCCACCCTGTGAGAGAGCAACGTTCTCACCGATTTCATTTCGTCATCAGGATTCTCGTCGGTGTTGCATAGAAATGTCGTATAGCCGAACTGTCTCGCTGAGTCTTCAACTGACCTGAACCAACTGTTGAAGAAGGTGTTTTTTATATCCGGCATAACTATGCCGATCGTGTTGGTCCTCCGTTTAACGAGAGATCGGGCGACCTGACTCGGCTGGTAACCGAGTTCCTCCATCACCTTTCTAATTCTACGGGTTGTCTTCGCGCTCACTTTTTGAGGCGTGTTGAGTGCCCTCGACACCGTCATCACCGACACTCTCGCTCTTCGTGCGACATCGTGGATCGTAGCCATGTCTAATATTACACCAAAGATTCCAAAAATGGAACACGAGAGTAGATTTTCCACAGCTTTGAAGAGAGCAATGAAATACCATGGTGCATACGTTTTCGATAATGGTTATCATCTCGTCTTTTATTATCAGAGGCTTCGTGGCTTTCCAACACCGCCTATTTAATCCCGCCAGGACTTCCTTGGTGTTTCATTCATGTTCGCCTGCCGGCACAAACCCGGAATCGTCGATTGAGAAAAGCCTTCACTGAAAATTCGCAAGCCGGGCATCGAAACAGTCGGAGGTTGATTTGCTCACGATGTTGGCAAATGGCTATCGGACGACACTCTCGGCGCGCATAGGACGCCAATCCAAGCCGATGCTTGAAGCCGTATGTCCCTGAATCAATGTCTTCATAGTGCTTGCCATCAGTCATGAAAAAATTGTAATCTTCCCGTAAGGCTGTTGTCGGGATTCGTCATATAAATTGATGTATACATAAAGGAAAGCATCACACGAATGAAGCGAATGATCGGACAAGGGTTACTTATAGTGGTCGTATTTCTCGCCGGCCTCGCGGTCTCGAGTCTTCTGCACAAGCCGAATGAAGTTAAGACCAGAGACCATTTGGAGATCTCGGATAATCGGACCCCGTCAGACACCAATCACGACGTTACCGTCAGTCAGAATTCGCAAGAACTCTCCGGCATAAGCACCGAAAAACTTATCCGGGCGAAAATCAGAGACAGGGTAAAAGTGTTTGGTCAGGTGTTGGACCTCCAGGGCCTGATCGGAATGGAAAGCAGCTATGCAATCGCAGAAGCAGCTGTAGAAAAAGCTAATGCACAAATCGGAGTATCCAGGAGCGAATACATAAGGGTGGTGAAACTATTTGACTTCAACAAGAATGTATCTCAGAAGGATCTGCAAATTGCGGAGGCAGCTTACATTTCGGACCAGGCAGATAGCCAGTCTGCGGCACACAACCTGGCCGGTGTTGAAGGAGAAATCAAGCAACATTGGGGAAGCGTCGTGTTCGGATGGATAGAGCATGGCTCTTCGACAATGAGAGAGATAGCACAAAGAAAAGTCTCGATTTTTCTTTTGGTTGTTCCGGCTGGATCCCGCATCAAGTATTCATCGCAATCCGCAGAAATCAATTTGCCGGATGGTGAAACTATGCCGGCGACGTTGGTATCGGCGTCGCCAAGGATCGACCCGAGTATCCAGGGCAAAAGTTACTTTTACAAATCCTCCGTGGGACAAGAGATCGCCAGCGGCACTAACGTCGTCGCGTATCTCTCTGCCTCAGAGCCAACCAGCGGAGTGCTCGTTCCATATTCTGCCGTGGTGTGGGTGAAGGGCAGCCCATGGATCTACATTAAGACAAGCAACGATACATTTGCACCGCTCAGGCTATCAGAGAGTGATGTTCACAACGGCAAGTGGCTCTTGACGAGCGGCGCAAAAGCGGGACAAGAAGTCGTAGTCAGAGGGGCTCAACTCATCCTTTCCCGCGCATCGAAGATCGGAATGAAAGGCGATGATGATTGATGCAACGAGTGGCAGGGCACTAACGGGACCGCGAATGGTAATAAACGTCACCGACATATAACGACAAAGGATAGATTGCTTAAATCCATAGTCAGGTTTTCCCTTAAGTTCAAGGGTATCATGATCGCCCTGTCATTTCTCCTGTTAGCGTATGGGGTTTATGATCTCACCAATGCAAAGTATGATGTATTTCCGGAATTTGCACCGGCGCAAGTTGTGATACAAACCGAAGCGCCCGGCCTTTCTCCAAGACAGGTGGAGTTACTCGTGACGCAGCCGGTGGAGAACGCGGTCGAGGGCACGGTCGGAATTCGGACAATGATGTCAAACTCGATACAAGGATTATCCGTCATCAAGATCACGTTCAAATCCGGCACCGATATTTATCGCGACAGGCAGTTGGTTGCGGAACAGCTTTCAGAAATCGCGGGTCAGCTCCCGTCCGGCGTGCAACCCCCGGTCTTAACGCCGCTCACATCGTCATCAAGCGTCATCATGGCGGTCGGTCTTACTTCCGATTCCCTTTCGTTAATGAAGTTAAGGACGGTGGCAGACTGGACTGTAAAGCCGGGTATTCTAGCAGTAGCGGGGGTCGCGAAAGCGGTCGTGTTCGGCGGGCAGGTGAAACAGTTGCAGGTGCAAGTAAATCCTGACTTACTTCTTAAATATGGGTTGTCGGTAAACGATGTAATCAATGCCGCGCACAGGGGTACCGGGGTTGAAGGAGCAGGCTTCATCGACACGCACAATCAGCGGCTGAACATTCAGGAGGAAGGTCAATCCATTACACCTGCTGAGCTCGGTGATGCTGTCGTGGTACAGAAGAACGGGGCGGACGTTCTCCTCAAAGACGTTGCTAAGGTGGACGACGGGCCTGCACCTGCGTTCGGCGCGGCGCAGATAATGGGCAAGGAAGGCATCATCATGCTAATATCGGCGCAGTACGGGGCAAACACACTCGAAGTCACCCGGAACGTCGATGCAGCATTGAAGGAACTTACTCCCGGTCTTCAAGCAGAAGGAATAATAGTTCACCCTAACGTCTTTCGCGCGTCCGATTTCATCGATGCAGCTGTTCACGACATCGGGACTTCCTTGCTTCTCGGCGGCATACTCGTGGTCGTTATTCTTCTCCTATTCCTTTTCGATCTGAGGACTGCGGCAATCTCGCTCACTGTCATACCGCTCTCGCTTCTCACATCTGTAATAGTGCTGCAGTGGCTCGGTTTCAGCATGAACACGATGACACTTGGCGGGCTTGCAATCGCGATCGGCGAAGTAGTAGATGATGCTGTAATAGATGTGGAGAACATTCTGCGGCGTTTACGAGAGAACAGACTGGCCGCGAGTCCAAAGCCGATCCTTCGTGTTGTGCTGGACGCATCTATCGAAGTGAGAAGCGCCGTTGTGTATGCAACGTTCGCGGTTATACTCGTCTTTGTTCCTGTTCTGTCGATGACAGGCCTGGCAGGAAGATTGTTCTCTCCTCTCGGCCTGGCATACATTTTCTCTATACTTGCGTCGCTGCTCTTCGCTCTGACGGTTACTCCGGCGATGTGTCTCGTCCTGATTGGTCGAGCACACATAATTAATTCTGAGCCCCGCTCCACAGCATGGCTTAAAGAAGGATACAAAAAGCTGCTCTCGTCGGTCGAATCTCATTTTCGCGCAGTGATCGCGGGTGTCACCCTTCTGATAATCTCAGGCATCCTTCTTATACCCGCTTTCAAAGGATCCTTTCTTCCTCAATTCCGAGAACGAGACTTCATCGTCCACATGATCGAAACGCCTGGCACCTCACTCCAGCAGACACTTAGACTTGGAGAGCGGGTCACTCGCCAGCTACGAAAGATTCCGTTTGTCGAGTCGGTATTTGCCGACGCCGGCCGCGCGTCACTGAGCGATGACTCTCACGGGACACATCAAAGTGAGATTTGGGTAAAGCTCAAGCCCAACAACAACATTCCCGCCATGACTGCCGAGAATACCATAAGAGAAGCGGTCGCGAAATTCGTGGGAGCGAATTTTTCAGTAAACTCGATTCTGACAGAGAGAATCAACGAGACTCTCTCCGGCTACACGGCGGACGTCGTGGTAAATATATTCGGGAAGAGCCTCGACACTCTCGATCTCAAAGCTGCACAGGTGGCCCGCCTACTAGGCACAATCGCAGGGTCAACGGATATTCAACTTCAGTCTCCTCCGGGCGCTCCTCAGATGGTGATACGGCTGCTTCCATCCCGACTTGAGCAATGGGGGTTCGAACCTGTCGATGTGATGAACGCTGTCCAGACAGCATATCAAGGGGACATCGTCGGACAAATTTATGAGGGAAACAGGGTCTTCAACGTCTCCGTGATTTTAGATTCTAAACAGCGAGACAACCCTGTCGATGTTGGAGATCTTCTTCTTCGCAACTCGAATGGAGTTTACGTCCGGCTCGGTCAACTCGCAGACATATATGAAGATGCAGGACCGTATGTGGTCCAACACGATGGCGGGCGCCGCGTCGAAACTATTACATGCAACGTTGACGGAAGAGGCATTGGTTCATTCATCAGCGAGGCAAAGCTTCGCATTAATTCGGCAATACATTTCCCTCCAGGAACCTATGTCGCGTTCAGCGGTACTGCCGAGGCGAAGGCAAAGTCGGAGCATGAGATACTCATCCATTCTCTCTTCGCTGCCATAGGCATAATCCTCCTTCTCTCCGTAGTCATGCAAAGCTACAGAAACCTTCTTCTGGTAATGGTCAACCTGCCGTTTGCTCTAGTGGGAGGGGTGCTGGCGGTATTCATAACCGGTGGAAATTTGTCGCTCGGCTCTCTTGTTGGCTTTGTCACTCTCTTCGGCATAACGTTGAGAAACTCGATTATGCTTATCTCACATTACCAACATCTTGTCAATGCAGAAGGCATGGAGTGGTCCGTCGAAGCCGCGGTTCGAGGCGCTTCGGAGAGATTAGTCCCCATACTCATGACTGCGACAGTGACCGGGTTAGGGCTCCTGCCGCTCGCACTTGGAAGTGGCACAGCTGGAAGAGAAATTGAAGGACCTATGGCAATAGCTATACTAGGCGGGCTATTCACATCGACCGCGTTAAACTTGCTTGTGTTGCCTACCCTGGCGTTGAGGTATGGGAGATTCGAGCGGAAAGCAGACGAAGGGATTGTGGGATGAGAAGAAGTCGGAACGATGGGACATTAGAGCCGTGGGATGCGATTATGAAGTCATTTGTTGCCATCGAATAGTCGTTCGTTATCAATCAAGGTACATTGTATAACGCCGAATGACCACAGATGACAATAAGTGCCTCTGAATTAGGTTTCAAGAATTACTATCAATGACAGCAAGTGACAACCGATCGCCATTCAGCAAGGCAAGGCTTCAACAATCCAAGCCTTCAGTCAATCCGCCTTCTGCCCGTCTCCCGGGAATTTTAACGTGACCATTGTTCCTTTCCCCGGCTCGCTTGCAATGGTCACCGTACCATGATGTAGCTGCATAATTGATCCTACGATTGACAGACCGAGTCCGCTGCCTGAATTGTTTTCCGAGCGGGAAGTATCGGCGCGATAAAACCTATCGAATATCCTTGCAATGTGCCCTGATTCAATCCCACTTCCGTTGTCTTCAACAGAGATTTCTACACCGTTGTCTGTGCCACTCTTGACTTCGATTTCTACCTTTCCTCCGCGAGGAGTGTAGCGAACTGCATTCGACACCAAGTTGCTGACAGCCTGCCGCATGAGTGTCGGATCGGCGCTCACGGTCACCCCAGCTCCAGGTTCTAAGATTCTATTATAAATCAGTGCGATACCTCTTTCGTCGGCGATGGCCTCATAGAATTCAACCACGTTTTCAATTTCCTTGTCCAGGTCAAGGTTCTTCTTATCGATCCGTGCCTCGGGACTTTCAGCGCGAGCGAGGAAAAGCAGGCTTTCGATGATATGCGAGAGTCTGGAAAATTCTTCGAGACTCGATTCCAGCACCTCGCGGTATTCAGCAGCCTCCCTGTTACGCGACAGTGCAACTTCCGTCTCACCGATGAGGTTGTTTATCGGTGTTCTCAGCTCGTGGGCAATATCCGCCGAAAACTGAGACAGTCTATTGAAAGAGGCTTCCAAGCGGTCGAGCATTTCGTCGAACGCGGCTGCAAGATCGTTAAGTTCGATGGGCCAACCTGACCTGAGCCGTGACCGTGACCACGCCGGGTCTGATTGTCCCAGCCTTCGGTGCAGTTGATCGGCGGATATACGCTGAACTGTTCTCGTGATGTTCTCAACTGGCTTCAATCCCCTCCCGGCTACAAATACGCCGATCCCTGCCGAAAGAAGTACGCCGACGAAGAGTACGACAAGAAGGTCACCTCGGTAATCCGAGGTCAATTCATCCTCGTGGGAAATATCGAGAGCAAGTTGAAGTATTCGCACGTGGCCGGAAGAATTGCCGGCTCTAGCAAGTGCTGACATGAGCAGAAGGTTATGTCCGTTCTTCGACTTCCCTTTCGTGGCATGCGAAGGGACTTGCGACAGACGGGCAGGCGGCGGGAAACCATCGATGGGTGCGATAGACCGCATGCCTCCGGTCTCGATAATCACGCTGTCGCGCGAATCAAGAATGCGTGCGTAATACTTCGCGAGTCTGAAAGGAGCCTTCTCCCACTTCACTTCTTCTTCAAGTACTTCCGCGTTGTTCGGTTCCTGCGCTAATATTTCTCTGAGGAGACCGATCTTGGCGGCCAGAAACTGGCCATCTTCAATCTCCAGCCGGTTAATAAGCGTCCAATAAAGAAACAAGGTCGAGACAAGTAACAAGCCGAATGCTGATACGACATAAAGCACGGTCAGCCTTCTCTTAATGGACCAGCTTTTCAACGTCTTCCGACCGGTATCTATCTCATTCATCATCTATCGTGTACCCCACTCCACGAATCGTCTTGATCAATTTTTTCTCGAAAGGATCATCCACTTTACTTCGTAGTCTTCTGACGGCAACGTCGACTACGTTTGTATCGCTGTCGAAGTTCATCCCCCACACCTGATCGGCTATGAGCGTTCGCGAAAGTACTTCACCCGATCTCCTCGTAAGAAGTGCAAGAAGTGAGAACTCTTTTGAAGTGAGCTCAAGTCTGTTTCCTCTACGCGTCGCTCTATGTCCCGGCAAATCTACTTCGAGATCATCGATTCTGATAACATCAGGCTGTCGAACCGGACCGCGCCGCAGGACGGTTCGTACGCGTGCCAGGAGTTCCGAGAATGCAAATGGCTTCACCAGGTAATCGTCAGCACCCAGTTCCAGACCCTTGACACGGTCCTGTACGGAGTCTTTTGCAGTGAGAAACAGAACGGGAGTTTGTTTCCCTCGCCTCCTGATTTCTGAGAGTATACTCCATCCGTCTCTTCCGGGAAGCATGATATCGAGGATTAGAAGATCGTACTCGTTTGTTTCAGCTAACAAAAGACCCGAGCTGCCGTCGAACGCCGTGTCCACAACATATCCGTTTTCCGACAGTCCTTTCTTCAGGTAAGCGGCGGTTTTGTTTTCATCTTCGATAATCAATATTCGCATTTCTGAATGAATGTAAATGAAAGACCCTATCCGCTTCCAGACAACGCTTATTGACTTTTTGAGTCCACAATGCTTCGGAGACAATAGCGACTATACTCATAACGGCGGCCATAACCAGATTAGTACCCCTTCCGTTTGCGCGCGGCCGGGAAAGCGGGTTAAGAAATTGAAGACACTTTGTCGACACTGGAAATATGCAAGCTATCCGCATCGACCACCCCGAGGTTGCTTATCCTGCCGACGCTTGCGGAGAGGTACGGTGGATTCGATGGAAATAATGAAGAAGGTACCATCGAAGCAATATAAAAGAAGCCGCCACTCGGGCGGCTCCAACTTAGATGATTTCTTTAAGGACAGAGTTCATCTGACAAAAATACCCAGATCAGATGTCATAATAAAGCATGAACTCGTAAGGATGTGGTCTCAGTGCGACCTGCTTCACTTCATTCGCCATCTTGTACCGGATCCACAAGCTCACGAGGTCTTCCGTGAACACGTCACCCCGAAGGAGGAACTCATGATCACGCTCGAGGGCTTTGAGCGACTCCTCAAGTGAACCGGGAGTTGAGGGGACATTGCGAAGCTCTTCAGGTGACAGATCGTAAATATCTTTGTCGAGCGGCTCGCCCGGGTCGATCTTGTTAATTATTCCATCGAGCCCAGCCATCAACATTGCCGGTAAAGCAAGGTAAGGATTTGCTGACGGATCAGGAACACGGAATTCTACCCTCTTCGCTTTGGGGTTCTTCGAGTACATCGGAATCCTAACTGAAGCTGACCTGTTCCGCTGGCTGTATGCAAGGTTAACAGGCGCCTCGAATCCGGGCACCAATCTATGGTAAGAATTTGTGGTTGGATTGGTGAACGCGCACAAGGCTGCAGCGTGCTTCAGCAGTCCGCCGATGTAGAACAATGCCATCTCACTGAGGTTAGCATATCCATTACCATAGAAAAGAGGCTTTCCTGCCTTCCACAAACTCTGGTGGACGTGCATTCCAGTTCCGTTATCTCCGAAAAGCGGTTTCGGCATAAAAGTAACAGACTTGTTGTGTTTCGCAGCTACATTCTTTGTAACGTACTTGAATGTCAACATGTTGTCTGCCATGTTCAACAGCGGAGAAAACCTCATATCGATTTCGGTTTGGCCTGCCGTCGCAACTTCATGATGGTGTACTTCCACGTTTATGCCGGTCTGCTTCAGCGTAAGAAACATTTGTGACCTGATATCCTGCAGGCTGTCGATCGGCGGCACCGGGAAATAACCTTCCTTCGTTTTCGGCCGGTAACCAAGATTCTGCTTATCGTTACTGCCGCTGTTCCAGATCCCTTCTTCCGAATCGATCTCGTAGAAACCCGAGTTCACCGTTTGAGAAAACCTGACGTTGTCGAAAATGAAAAATTCATATTCGGGTCCGAAGTAGGCGGTGTCTGCGATGCCCGTTGACTTGACGTAAGCTTCGGCTTTCTTCGCTATGAACCGTGGATCTCTTCTGTACGGTTCGCCGGTAATGGGGTCCTGCACGTCGCAGACAATATTAAGCGTTTTATGCGTAGTAAACGGATCGACGAAGTATCGTTCTGCATCCGGGATTAGTACCATGTCGCTTTCCTGGATTGCCTGGAACCCCCGTATACTCGATCCATCAAATCCGATTCCTTCATCGAAAGAATTTTCCGTCAGCTCCAACGGAAGGATAGAGAAGTGTTGCCACTGTCCCGGGATATCGGTAAATCTCAAATCGATTATTTCAACGCCGCTGTCCTTAACGTACTTCAGCAGCTTGTCTACTTCACTCGCAGATTTGGCAACTTTTGCCATCTGTTCCTCCTGGGTTAATTGTTCTGAGTTCTTAAGACCGTTGACTCTTTGATCGTTGACAGCACCACGCTAGTCTTAGTGCTTAGCACACCCGGCCACGACTGAATTCTCGAGAGGAGCTTCTCCAACGAGTTCGTGTTCTCCGCTCTGATCTTCAAAAGATGCGATCCTTCTCCTGTGACTGAATGACATTCGAGAATTTCCTCGGTCTCTCTCGCCCGCTCCATGAACATCTGGTAATGCTTGCTCGAGTCAATTGAGACCGTGATGAAAGCGGTAATGTCCTTCCCAAGCCGCTTTGCGTCCAGGACTGCGGTGTAACCTTTTATAAATCCTTTGTCCTCCAGCTTCTGGATACGCTCAGAAATAGTCGGGATCGTCAGACCAAGTTGTTGAGCCATCTCGTTCAGCTTAGTTCTCGCATTTTTCTGCAGAATCTCAAGAAGCCGGTGGTCAATCGGGTCGAGCTTCTTGTCGGGTGCATTTAACATGTTTAGCTTCTTTGTCTTATTTCCTAAGAAATTTCATAGCGATAAGTTAAGAAAGTAAAATTCAATTGTCAAGAGTAAAACCAGCAGGCATGTAAAGGCCCTGCCGGTGGGCGGGCAAGACTTACTCCAGTTTGCTCTTCTCCCACAGCGCGTTCATCTCTTCCAGACCAGTATCATGGAGCGATTTGCCGAGCTTTGTTAGTTCCGCCTCGATAAACTCGAACCTTTTCTTAAATTTCTCTGTCGCAACACGGAGGGCTGTCTCCGGATGTACCCCGATATGCCTTGCATAGTTTACGAGAGAGAATAGCAAGTCTCCAAATTCTTCCTCGACCCGTCGCTCCTTGTTTGTGCTGACGACTTCTTCCAGCTCGGACATTTCCTCCTTCACCTTCGGCCATACTTCCTCTGCATTCCCCCAGTCAAAGCCCACTTTAGCCGCCCTATCCTGAATCTTGAATGCTCTGGCGAGAGCCGGAAACGCGGAAGGAATTCCATCGAAGATCGATTCTCTTCCCTCTTCGGTCTTTATTCTTTCCCAGTTGACTTTGACCTGTTCTGGCGTTTCAGCATCTACATTTCCGAAAACATGCGGATGACGGGCTACCATCTTTCGGGTCTCGGCTTCTAACATGTCGGTGAGTGTAAATTTCCCTTCGTCCTCTGCAATCTGGGTATGAAGCAGGACATTCAGTAGAATGTCGCCGAGCTCGCTCTTCATCTCGTCTTGGTCATCTGCATCAATTGCCTCGACGAGCTCATAAACTTCTTCGAGAGTATAATGTCTTATTGAACGGTTCGTCTGTATCCGGTCCCACGGACATTCCTTTCGAAGCCTCCTGACAACATCGACAAACACTTGCAGAGCATCTTTTTCGTTCCCGGTCATTTCAATCCTCTCGTCAATAGTTTGCTCCTCTCCATGATATCTTTCGTCACCTCAAAGACCTCTTCCGCTTTCAGTTGCTTCATGCATCTCATGTATTCTTCTCCTTTTAGCTCACAAATATCCTTGCGGCAACACTCCACATTTTTTTTCAGGGCAATATGACCAAAACGGTTTTCGTAAGGGAACCATATATCTGGCTCTCCTGGTCCGAAGATGCCGACCGTAGGAGTCCCGACCGCGGCCGATATGTGCATAGGTGCTGCATCATTCGAAACATAGACATCCAGATGAGAAATAATTGAAGCGAGTCTCCTGAGTGTACCTGGACGGATGATTGTGGATTTTGTCCTTGCAGCTTTTGAAAATGCCGCCGCACAGGCAGTGTCCTTTGGTCCATAGCTCACAACTACTTGTGCCCCGGTCTTGTCATGGAGGAGATCTGCAACCCTGGCAAATTTCTCGGCGGGCCAAACCTTGGCGGGCCAAGTAGCACCGATATGCATCCCGACTATCGGCCTTGCATGGTCCATACCGACGGACATCAAATAGTCCCGACCTTCATAAGATTCCTTCTCAGTAAGGAAAATCGATGGCCTGTCGGAAGCCTTAAGGATCCCGAGCGGAGCGAGATATCTCAGATGAAACGAGACGGCATCCATCCGCTCGGTTATCTTTATAGGATGCGTGAATGTTCGCCGTCGCCATCCAAACGCGCCACCGATTCTCATCCTAGCACCGGATAGAAAGATCACGATTGCACTTCGAGGATTACCAAAGAGATCAATTGCCACGTCGTACTGCCTCTTGCGAAGAAAGTTGCCGACACTCAATTGCTCGGCCACTTCCCAGCGGCCGAAGTTGTAGGGTATGATGTGGTTGAGATACGGATTGCTTTCCAGAAGTGACACGGCTTCCTTGTCGCCAAGGTAGTCAATTACACTGTCTGGAAATTTCTCCCTGAGTGCTCTGATAACAGGCGTCGTAAGGACAATGTCGCCGATAAACTTGAGCCGGCTAACAAGGATTTTCAAATTTCAAAACTCGTCACTCTGAACTCGCTCGATGTCCGCACCGAGTCCCCTCAGCTTCTCCTCGATTCGTTCGTAGCCGCGATCCATGTGGTATATTCGAAGAACTTCCGTGGTCCCTTCAGCGACCAGGCCTGCAATGATCAGCGAAGCACTCGCGCGCAGATCGGTCGACATGACTTTTGCGCCTTTTAGAGTCCTGACTCCTTTTACCACCGCCACATTTTCCTTCACTTCGATATCTGCACCGAGCCTCACAAGCTCGGGCACATGTTTGAACCTATCAAAGTAGATTGTTTCGGCAATTACTGAGGAGCCAGTAGAGAGAGCCATCAGCGCAATCCACTGTGCCTGCATGTCTGTCGGAAATCCAGGATATGGGGCAGTCGAAACGTCGACTGGCCGGATGGCCTCTGGCGCCTCCAATTCAATCCAATTCTTACCTGATTGAACCTTCGCACCTGCCTCTTCAAGTTTTAACAGAAGAGCCGACAAATGGTCCGGTTCACAATTCACCGCCCGCACGTTTCCTCCGGCTATTGCGCCGGCAATAAGAAAAGTCCCGGTCTCTATCCGATCAGGGAGACTCTCAAAATCTACCGGGTTAAGCTCTTTGACTCCTTTGATAGTAATCGTAGGTGTGCCTAACCCACGAATGTCCGCCCCCATCTTGTTCAAGAAGTCGCCGAGCGCAACAATCTCCGGCTCGAGAGCGGCGTTGCTTATCGTGGTTGTATCTTCCGCCAAAACGGCTGCCATCATAATGTTCCCCGTCGCGCCCACACTGGAGACATCGAAGCTGATATGCGTGCCCTTCAACCTTTTTGCCCTCGCGACGATGTAGCCTGCTTCGAGAGTAACCTCCGCGCCAAGTTTCTGCATCCCTTCGATATGAAGGTTGACAGGCCTCGGACCCCATGCACAGCCGCCGGGCATCGAAACCTTTGCATATCCGTACCTCGCCAGGAGCGGTCCGAGCACATAGATCGATGCACGCATCTTTTTCACAAGTTCGTACGGAGCTTCGAAATTCTTTACGCCCCTGGTGTCGATCGTCTGCAGTTTGCCATCAAGAGTGACTTTCGCACCAAGTGTCTCCAGCAGCCTTGACATAGTCGCAACATCTCGAAGGTCGGGAGTATTCTTTATGTGAAAGATCCCTGGAGCCAGGAGTGCAGCAGGCATCAACGCAAGCGAAGCGTTCTTGGCTCCGCTAATCGACACTTCCCCCGAAAGTCTCCTTCCGCCTTTCACGATAAACTTATACACGTTGCTCCCCGATATTAAGCTGCATAGGTGTCATGAAATATTCTCTTTGATGTATCGTCGTGTCGCGATCATAGTTGAAAGAAGTCCCAATACTGCCGCGGCCGCGACGATAACGGCGTAAAATTTCAAAGGTGGGACGGCCTGTACCAGGATATCCTGCTGAAGCACATAAATCGCGGCGCTGATTACGCCGTAGATTACACCCGCAGCAATCAGTCCGCCGCTGATACCCTGGATCATGCCGCCAAGTATGAACGGCATCCTGACGAACATACGCGATGCGCCTACAAGCTTCATCGTGTCAATTATCCTTTTCTTGTAAGAGATCGCAAGCCGCATTGAGTTGTAAACCAGAAAAATTGACAGCAGCGTTAGTGCTCCTCCAAAAGCACTCATGATCCAGTAAAAGAGCCTTACGCGCTGGTCTATGAGAGTAAGAAGTATCTTTCTGTACTTGACCGATTCCACGCCGGGAATGTTCCCAACCGATGCAGCGAGGGTCGCCATCCCCCGAGCGTTCTTGTAACTGTCCCTTACAAAGATTTTGAACGATGCCGGGAGCGGATTAAAATCGAGAACGGATGTAATATCCTGACCGAACTCCTTCTTGAATATTTCCGCCGCCTCTTGTTTGCTTACGAATCCTACCGATTGGACGCCGGGCACCGCCAGGATGCTCCTTCTCACATCCGACACTTGATCGGGAGACAAAGAGTCGGAGAGAAAAGCCTCTATCTCGACTTTGTTCTTTAAGTAGTCGAGAAATTTCTCCGCTTGAGACGACGTGATAAAGAAGGTGCCCAGCAATATGAACGAGAGTGCGACCATGACAATCGAAAAGAACGCACTTAGCTTGGCGCGCCGGAGTCCACTGAACGCTTCTTTGACCACAAACCAAATCCGGTTCAAATAATCGTTCTCCCGGACTTGTAGCTACCAATCACCTTGACGTGAGGGCATATCTCGCGAAGATGGCTTATCGCATTTGCCTGCCTCTCCTCGGAGACACTTCCTCTAAAGTCGACGAAGAATTCGTAATCCCACGCCTTCCGGACGATAGGAATCGAATCGATGGACAAAAGATCGATGTCGCGAATTGCAAAGACACTTAAAGCTCTATGCAATTCACCCGGTCTATTCCTTAGTCCGAACACAACACAAGTCTTGTCGGCATTTGGAAGCACGGAATACTTATTTGCAATAATCATGAACCGTGTGAAATTGTGCCCATCACTTTCCAGGTGACGTTTCAATACAACGAGACCGTAATCCTCAGCCGTCGCTTCACTGGCGATTGCTGCGACGGAAATGTCGCCGGCTTCGGACACGAACTTCGCAGCTCCAGCGGTGTCGTAATATTCTACCCGGGTGAGCTTCTTTTCGCGTATGAATTTCCTGCATTGAAGCAATGCCTGAGGATGTGAGTAAACTCTCTTGACTGAAGCGAGGTCCGCACCTCGAATTGCGAGCAAAGCGTGCGAAATTTTCAGCCTGATTTCCCCGATTCCATAGACTTTCTCTTCATCTAGCAAATTGAAGACTTCCCGAATGCCGCCGCCGAGAGTATTCTCTACGGGCAGCACGCCACGGTCGACTCTTCCTCCTGCGACTGAATGTATAGCATCGGCGAAAGTGTTGAAAGGAATTAACTCCGTCGTCGTCCCGCGAAAGAAATGTTTCGCGGCAATCTCGCTGTACGCACCACGCTCCCCCTGGAATGCGATTTTCAATTTTCTCATCGTTCGACTTTACTCACCACAGGTTGGTTAGAAATTAGATTCGTCCTTCCACAATGAAATCTGCCATGGTGAAGTGGACGAAGGCCTTTCCATTTCAAAGTAAGCCTTCCCGTCGACCTCTTCAATGTCAGCGGGATTAAACGCAACTACAAGTGTGAATCCTCGTGTTATCGTTGCATGGAGCGAGTCCTCGGTCAACGAATATATGTTGTTCCATGTCAATGAGAGGCGATCAATAAGCTGGAACATCAACCCGGTTGATCTCATTTCTGTGTCCCTTCCCCATGCCACCGGGACATTGGCGTCGTAGTCCCAATAAGTGAAAGTGAAGTCCGGGGCAATCAATTTTGAGTACACGGATGTGTCCTTGAACGTATATGCGTACAGAAAATTCTGAAAGACACCGTCCACTGTCATCTGGTTCGAAAGAATGCTGTTGGGCGCCACGTTCTGAGTCGCGAGCTTAGGGGCAAACGGGTTCTCACAACCGGCAAAACAAATCAACGGTGCAAAGACAATCAGCTTCATCAATACGGCGCGGCTCAGGTACGAAGCTTCTCTTTTTTCGGTTCGAAGCCTTTGAATCGAGAAGACGAAATCCGTTTTCACTGGGAGAACCTCGCCTTCAAGTCGCTCCAGCTGAGACTGTCCCCAACTTTGGAGTCGATCCATTTGTAAATGGACCAATTTTCGTTGCGGTCGGTTCCAAGGTAGAATATTAGGTTGCCCTCAACTTGTTGCAAACTTCCCTGGACATCGTTAGGCCAATACAGAGTGTAGCTCGCGCTGAAGGATGCCGAATCTCCAAGGGTTGTCAGGTTTTCCGACGTCAGCACCAATTGGGAACTGGATGATTTCGCAGATTGAACAACCAGGTTATTGAAATAATACTGTTCCGATGAGACATCCCAGTTTTCGAAAATTCCCTGGTACTGCCGGTAGACGTCCGGTGGGGGTTCGAAAGAAAATGGCCGTCCGCCGAAAGAAGGATCAGAAAGGCATGCGATATAATTATTCACATTCCTGTCTGATATCGAATTTATCAAATTCTGGATGACCACATCAGGTGAAAGCGGAGGTTGATAATCGGACGGAGATTGTTGCGGAGGTTGCGGCTGCCTTGTTTGAAAAATTCCGCAGCCGGCGATGATAACAGTACACCAGACCAAAACCATAGGCAACTTCTTCATTGCACAACTATTCTTCCCTCCAATGCGCGTACCAGGGTAGCTTCGTCCGCAAATTCCAGATCTCCTCCCACCGGCACTCCGCGGGCGATTCTCGTAACTTTTATTCCGAGCGGCTTCAAGAGGTTGCTTAAGTAAATGGTTGTTGCCTCGCCCTCAACATCGGGGTTCATCGCAAGAATCACTTCGCTTACCCCTTCCTTCAGCCGGCTCAACAATTCCTTCACTTTGAGCCGGTCCGGACCGACTCCCTCCAGAGGACTCAACGTGCCTCCGAGAACATGGTACACCCCGTGAAACTCGTTGGTCTTTTCGAGTGCCAGCACGTCACTCGGATCTTCGAGCACACAGATCGACGAGTGATCCCGGTTCGGATCAGAACAAATCGAGCACGGATCGGTTTCCGTAATATTCTGGCAGATAGAACAATATCTTATCTTCTGTTTAACGTCGATGATCGCGTTTGCGAGACGAAATGCGTTCTCATCATCCGCCTTCAGGATATGAAGCGCCAGTCTCTGGGCAGTCTTCCTCCCGACACCCGGAAGCTTGCTCAACTCGCCGATCAAAGACTCAAGACTCCGTGATGTGAATATCATTTCAAACTGAAACCCTTGAAATCACAGATGGTAAGAATCAAACCAAATGATTGAATCCCTCACCTAAGAGACTCCTCCAAACTTGAATCCCGGCAACATTGAAAGCACACCACCCGCGCTCGCACCGAGGTGATCAGCTGCCATCCTCTCGGCCTTTGACAGCGCATTGTTGACCGCCGCTGCGACGAGATCCTGGATCATCTGCTTATCCTGACTTCTAATAAGCTCTTCTTCAACATCTATCTTGAGTATCTCCCTCTTTCCATTTGCCGTCACCTTCACCATGCCGCCGCCAGCTTCACCGACAACACTCATAGCTTCGAGTTCGCTCATGGCTTTTTCGAGATTCTTTTGAAAATCAGCGAGCATCTTCTGCATATTT
>JAKASW010000394.1 GCA_021818875.1 Bacteroidota bacterium
TGCCGGGCAGGGCGTTCCGACTCAGCTACAACTTAATGTTCTGAAGAAAACACTTGTCAAATCCAAAGTGGTTTCTTATTTTCTAAAGTCGTTCACGGCAAATTTTCCCCGCCGGGAGCTTCACCTTTAGTCACATAGCTTGATGCTTCTGTGTGGCTGTTTTTTTCACCAAAGGTTGAAGGAATTAGTGATGCCAAGACTGTACCAGTACTCAGAGTACGATCTAAATTACAAACCAATCGGGGCGGCAAAGATTGCCTGTATCGTCATTTCTCTAATGCTTACTACGTCGCTGCTGACCGCACTGACCAGCAATTTTGGAATTGATCTTTTCGGATGGAAAGTTCTCCGGGCGGACAGCGCGAGGTATGAAAACGCCGCACTTAAGTCGGACCTCGTAGCGGTTAATCGGAAGCTAGAGCATGATGAGTCTTTCATGAATGTTTTCGGAGTCGATGGAAACGAGCTTAGAGAGGCCGTTGGCCTCCCGCCTGTCCCGCCGGGGGAGCGGAAGGTAGCGATCGGCGGCGTCAAGATGAATAGAGATTACAGCCTTCCGCCTGGGGAGAACAGGCTTGTTGCCGATGCTGCAGGCGAAATGAGCAAACTCTACAGGCAAGCAAAGCTGGAAAAACAGAGTTTGTCGAGCATACGTGCCAGGCAGAAGCTGAATCGGGTCCTGTTCCGACATATCCCGGCTATCGAGCCTATCCGGGATGGGATAATCACCTCTCCGTTCGGGATGCGGTTTCATCCCATACTCCACGTCATGATGATGCACCAGGGTATCGACATTGGATGTGAGGTGGGGTCACATGTACATGCGACGGGAGACGGCGTGGTTAGTTATGCTGGACGAGAAGGAGGATACGGCAACGTGGTAGAGATTGACAACGGGTTCGGGTACGCTACTCTGTTCGCGCACCTTTCGAAATTTCTTGTCAAGGTCGGTGAGAAGGTGAAGCGAGGCCAGGTGATCGGCCTGAGCGGCGATACCGGACTTTCTACCGGGCCTCATCTGCATTATGGAGTGATGAAGAACGGTGTCTTCGTGAACCCGCAACTGTACTACTTTGCCGGCCGGGAATTCAGTTCACGCAAACTCTATTCAGAACTAACAGCGAAATAAATACGACTATCCATTGATACTTGCCGCAATCCTGACAACTTTATGCCTGTGAGAACAGTCAGGCTCGCGGCCGTCTTGGTTATGTTTTGGACCTGACTGTTCCAAAATTCAACCGAGACGCTGTGTTATGGAATGTTTCCGTAATTTTTGACTCGGCAATCCCAGTCGAGAGAAATTATTCCATTGCTTTATTGCAACTTGGTTGCAAGATTAGACAGAACCCTCATTGATTTTGACTGACCAGTTTGAATTCAAGGGAGCTAACAGCGGTGAGGAGCGGGTATACGAAACAAAGGGAAGCAAATATCACAGATGAACCGGTTCGAGGGAAGAGAATGTTTTCAATCTGGGCGTACTGGCGCATCGCGTTTGTTGCAATTGCAGTACCTCTCTTTTTTCTCTTCGTAGACATTCACCTGGAAGTATGGTGGCCAATACCCTTTGTGTTAGGAGTCGGCTACATTTTTGGGAAATATACTTGCGATATCAAAGCACGAAAGAAAGGATTGTGGTTAACTCTCGGCGCCTTCACATTCCTCAATTTTCTCCACTCGCTGATCGACGGCATCGGTCTCATCGGAATCGGGGATTTGTGGAGCAGTGTGGGCGCGATTGCAGGCCACGAGATAATACGACAACCGACACTCTTCGTCATTGCTTGGGCGATGCTCTCACCGTTCAGCGTTGATAACATGTGGACAAAGGTGTTGGTATCGGTCTCTGCAGTAACCGGGGTCTGGATAGTGGGGCTAACGGTTGGGCTATTAGGCGGTGAACAGATCGCAGAGTTTGAGTGGATGCACGACTTTCTGGGTTATAGCATCTTCCTGTTTCTCGGAGACATACTCCATCATGTGATGGACGACGTCTTAAGAATCCGTAGGAAATGACCATGTCTTCGTGGACGATGGCCATCGCAGGCGGTCGGCTAGCTTAATTGGTGGTGCATGAACAAAGTTACAAGTAACATCCCGAAAGAACTCCGGCAAAATGGTCGTCGGTTGACCAACCAGAGACGAATGCTGCTCAGCCTGCTTAGAGCAACTCCACAAAGCATAGCTGAGATTTCCTCTCTATTGAAGAAGAAAAAGGTTGCTATCGATCGGGGCACGATCTACAAGACGCTTGACTATTTTACCGGATTGGGAATAGTCGGCAGAACGCAATTCAAAGACAATGCCGTCCTGTATGATCTCATCTCGGGAATTGCCCACCGCCATCATGTTGTCTATGACAAATGCGGTGATGTTGAGGATGTCATTTTCAATTAAGCGAAACTGATAGGCGAGGTGAATAAGCAGACTGATTTCAAAGTGCTCAGCCACTCGCTGGAGTTCTTCGGGGTTTGTGACAAATGCCGATCTCAGATAAAATAGATCTCCAGATTGAAGCCTCAGATGCTGTCGTGTCAGGCCGGCTTTTTGTGTGTGACCCTATTTGCAAGCAGCCAGAGACCCCATAGCACAAGCGGAATACTAAGAAGCTGACCCATCTTTATCGGCCAGTGTGCTGTGAAATCTGCCTGATGAGTCTTAGTGAACTCGATTAGAATTCGGCCGCTGAAGACGTAGACGAGAAAGACTCCGAAAATCAGCCCTTCCGGAGGCGCTCCTTTATGTCGCCTATATATCCACCAGAGCAAGAAGAAACCTATGATGTACCAGGCTGCTTCATACAACATAGACGGCTGGCGCGGCAACATATCGACTCGTTCAAATATAATTGCCCACGGCAGGTGAGACACATGGCCCAAGATTTCTGAGTTGAAGAAATTTCCGATCCGTACGAATGCACCGCCTAAGGTAACAGGTATGACGATTCGATCCAAGAGCCAGAAGTATTTCATATCCGGATATTTTCGGACATAAAGCCACAACGCGATAAGCGCGCCCGCCACTGCACCATGGCTTGCCAAACCGCCATTCCAGATTTCCAGTATTTGGATTGGGTGTGCAAAATAGAAATTGGGCGTATAGAAGAAAACCTGTCCCAGTCGCGCTCCGACCACGATACCGATAATGGCGTAGACAAACAACGAGTCCAGACGTTGGACTGGTTTGCCCGCGTCGCGGAACATCTTAGCTCCAAAGAGGTAACCGGCAAGAAACGCGAGTTCCCACATCAAGGCGTACCATCGAATCGTTAGAGGTCCGACCGCGTGGATAATC
>JAKASW010000049.1:0-18576 GCA_021818875.1 Bacteroidota bacterium
CGGCGCGAAAGCAACTCCCTCCTTGAGTCCCTCTTTCATGTTCGATTGGATTTTGATTGTTGAAATCCTGAGCAAGGATTTCTTCATCATCAGGAGCGCAACAATTATCGCCAGGAAACTCAAAGCGTTGATCATAAACGCAGGTGCCACACCGACCAGAACAATTGTAACACCGGCTATTGCCGGGCCAATCGTCCTCGCAGCATTGAACAGGAGGGAGTTTAGCGCGATTGCATTGCCGACATCCTGGTCGGGGACCATCTCAGCGACAAATGACTGTCTCGCGGGCTGGTCCAGCGCATTGATGAGACCGATGAACAACGAGAGTGCATAGATCTCAAAGATGGTTATCACTTTTGAAGCGACGAGTATCCACAAAATTACGGCCTGCAAAGCCGACAGGCTTTGAGTCCAAATTATGATCTTTCGCTTCGTCAGCCTGTCAGTTATGACGCCGGCAAAAAGCGACAAAAGTAAAATCGGGAGGAACTGAAAGGCTGTGGCGGTGCCAAGTGCAACGGGGGAGCCGGTAATGGTGACAACGAGCCATGCAAGCGCAACATTTTGCATCCACGTTCCCGTGACGGAGATGAGCTGTGAAATCCAGTAGAGCCTGTAGTTGTAGTGCCTGAGTGAAGTGAAGTTGCGGCCTATCCTGGAAAGCAAATACTTGATTCCGGAGTTCAAAGAGACCGGCTCAATCGGCAGTGCTTGTCGGAAGACTTTTCATATCGCTGGAGTGCCTAGGGTAAACTTTCGACGCAGGATCTACAAACTTCTTAGCGAAGTTTATTGCAGTCGCCGCTTCTCCAAAACCTGTAGCGATCAACTTCAGTTTTCCAGGATGCGACGCAACATCTCCGGCGGCATAAATACCCGTAATGTTGGTTTCCATACGCGCATTCACAACGATCCCACCCTTATCGATTTCAAGTCCCCAACGTTTTATCGGTCCCAGGTCGGCATGAAAACCCAGGTTCAGAATAATCTCGCTGACACTAAGGGTAGTCTCCTCGAGGGTTTTGTTGTTATAGATAACAGCCTCCTCGACTCTGGAGTCGCCTCTGATCATCTTCAATTCGTATGAAGTCCTGATGTCAGCACGAGAACCCATCATCTCTCTTACCGATTCTTCGTGTGCACCGAACCCGTCGCGACGGTGGATTAGAGTAATGTTAGCCGCCGTGTCGAGAAGATTCAGCACCCAGTCAACGGCCGAATCGCCGCCGCCAATTATCAGAACGTCCTTCCCCTTGAACTCTTTTTTCTCCAAAACGAAATAGTGTACCCCCTTACCCTCGAAATTCTCGATGCCCCGTCCTTCAAGTTTCTTCGGATTGAATGCACCGATACCCGCCGTCAACAGGATCGACTTCGTGAGATGGGATGTCCCATTTTCAGTGATCAGCTCAAAGTCAGACTGTCCGGCTTCTTCGTGCCTTACAAATGAAATGACCTTCTCCCCAAGACAGACGGTAGGGTTGAGAGAGAGCGCCTGTTCAACGAGTTGTTTCGCAAGGTCCCTGCCAATTATTCGCGGGATACCGCCGACATCGAAGATATTTTTCTCCGGATAAAGTGTGACGAGCTGACCACCCAGTTCCGGCAGTGCATCGACAATCTTCGCCTTCATACCCCTCAGCCTCGCGTAGAACAACCCATACAGACCAACGGGACCGCCGCCGATTATGGTTACGTCAAACAATTCCTTTCCAGATTCCATCTTATTTCGGGTTGGTCGGTCTCAGGTCAATTTCACTCATCATGGCACGCGCAGGAAGCGAAGCGGCGAGAACTGCTGCTTCGGCTACATCTTCGGGCTTCAAGATTTTATCCTTGTTCGGATGGTGACCGGACCCAAAGTCTGTATCTACCGAATCGGGGCTTATTGTGACAACCCTGATGTTGTACTTCCGAACCTCCAGGATCAAGCTCTTAGCAAAGCCGAGCAGCGCCCATTTGGTTGCAGCATATACAGCCCCGTTTTCGACGGCGTTTTTTCCGGCCAATGAAGCGATATTCAAAATTACTCCGTCATTTTGTTCGATCATGAACGGCAGTACCTGACGGGTGGCGGTGAAAACTCCCCCGCATATTCACATTGAAGAGTGCGTCGAACTCTTCCGTCTTCGTCTGGGAAACAGGTTTGAAAATGCCGAAGCCGGCATTGTTCACGAGTACATCTATTCTCCCGAATCTCTCCGCTGCCGCCGCAACGAGGCCGACGATGTCCTTTTCATCCGACATGTCGGCCGGGTGTACCATAACGTCGGCGCCTGCATTCTGCAAGCTGTCCGCGACTCTATCCAGCGCGTCTTTTCTCCTGGCAGATAGAATAAGTTTTGCTCCTGCTTGCGCGTAACGCTCCGCAATGGATTTTCCGATGCCCCTGGTCGCACCGGTTATGATTGCTACTTTCCCCGAGAGACTCAACTCAATCTTATCTTCGACCTATCAAATTCAGGAACTCTTCTCTCGTCTTCACATCCTCATGAAACTCTCCGAGCATTGCACTCGTGGTCGCGATAGTATTCTGCTTCTCGACACCCCGCATCATCATACATAGATGCTGCGCCTCCACAACAACTCCGACACCAAACGGTTCCAGGTAGTTGTAGAGGGTCTCGGCAATTTGCTGAGTCATCCGTTCCTGCACTTGGAGCCGCCGGGCGAATACTTCGACTACTCTCGGCATTTTACTCAAGCCGACGATCTTACCGTTCGGTATGTACGCGATGTGCACTTTTCCGAAAAAAGGAAGGAGATGATGCTCGCACAGCGAATAGAAGTCGATGTCTTTTACAATTACAATCTGGTTATACTTGTCTTTGAAGACGGCATTGTTCATTACCGCCTCGATATCCTGGTGATAGCCTTTGGTGAGAAATTCATAAGCTCTCGCGACGCGATAAGGAGTTTTCTGCAGTCCCTCCCTTTCGGGATCTTCTCCCAGCTTCAGCAGCACTTCCCGGACAAGGTCCTCCAATTCAAAGTCGATCTTAACTTCGCTCATAGTTCTGCCAGGACCTCATCATAATGGCCGTCCACTTTCACCCTGGGAAAGACTTTCTTCACCTTTCCAGCTTCATCGATGACAAATGTCGTACGTTCAATCCCCATAAACTTCCTTCCATAAAGTGATTTCTGTTTCCAGACTCCGTAGGCATTTACAACTTTCTTTTCTTCATCGCTCAACAGGGGAAAATTCAGATGGAACTTCTCTTTGAATTTCTGGTGCGATACAATCGAGTCCGTGCTCACTCCAAGCACGATAGCTCCTTTTTTCTCGAATTCCTTGAAACCGTCTCTGAAGGAGCAAGCTTCCTTCGTGCAGCCGGGGGTATCGTCTTTCGGATAGAAATACAAAACGACTTTCCTCCCTTTAAGTCCAGATAGCTTAACAGATTCGCCGGTATCGCTCTTAAGAGTGAAGTCGGGTGCTTTGTCCCCCGATTCAATCCCGGCGACATTTTCTTTGGGGTTTGTTTTCACGGTCTTCCCCATCTTTATATCTCCCTTCGCTTCGATCGTTAAAAATTAAGAAACCGTAAGAAAAAAACAGGCGCGCAACATCTGCTGCGAGCCTGCAATTGAAAACGATGGAGTGGACTCAGCTAGCTGATTCCACAGCTTTGTAGACTTCGTCATAGTTGGGCTCGACTCCCGGATCGTTGGAAACCCATTTGTACTTCATGTCCCCGGATTTGTCGATTACAAAGACTGCCCGCTTGGCGGCGGTATACCCATTTATTCCGACAAAATTATCATGGTACGCATCGTAGGCTTTGACCGCTTGCCGGTTGAAATCAGACAATATCGGGAAGTTGAGTTTATTCTGATCCGCGAAAGCCTTGTTCGAAAACGGCGGGTCAACGCTTATCCCAATGACCTGCGCGTTGATATTGTTGAACTTGCTGAGTGAATCGCGAAAGTTGCAGAGTTCCTTTGTGCATACACTTGTGAATGCCCCGGGATAAAACGCGAGCACCACTTTCTTGCCGGCAAACTCTGAGAGACTTCTTTCTTTTCTGTCCGTGTCATACAATTTGAAATCAGGCGCCTTCTTGCCAATTTCGACCGACATAAATTCCTCCTGTTCAATTTAGAAGTTAGTTTTCGATTGGAAAATTTTCAAACATTGCTGGCTGCCTCGCTTTCCCCGGTTGGACTACTAGACGCCACGGGAAAGCAATTGATTGCAAACAGCTTGGATTAAACATGCAAGAGGTATAACGCCTCTATCTTGATAAAAATTCCATTACAGCTTTTGAAAACTCTGCGGGTGCATCCGCATGGACCCAGTGTCCTGCCCCATCAATCGTGACCACCTCTTCCAGCGGAAAGAATCTACGAATCTCCTCCAGATCAGATGGGCTGATATAAGTAGATTTTCCACCGCGAATAAACAACGTAGGCCTTTCAAATGAAGTCTTTAGAGTTATGACTGCATTTACGTTCTCATAGTTCTGATAGATCGCATCGATGTCGATCTTCCATCTGAATCGTTTGTTCTCATCTCGTTCAACATTCTTGAGGAGGAGTTGTCTGACTGCAAGATCACTTATTTCCGGGGCAAGTGCCGCTTCTAGCTCCGATCTTGTTTTATACTTTCGCAAGTCTAATCGAAAAATGGCTTCAAAAATCTTATCGTGGCCCGGCGGATATTGCCTCAGAGCGATGTCTACGACAATCAGCCTATCAACCTTTCCCGGATACATAGCCGCAAACTGCATAGCTGTCTTTCCGCCCATCGAGTGGCCAAGAATACTTGCAGATTCAATATCGTGGTCGGCCATCAACTCATTAAGATCCTCCGCCATGACTTCGTAATTGAAAACTTCGCTGTGCGGTGAGCGGCCATGATTCCTCTGGTCAATGGTGTAAGTTCGGAATTGTTCTCCGAAGCTTTTTGACAGCGTGTACCAATTGTCTCCAGAGCCGAAGAGACCGTGAAGCAGAATGAGCGCGCGACCATGCCCCGTAACACGGTAATAAAGCTTCATAGAAAGTGAATCCGGTAATCTCTCGCCTTGCGGGATCCCGCATGCCCATATATAATTATTGGGAGGGACATCGATCCACTACTCCATTATTCCATTAACCAAAAGTGACCCTGTGCTATTTCAAATCCCTTTTGACCATCGGCATATCAATTCCCTTTTCCCGCGCGACCCGTAATGCATCATCATAACCGGCGTCTGCGTGTCTCACAACGCCCAGCCCTGGATCATACGTCAGCACCCTTTTTAGCCTCTTCGCCGCGGAACCGGTACCGTCTGCAACCACGACCATACCGGCGTGAATCGCCAGTCCTATTCCAACACCTCCACCATGGTGCACAGATACCCAGCTTGCACCGCCCACGGCATTCAGAAGTGCATTCAGTATCGGCCAGTCTGCGATCGGGTCTGAGCCGTCTTTCATCTTTTCTGTTTCCCGGTTCGGCGACGCAACACTTCCCGCATCAAGATGGTCGCGCCCGATGACTATCGGCGCCTTGACCTTTCCTGATTTGACAAGGTCGTTGAAGATCAGTCCCATCTTATCACGCTCACCATATCCGAGCCAGCAAATCCTTGCAGGCAGTCCCTGGAACTTCACATGCTTCCGGGCTTTCTGAATCCAGTTTACAAGATTGGTGTTGTCAGGAAATGCCTTCATTACAGCTTCATCTGTTGCGTAGATATCTTCAGCATCGCCGCTCAGTGCGGCCCACCTGAACGGGCCTTTGCCTTCACAGAACAGCGGTCGAATAAACTCGGGAACGAAACCGGGGATTTCAAATGCGTCCGCCACTCCGTTCACCTTCGCTTCTCCACGAATGTTGTTTCCATAATCGAATGTCACGGCACCGAGGCTCTTGATGTCGAGCATACCGCGGAGGTGCCTGACGACAGACTCCCTGGCCATCGAGATATATTTCTTCGGATCGCTCTTTCGAATTTGAAGAGCGGATTCATACGAAATTCCCGCAGGGACGTAACCATTCAAGGTATCATGGGCACTTGTCTGATCGGTGAGCAAATCAGGAACAATCCGCCGTCGGGCAATTTCAGGAATCACATCGGCAGCATTGCCAAGCAGTCCGACCGAGAGCGGGACCTTTTTCCATTTCGCACTCATCACCATTGACAATGCTTCGTCAAGATCGGTGGTCATCTTGTCGAGGTAACCGGTCTTAAGCCTGCGTTCTATTCTCTGACGGTCGACTTCAACTCCGAGAAACGCAGCGCCATTCATTGTCGCAGCAAGCGGCTGCGCACCGCCCATACCGCCGAGACCGCTCGTGAGAACAAATCTTCCGGCCAATGTGCCTCCGAAATATTTCCTCGCTGCCTCTGCAAACGTTTCGTACGTCCCTTGAAGAATCCCTTGCGTTCCGATGTATATCCAGCTTCCAGCAGTCATTTGTCCGAACATCGTCAAGCCAAGTGCCTCAAGCCTTCTGAACTCATCCCAATTCGCCCATGCTGGTACGAGCATCGCATTCGAAATCAGCACGCGCGGCGCATCCTCGTAGGTCTTGAATACTCCGACCGGCTTGCCTGATTGAATGAGGAGCGTCTCATCGTTGTCGAGCCGTTTCAAAGTTGCGACGATCGCATCGAACGCCTCCCAGTTCCTCGCGGCTTTTCCGCTTCCGCCGTAGACTATCAGCTCGTCCGGCTTCTCTGCAACCTCGGGATCGAGATTGTTCATCAACATTCGGAGAGCTGCTTCTTGCTGCCAACCCTTCGTGTTTAGTTGTGTGCCTCTCGGGGCACGAACAATGCGAGATGTTTGCTCCGTTGTCTGTCTTACTTCAGTAGACACGTTTTGCCTCCGTTCGTCGGGAGTTAATTTCCCGACATATTGTTATTCAGGATTGGAACTCCCGTACAACTATCTTCCGCCGTATGGCGCTTCGCCTGTAAGCCGGTACTTTTCTCGAATTTTCTTGAAGCCTGGCTTTATGACATCGTAGATATATTTCATGCGTTCCCCATACGGGATGAACGCACTTTTCATTGCATTGATCGTCAACTTCTCCATCTCAGGAAAAGTCAGTCCGAATACTTCCTCGGCAAGTTTGAATTCATTTGTCAACGAAGTTGCACTCATTAAACGGTTATCCGTGTTCAACGTGACTCTGAATTTCTCCTTGTAATAAATGCCGAACGGATGCTCCTGCAAGTTCTTTGCAGCGCCGGTATGAACATTTGAGCTCAGGCACATCTCGAGAGGAATTCGCTTGTCGAGAACGTACTGCGCGAGCGTTCCTAATTTTACCGCTTTGCCGTCAACCATGACTATATCTTCGAGCAGCCTCGTTGCGTGACCGATACGGTGCGCGCCGCACCACTGAATCGCCTGCCAGATGGATTCCTTTCCAAACCCCTCGCCTGCATGGATCGTTATGTTGAAATTCATCCTCTGGATATAATGGAACGCTTCAACGTGTTTCTTCGGAGGATAACCACCTTCCTCACCGGCAAGATCGAATCCGACGACGCCGCGGTCGCGGAAATCGACGGCGAGCTGCGCCATCTCCTCACTCAGGTTCATATTTCTCATTGCGGAAATTATCAAACCGTACCCGATACCGAAGTCTCTCTTCCCTTTTTCAAGTCCGCGAAGAACAGATGCAACCACCTCTTCCCAATGCAGCCCTTTGTCAGTGTGGAAGACCGGGGCGAATCTCGTCTCTACGTAAACGACTCCGTCCTTCTTCATATCCTCCACCATCTCATAGGCAACACGCTCCAGCGCCTCAGGAGTCTGCATCACGCCACACGTGTGAGCAAATCCTTCCAGATACAGCGGCAGGCTTCCCCTATTCGCGCCACGATGGAACCACTCGCCAAGTTCGGTTGGATCTTTCGTAGGAAGTGAATCGTATTTCTGATCCTTCGCGAGTTCGATGACGGTTTCAGGTCGTAAGCCGCCGTCGAGATGATCGTGCAGCTGCACCTTCGGCATCTCGTGAATTGCGTCATTTGGTATTGGCATTTATTCTCCCAGTTTATGACTAAGATGGTACAAATTCGCTGTCTTTTCTCCAGTTCAAAAGATTGTTGAAGATGTAGTTCCTTACATTGTTCAATTCTTTTTCATTGCGGATAATTCTGTCGTAATAACGTGGTTGCCATTCAAATGCAACGTCATCTTGTATCCCCCGTTCTTTCACCCCGATTTTGTAACCGCGAATGACCGATGCCAAATTGCGCGACTGTGGACCAAAACGATTAGGATTTCGATAACGATAACGCAGAGACGCAAAATCTTGCGTCTCTACGTTTGTATCATTCTTATTAATGATGATTATTCCATGAACATGATTGGGCATAACCACATGCTGGTCCAATTCTACAAATGGGAAATGACGAGGGATTGCCATCCAGCAACTGTACGCGGCGGCGCCAATTTCTGAAAGGATCATTCCTCCATCTGATACCTGGCCGAAAACACAATCCCTGTCCTTCACGCACAGCGTTACAAAATAACAACCATCGTGAGAATAATCCCATCCTTTCAACCGGGTCGATTGGATTCGATACTTGTTCCGAAAAAGGATGGTTTCGCTTTGACCGGTATTCATTCGCTATTCAACACATCCAGTTCCTCTTTTGTCGGCGCTCCATTGACCACGGTAACGACCATAACCATGTCGCCTTCTTTGGCTGCAGACAGATAAGCTTTCTTGAGCGCTTCAAAGACCTTGTCTGTGTTGCCGCTGCCGATAGTCGATGTCTCATGCACCGCGACACTGATTCCACCTTTCTTGAGGCTGGCAATGAAGTTGCTTATCGGCGTCTTGAAGTCTTTTTTTGCGATGGGATACAAGCTTACTTGAAACGTTACGTCCATGATGGTCCCTCCTTTAATCAAGTTTACCCGACGCTGCCTCCGCCGCACGTATCACCTCGCCGGATTTCAACAGCCCCAATGCCGCCTCTATATCAGCATGAAGCATCCGGTCTCTGTCGAGGTGAGATATTTTCTTTCTTACCAGACCGTACACCGCTTCCGTTCCCTTCCCGCACTTCAACGGTTTCTTGGTATCTCCGATTATTCTTGTGAAATCGATCGCCTGGCAGGCCACCAGTAACTCGATAGCGGCAACACGCCAAACGTTTTCGAGTACCTGATAACATTTCTGGGCCGCAATCGAACCCATCGAATTGTGATCCTCCTGGTTCGCACTCGTGGGGATCGAGTCGACGCTTGCCGGATGCGAAAGCACTTTGTTCTCGCTCACCAGAGACGCCGCGGTGTACTGCGCGATCATCATACCCGAGTTGAGGCCGCCATTCTCAATCAGAAACTTCGGGAGACCGCTGAGCTGCCAGTTGACCATTCGCTCGGTTCGCCGCTCAGAGATACTCGCGAACTCACTCAATGCTATCGCCAGGAAGTCGCACGCCAATGCGAGAGGCTCACCGTGAAAATTCCCTCCTTCCAGATGGACTCCTTTTCCATCGCCGCCATTCTCTGAGCCGGCAAATATAAGCGGATTATCGGTGGCAGAGTTTATCTCGATATTCACCTGCTGGCTGCAAAAGGTAATGGTGTCCCTGACGGCGCCATGCACCTGTGGCATACATCTGAGCGAGTACGCGTCCTGTACGCGCTTGTCATTATGTAAATGAGATTTCCTGATCTCACTTCCCTCCATAAGCTGCCTGACGTTCTTCGCCGAATTCCGTTGGCCATTATAAGGCCGCAACTTCTGAATGCGGGGATCGAAAGCCACGTCGGTACCGCGCAATGCCTCGACACTCAGCGCACCCGTAATATCGAATATCTTTGCGAGTTCGGCAGCTTCGTACGTGCAATGTACAGCGAAGGCACCCATCATTTGCGTCCCGTTGACTAATGCAAGCCCCTCCTTCGCCGTGAGATCTATCGGTGCGAGTCCCGCCTTCTTCAGAACACTCCTCGCCGGAACGTTCTTCCCATCAGCCATGAAACTTCCTTCGCCAATGATTGCCGATACGAGGTGTGCCAATTGGACTAGATCTCCGCTGCTTCCAACCGAACCTTTGGATGGTATGAATGGTATCAGACCCAGCTCGAAAACCCCCGGAGTACGTTGTTCCCTCATAGCCCCAATATCTCTTTACCCGTTCTCAAGTGCGTTCGCACGAAGAAGGATGATAAGACGGACGATATCCGGCGGCAGTGGATCGCCGGTGCCTGCAGAATGACTTCGTATCAGATTTATCTTCAGCTGCTTAATTTTCTCATGCGGGATTTTGACGGTGGAAAATTCCCCGAAGCCGGTTGTGACACCATAAATAACTTCATCGCCTTCGAGCCACTTTTCAACCACTTTGCGGGACCGTTCCATGTTGCGAACAGATGATTGGGACAGAGAGAGTTTCGAACATTCTTTTTCGGCAAGGTAAGCCGTTTCAATAGTTAGAGAATTCCCGTCGAGGTGTAGGTCTGACATACGGAACCTTATTTTTGAAAATTTAATCAATCATGGAGGGAAGTACAACGGAAGAACGAGTTAACGCGCGGGATTGACCACTATTTGTATTTTCCCGCCCCACCAATTACTTTCTCCACTATGAGTGAGTTCGGAAAATTTCTCCTCCTGCTTCTCGTCCTCACACTTCTCGTACTGGCTGCCGACCGCGCCAGGTTAATCCTGAATTTGCAGCAGCGCTCGACGCGCCGATTTGTCCATGTCGCAGTTGCACTTGTCGTTTTCTGGACCCCATTCCTGTTCCATGATGTTTTCTACCCCGCATTGCTCGGCGGAATCTTTGTTGTTGTCAATTTTGCTTCCCTTCGCCTCGGAATCTTCAAAGGAATGAACGTGGACAGGACGAACCTCGGAACCGTCTACTATCCAGTCTCTTTCCTGGTGCTCGTTCTCCTTTTCTGGGACAAGGCAGCCTTCATCGTCTCGACAGCAATGCTGATAATGGGAGTCGGAGATCCTCTCGCGGCTATTGTGGGCTCATCCGTTTCAAACACGCACGAAGTTTTGGTGTTCGGGGAGCGCAAGACTTTTGAAGGCACCGCAGCAATGTTCCTCGCGTCGTCGGCAATGGTTATTGCCGGACTCGCCGTGTTTCGAGAAAACCACTCGGCCATCCTTGCACTCTCATGGAGTACTGCACTTGCCATCAGCGTCTCAATCGGCATCATGGTCGCAGCCGTCGAACTCGTCTCGCCCAGAGCCACGGATAACTTCAGCGTCCCGCTCATCGCCTCCCTGCTGATCTATGTCGCGGTTTCAAATCCGGCACTTTTCGATTTCTTCATGATTGGTGAACTCCTCGCGGCACTAGTAGCAGGGGTTTCTTACTTGTTGAAATTTCTCACACGCGATGGTGCGGTTGCAACATTCATTGTGGGTGGGTTCATTTTCGGATTCGGCGGCTGGGAATGGGCGGTTCCGATCATGACCTTCTTCATAATCGGGAGTATATCCTCCAGATTATTTGCCTCGAAGAAGAGCAGCTTCAATCTCTTGTATGAAAAAGGTCATACGCGCGACTCCGGACAGGTGTTTGCAAATGGCGGCGTGGGAGTCATCGCGGTAATCGGAAGTATAGCGGCACCCGGTCATCAATGGTTCCTTGCCTATGTCGGTTCGCTTGCCGCTGTGACTGCGGATACCGTTGCCACTGAGTTTGGGGTTTTCTCAAGAAGAGATCCGTTCTCTCCAACCGTCTGGCAAAGAGTAGCAAAAGGCACTTCCGGCGGAATATCTGCTTACGGATCTACCGCCGGACTTCTCGCAGCAGCCGTGCTCGGCATTTTGGCTCTCCCCCTTGCCGGAGGATATTCGGGATTTCTTGTTCGATTTGTAGTCTTAGCTGCCGCAAGTGGAGCGGTCGGTAGTTTTGCGGACAGTATTCTCGGCGGGACGCTTCAGTCTCAGTATCGATGTCCGGCTTGCGGAAAAATAACTGAGCGGAAGAAACATTGCGGAGGTAACCCGACGAAGCTTGAAAACGGATTTAAGTGGATCAACAACGATGTCGTCAACTTCGTTGCCAGTCTCGTCGGTGCTGTGACGATGCCCTTGCTCTTCAAGTAGGAAATTCGAACACAGATTTGTCAGATCACAAGGGATTTTTGCATAAAGGTAAAATAATCAAGAAATCCATGGCAACCTGTCTAACCGCAGGCAGGTCCGTTCTTCCCGTGAAAATTCACGCTCGGAGTTATTCATCTATCCGTTAGTCAAGTCCTGCGAACAGTTCCTTCAGTCCGCTCATAAAATCTTTGCCAAGCATGAGGGAAACGATCGGCTTGCTTTTGGACTTCAGCGAAATGTAATCCCCGATAGCCTGTGCCCTGAAGAGCGCAGAGAAGCTATATTTTTCACCGGGTACTGCGTAATCATTGACGGGATCATGGACCAGTTGAAGGAAAAGTCCGTTTGGTGTACCACCTTTATGAAACTGTCCGGTGGAATGAAGATAACGCGGCCCGTATCCAACCGTCACCGGAACCCTCAGCCTGTTCCTCAAAAGAGACTGCATCTTGAAAAGCATCTCTCCAGCCTCAACCGTGCGGGGCAGATACGCCAACATCGCGAGATAGTCTCCGCTCTTCCGTCCTGAAAACAGATTGTTCAGAATGTCTTGCACACTATTTGCCGGCTGTGCATTGCCATATACCCTCATCGGACTTTCCAGCAGCGATGACGTGCCGAAATCCATTGTTCCGGTCGATTCGTATTCCTGCAATACGTGCCTGGTGTTGTCTTTGCTTTCCTGTACGTTCGGTTCATCGAAAGGATCGATGCTCAGTATTGAAGCTGCGGCAGCTGTCGCGATTTCCCAATGATAGAACAAACCGCCGATATCATAGGGGTCATCAAGCTCGATAGTGATCACCGGGAAACCGTTCTTCCTCAACACTCCGATCTTCTCTTCCGTGTATAGATCAACATCTCCCTTCAGTCTGATGTAGACAAAAACTCTGTCTTTCGAGTAGAACGGTGCGGCTGTAACCTCTTCTCCGGTAACCGGAAGAATTCCCTTCCCTGCTTTGCCGGTACTTTCGGCGACAAGCTGCTCTATCCACCACCCAACTGTAGAAAGAGAAGAACTGGTTTCAATCGTAAGCTTGTTGATGCCTGTTGCGGCAAGTTTCCCGAGCAAAGAACCAAGTCTCACTGCATTGGACGTCGAAGCACGCACACCAATTCCGCAGGCATCCTCTTCAGCTACTGCTGTGCGCAACAGCCTCATCAGATCTCTTCCCAACAACGCGAACGGTACGAGGCCGAAATAGCTCAGGGCTGAATATCGCCCGCCGATGTCGGATGGATTAATGAAAACTTTGTCGTACTTCTCCTTGCCTTCCTTCGCGAGAGCAGTGCCGGCATCTGTAATCGCGACGAAGTGCTCAGCTACCGACTCGATACCGGCAGCGGTAAGTCTATCGTAGAAAAGCTTCGCAAGTGAAGCGGTCTCAATCGTACCGCCCGACTTCGAGGCCACGATGAAGAGAGTCGATTCTATTTCAACTTTCGATATGACATGCTGGATGTGGTCCGGATCAGTCGAGTCAAGCACAATCAACTCCGGATAATCGGCTGCATTGCCGAATGTCTTGAAGAATACTTCCGGCGCGAGACTCGAGCCACCCATGCCGAGGTGGACAATGTGACTGGCTTTTCGGAATACTCTATCGCGGGCGAACTGCTCCAGTGACTCAGCTTGCTGTCTCATCTTGCCCGGAAGATCCAGCCAACCGAGCCTGTGAGCCGCAATGACATGGTGGCGTGGGTCGGCAGTCCAGACCGTGCCGTCCCTCTGCCACATCTTCTTGAGAAATTCTTTGGAGTCGAGATCCTTCAATCCTTCCGACAGCAGTGTGTCGGCTTTTCCGATTTGGAAGTCGTAACTGATTGCCATTGGTTTTCCTGACAGATTTTAATTTCTTAGTTGATAGTGTGAACCGGTACTCATAAGCGGAGTACTGCCGAATGCGCTTCAGCCCTTGCTCACTCCGGCACGCTGTATTCTTGATCGGGTATTCCGACGCCGGATATTCGATCTCCGTTCTTCTTCGACCTTTTCGGCTAAATACATTTTCATAAGGGACTGAGTTGGGATGTCCCTTTTATTTGCGATTCCTTTTAGCTCGGCCATAAGCCACAAAGGAAGCCTGATAGAAGTAAGCACGGTAGAGGGCTTGAGGTTGGGAAAAGAACGAACTACGAGGACCGGTCCATGCTCATAGTCCAGGGGAGAATGTTTTGCCCAAAACTCTCGCTCCTCATCCTCATTGTTGAATTCCGGTATTTTTCTCAACCTCTTCTTCATAAAAGGTCCTTTCCTTTCTATTCATCGCGCGGGCATAAATGGGACGAATCAAGTTTTTGCGCATCGTGAAAACGACAACCAGACTTCTTCCGCTATCGCTTCGTCCTAAAATCTTCCACTGTGCCTCTTTTTCCGAGTGCTCTACATCTGCTATTATGACCGAAGGCGGGTTGAAAAACACCTGCTCTATTTCACTTTGTTCTACACCGTGCTTCCGGTTCTTGTCAATGTTCCCGGCATCCCCGTCAAAACCTTCTGCAGAGGAAAGCTTCGACAATATTCTTTCAATATCGGGTTGCCCGGAGGTCAGCACGATAGATGCTCGATGCGCACGCTTTTGATCAATAACTGCTTGCGGAGAGACAGAAGATTTATATCGATTCGCGGACGTGCCCAATCGTCGAAACATTCTCCGATGACTCTGTCGGATTCCTTGATGCACTTATAAAACTTCGGATGTCCTTCGTTCTCCGAACCCTGATCGGGATTTACAGTCAGGACAGCATCCCGTTTAATTTTATGACAGTGATTGTTGAGCAGAGTCTTCTCAATGCTCCGAAGATATTTCGAGCTGCGTTCCTCAAGCGGCACTTCCTTGACTCTCCTCCAGGAAATTATTCTTTCAACAGTTTGTCCACGGCAGCCACGACCGCTTCGCTGGTTATTCCATACTCTTTCATGACCACGTCGCCGGGAGCTGAAGAACCGAACTTGTCTACGCCAATTGAAATGCCGTCGCGTCCGATATACTTGACCCATCCTTTAGTGATGCCCGCTTCTATTGAGACTCTTCGGGTCACGCTGGGCGGTAGCACGGAATCTCTGTACTTCTGATCCTGCATTTCGAATACTTCCCAGCTCGGCATGCTTACAAGTCTGACTTTGCTTCCTTTGGAAACAAGCTCCTCGTGCGCTTTAAGAGCGAGGCCGACCTCGCTGCCTGTTGCTATGATGATTGCCTCCGGTGAATTCGTGTCTGCAAGAATGTAAGCTCCGCGCTGCAGCCCTGATTCACTTGCGTACTTTTTTCTATCAATCACTGGAAGTTTCTGCCGGGTCAGAGCAAGTGCGACGGGTCCTTTCTTATATTGAAGTACAAACTTCCATGCCTCAGCCGTCTCGTTTGCATCTGCCGGACGAACAAACACGAGATTCGGGATTACTCGCAGCGCCATGAAATGCTCGATTGGCTGATGCGTCGGCCCGTCTTCTCCGAGTCCGATGCTGTCGTGAGTAAACACGTAGATCGTTCTGAAGTGGGACAGCGCAGCAAGACGGATTGGCGGACGCATGTAATCAGCGAAAACCAGGAATGTCGCACCGAAGGGAATCAGACCGCCATGCACCGCCATCCCGTTCAGAATTGCACCCATGCCGTGCTCGCGGATGCCGAAGTGAAAATTCCTGCCGCATCTGTCGGCTGCAGAAAAATCCGTCTCACTCTTCATTATCGTGTCCGTCGAGGGAGAAAGATCTGCAGCTCCGCCGAGGAAGTTCTTCACTTTCGACGAGAATGCATTGATCACTTTGCCCGACGCTGCGCGAGTTGCCACCGCCCCCGCTGCAGGATCAAACTTCGGAATGTCATTGAACGCATCTGCGGGCACTTCGCCTGCCATCCACGATTGATACTGCCCGGCAAGTTCGGGATACTTCTTCTCATACTCGCGGAAGAGATTGTTCCAGTCCGATTCGAGCTTCGCGCCTTTGTCTATACATCCACGGAATACCTTCAAAGAGTCGTCCGGTACGAGAAACGCAGGCTCAAGTGGCCAACCGAGGTTCTTCTTCGTAAGCTCGACCTCCTTTTCTCCAAGCGGAGAACCGTGTGCTTCACCTGTGTCCTGTTTGTTCGGCGAACCATACCCGATGTGAGTTCTGACAGCAATGATCGATGGCTTGTCTGTCACTCCCTTTGCCGTCTCAATGGCTTTCGTGATCGCATCGAGGTCGTTACCGTCTGTCACTCGCTGCGTGTGCCAGCCATAAGCTGCATAGCGTGCCAGGACGTCTTCGCTGAATGTTATATCCGTCTTACCCTCAATTGTTATATGATTGTCGTCGTAGAAGACAATCATTTTGCCAAGCTTTAGATGGCCGGCAATTGAGCTTGCTTCACTCGTAACACCCTCCATCATGTCTCCATCACCTGCGATGACATAAGTGTAATGATCCACTATGTTGAGATTTTCCCGGTTGAAACATGCTGCCAGATGAGCTTCGGCGATTGCCATGCCGACTGCGTTTCCCAATCCTTGTCCGAGAGGACCGGTCGTCGTTTCCACTCCGGGAGTCAACCCATATTCCGGATGCCCGGGAGTCTTACTGCCGAACTGGCGAAAACTCTTCAGGTCGTCGATCGAGACCTGGTAGCCTGTAAGATGGAGCAGCGAATAGAGAAGCATCGAGCCGTGTCCGGCAGATAGTACGAACCTGTCGCGGTTTTCCCACTTCGGGTTCTTCGGATTATGTCGCAGATACTTCGTCCACAGGATATATCCGATCGGGGCCGTTCCCATCGGCATCCCTGGATGTCCTGCATTTGCCTTTTGCACTGCGTCAACTGCGAGAAAGCGGATCGTGTTAATACAAAGTTCATCTGTCTTATTCATTTTAGATTTCCCGTTACTTTTCCATGTAATATTTATTTATATATTCATTCACCATTCTCGTCGTGTTGTAGATCGGCGCTATGGTTCTGATTGATTCCTTAATCATCTTGATCCATTTCAGCGGAACGCCTGCTGCATCGCGGTCATAGAAAAGTGGGATCACTTTTCTTTCGACCACTTCGTAAAGGTTCGCGGCGTCGAGACTGTCCTGCTGATCCGGTGGAAGGTTCAGGTCTTTGTCCTCTCCAATCGAGAAGCCGTTTTTTTCGTTGTAAGCTTCCCGCCACCATCCATCCATAACACTACAATTGAGTCCTCCGTTCAGAATGACTTTTTGTCCGCTCGTTCCGCTGGCCTCCAACGGCCGGCGCGGATTGTTCAACCACAGATCGCAGCCGCTTACAAGCTGCCTCGCAACCCCCATATCGTAGTCTTCAACGAAGACAACCTTGCCCGTAAATCGAGGGTCGCGCGTGAGACGTTCGATCTGCTGTATGAAGGCTTTACCTGCGTCGTCGCGCGGATGTGCCTTCCCGCTAAAGATCAGTTGAATCGGACGTTTCGGATCTCCGAACAATCTGGTCGCTCTTTCAATGTCGGTAAACAAAAGCGGAGCCCGTTTGTAGGTCGCAAATCTTCTGGAGAAGCCGATAGTCAACGCGTCTGCCGACAGCGATTTCTCGACCCAGTCCGACGAGTTGCCGTACCTCAACTGCTGTCGGCGCATTCGTTCACGGACAAACTCGACAAGCTTTCTGCGAAGTGCAAATCGCAATGCCCACAAATCCGCATCCTGAATTTTTGGGACTGCAGCAGCCCAGTCTTTCGCGCGTACAAGTTTGGCTTGCCATTGCAGACCGAGTCTCTTTCGATACAATTCGTTTGCCTCATTAGAAAGCCATGTCAAACTATGAATTCCATTCGTAACGTGACCGATTGGGATGTGTTCCGCTTTCCTTCCGGGAAAGAGCTGAGTCCACATTTGCCTGCTCACTTTTCCGTTCAACTCGCTCACGGCATTTGCTGCCCGGCTCATCTTCAAGGCGAGAACGGTCATGCAAAATGTTTCATCCCTGTCGTCCGGCTTCACGCGGCCAAATCCCATGAACTCGTCCAGAGAGATACCGAGAGAGCCGACAAACCCGCTCAAGCTGAAGTTGATGAGATCTCGCGAAAATCGGTCATGGCCGGCAGCGACAGGAGTATGGGTGGTGAAGACACTTTTCCGTCTTACTTCCTCGACTGCCTTTGACAGCTTCTTCCCGGCAAGCAACTGCTCGTGTAGAAGCTCCAACGTCAAGAAAGCTGAATGACCTTCATTCATGTGGTAAACTACAGGCTCATATTCCATGGCTTTGAGAAATCTGGCGCCGCCGATTCCGAGAATAATTTCCTGGGATATCCTTGTCGTGCTGTCCCCGCCGTAAACTCTTGCAGTTAGATCACGATAATGCTCTTCGTTTTCAGGCAAGTTGGTTTCAAGAAGATAGAGGATCGATCTTCCCACGACCGCCTTGTAAGCTGTGACCGATACGAGACTGTTCCCTATCTCGACCTGGACTTTGACCTGATTCCCGCCCTCGTCCGTCACCGGCACGATCGCGAGGCCATGGTAGTCCTGCTGCCTGTATTCTTCGAGCTGCCAGCCGTCGCTGTTAATTCTCTGGATGAGATATAACTAC
>JAKASW010000049.1:18586-18908 GCA_021818875.1 Bacteroidota bacterium
ATATCCCTGCCGATAAAATAGGGTGACCCCGACAAAGTTGAGTCCGATATCGCTCGCACTCTTTGTGTGGTCACCAGAAAGTATTCCGAGTCCACCGGAATAAATCGGCAGGCTCTCGTGAATTCCGATCTCGGCACTGAAATAGGCCACGGGATTTTTCGAAAACCGTTTCAGAGATTCCGAAGGTTTCGCAACGGTTTTCAGATAGCTTTGGAGGGATTCATAGCACTGGTTGAGTTCACTCCTGAGTGTATCATTGAGAAGACGCGAGTGAAGCTCCTCTTCACTTATCTCCTCGAGCACGCAGATCGGATTGTGGTTT
>JAKASW010000395.1 GCA_021818875.1 Bacteroidota bacterium
TCGACCGCCATGCACGATATCCGACCGGAAGTGAAGGCAGGCCCTATTGAGCGGAGCTTCAAGCCGGCGAAGGTAGCCGATGTCATCGAGGTGTCGCCGGTAGATTTTGGTTGAGCGGAAGCAGTGAGCAGAGGCAAGAGGCAGAAAGTAAGAAGCAAGAAGAAAAGGTTGTAAAGTCTCACGACGGTGGTCTCCTTTCGTGGTTGTGGCTCGCAAGAAACCCTAGGAAGGAATATAATTGAAAGGGAGAAAAGCTGGAACAGGAGGGTGCTGAAATATATGGGTGAAAGTCAGAAATTCGATCTGCCTCCTATCTCATGACTCCTTTCTAATCTGCTCGCGCATCTGTCGAAGTTCGTTTTCGAGGTTACCGATAGGGTCGATCAGCTCTTTCTCTCTTGCCGCCACAGCGTTGAGCGCCGTGGGACAAACGAGTCTCGTTGGATGGAACGTCTCGTAGAGCCGTTCACTTTCTGCTGCTACGGTTGCGGCCGGAAGAACAAACAGTTCAGAGCTCTCATGGGGACCGGGTCTGACAACTGCGACTAAGAAGTATAGGTGGGGGGCCAAAGGGTGGTGATGTGTCGAAGCATCTCGGACTTTATCGGAATTACCACAACCCGTTCAATCCGTCGGTGACCACCACTTATGGTGTTCCAACAAAGTCTGTCCTAATGGTTGCGACATGTGACGTGCTCAGTCGTGAAGTAAAGAGAGTTGTAGATCAGGAACAGAACGCAGGCCAGTACAAATTCATCTTTATTGGCGACAAAAATGCCAGCGGGATCTATTTCTGCGGGATCGTGGCAGAGAATTTTGCTTCCGTGAAGAAGATGGTACTAACAAAGTGAGGTCGGATGGTGGACCCCCGTTTCTTGATGCTGGCTACCCGATACTGGATTGCTGATCGAGTATCAAATATTCAGTATCGAGACATTTTTACTTGCTCTGTTCGCTATGCTAAACGGACTCCATGTCCGCCGATTTGGGAGGTACGTGCTCACCAGTAACTGCCAGCCGGCAATGAAGCACAAATATCATGGCTCATCCGGCGGTCGACTTACTTACCGGGCGGCAGCCTTCGACAATCTCTTTATGTGACTCATTGTCTCAAGCAAAACGAGAAAGCTGATGACAACAATCGCAAGAAAGACTAAGAGCGAAGCCAAACTCACCTGAATGCCTGATGCTTTCATGCTGATGACCATCGCGACAAGTGCAACCCCGGTCAGTAGAGCGAACACCACAAAGCTCGGTGCGAAGATATAGCCGAGCGGCATCTTCTTTCTCATGAATACAGCAGATATCGCCATGCCTGGTAAAAAGATCGATAGATCCAGCACGTGCACTGCACTGGTGAATGTCCCCGCGTCCTTCACACTTTGAGGGACACCATTTGTTACCATTGCGGGAATAATCTCTCTCAACCACTGGGAAAAGAACAGTAAAGCAATAATCCAAAGGTAGGCGAGGACGATGTTGTTCGATTTGTCCTCGTCGAACCAGCCCTTGATGGTACTTCCATCTCTCCCCACAAGGACAGTCACTATCGCATAGAACGACAGTCCGAGCGTGAAACAGTAATCGAGGAAGAGATCGTTGAAGTGTATTCCGAAACTGTAAATCACGAAGGTATAGACGACGTACAGCATTGCTCCGAGCCAGATGAAGAAGGCGTGCCTGCTTCCCTTGGTAATGGCGATGGCGGCGATCAGAATAGTTGGAACAATCAGAACGAGGTCGATAACATCCTGGGCCAGTGCCTGGGGGATGAGATATGCTGTCTCACCAGAATAAGTGCCCTTGAAAAACAAACCTCCTATACTTGCGATGGCGATCAGTGCGCAAATCGGCACACTAAAAAAGAGAGGTCTATTCCGAAGCTGAGGTTCCATACGAATATTCCCTTGATTGACGAATCCAAGGCATGTCGTTTCATCCTAACAATGTAAGCTTTGTAGTCAGCCTGTATAGTGAATAACAAACCGTTCAAGCACGTCTCGGTATTACAATTTTAACAAAGTGCCCCCTCACATTCAAACGGGTGTGCCACAAAATTGTAATAGCGCTCAACTAGCCATGAATTGCAATAATTGAATTATTGTGAATAGGCTTAATTCGTGAAATTAGTGGCTTTCTTGTTCCTTCTCATAAATTTGTCGCAGACCCCATTCAAACATTCAAACCGGCAATTTCTGCAACGCGGCATGCTTGGGTCTTCTCAAGTTCCAATCTCCCTTGAACCTTGCTAAGATCGAGCAAGCACCGGATCGAAGTCAACGCCATCGATTTATCCAGGCTACTTTCTTCTAACAGGATCCATCTTTCCGATTGAATTCACTTCTGCCCCACCGAATCTTCCGGCAATATTAAGGACTGCATTTTTCTATCTTGTATATTTCTGGATTTTGTAGTGGGCTGAGAAATCAGGACATACTCCTTCGAAGGTGGAATGCTTCTGTAATGCCCAGACTTTCGTCCCATGTCGTGAGCCTCCGGCGACTCCGAGCTCGCCGACAACGTTCGTAGCGATAAGTTTGTGATTCCCTTTTGTCCCGGCAAGCGCGAACATTTCGCCGTCGAAGTACTCGTGCTCAAACTCCGCGTGGTGTTCGATCTCAAGGCGCTCCGCGGGACAGATGTAATGCTTCTTATGAGGCTCCATCTTATTCTCTCAAGAACTCACAATAGGTTACGCACCGGATGTCAAATCTAACCGGATAAAGAATCCTGCAAACACCTGTGCAGGCACGGATGGGGAAAACGGTAATTGTTATCGCGGTTGAGAGGAATAGTATGATTTCACATCTCACCCATCATCCAGGTACATCTCATATAATCGGTAGACCGCAATTCCGTAAGCGACCGCGACGTTCAATGAGTGCTTCACGCCCTTCATTGGAATTTCCACGGCAATGTCTGCCGCGTCCACGACGTCTTTCGTTATACCACCGATCTCATTTCCAACGGCTACGCAAACAGGGAAGATGTCTTTCGGAAGTTCCCAGATCGGGATGCCATCTCTTGTCTGTTCAAGTAGGATGAATTTTATTCCTTTCGATTTTATCTCTTCGATCGCATCAATCGGCTTCCGGTGATACGACCATGGTACACTCTCTACTGCACCCAGAGCTGTCTTGGAAATCTCAGGCCTTGGAGGATAGGGAGTGAAACCCGTAAGATAGAGTCTCGAAAGTAGGATCGCATCGGAAGTCCTGAAAATAGACCCGACATTGTAGAGGCTTCTGACATTTTCAAGGAGTCCATAAATCG
>JAKASW010000050.1 GCA_021818875.1 Bacteroidota bacterium
AATTAGTGGGGCTTAACACCACGGGTTCCGATTTGGAGAAGGTTTTCAGAGAATTAACGGTAGGAACCTATGAAACAGGAAAGCAACAGGAACAAGAATAGTCTGTCGGTTCTCCTCAAGAAGGAGATATTAGTCTCAATAAAGAGTCCGGCAGCTTACGTAGTTATAATTGTATTTCTTCTCATCTCAGGCTATCTATTTGCAGACGGACTGTTTCTCTCCAATGTAGCAACGCTTCGTCCTTTCTTTTCACTGACAGGAATTCTGTTCCTGTTTTTTATCCCTGCGTTGACGATGAGATCGTTCTCCGAGGAATTCAGAAACGGTACCCTGGAGGTACTCGCGACTCATCCAATCAGCAGAAGTAGACTGGTGTTCGCGAAAGCCCTTTCGAGCTTTCTCGTTGTAGTTGCCGCACTGATCCCGACCGTTTTCTATTTCATAGTGGTAGCGAGTCTGGGAAATATAGATCCTGGTACAGCCTTCGCCGGTTATCTGGGACTCCTTTTTCTCGCGGCTGGTTATGTCTCGGTCGGAGTGTTCGCTTCGAGTCTGACACAAAACCAGGTTGCTGCATTTATCATCGCTCTATTCGTTCTCTTTATATTTTTTATACTCGACAAAGTGACTGCTCTCACCACGGGTTCTCTGGCATACATACTCCAGTATGCGAGCTCCGATTTTCATCTTGCTACTTTTTATAAGGGTGCAATCGACATAAGGGATGTCGTTTATTTCTGCGGTGTGGCTGTGTTCTTTGTTAGTCTAACCTCGAAATGGCTGGAGCTGAAATTCAAATGAACAAATCCAGACGAGACGTATTGCTGCAGGCAATCCTCTACTTAGCCGTGATTGTTCTCGTGAACATCGTGGTAAGTGGCTGGTTTTTCCAAATTGATCTGACACGAGATAAACTGAACACGCTCTCCCCGGCAACGGAAAATCTTCTAAGATCACTCAAAGACCAACTGATAGTGCGAGTCTATTTCAATTCAGATTTGCCGTCCCCTTACAATAACAACCGGGTCGCGCTGACCAATATGCTGCAGCAGTTCCGAAGTCTTTCCAACGGAAAGCTTGAATATGATATTTACAATCCGACTACTGAGAAGCAGATTCAGCAGGCAATATCGCAAGGTGTACCGCAGGTTCAGGTGCAGGTGATAAACAATGATAAGCTCGAAGTGAAACGGGCCTTCATGGGGCTTGTTATGGAGTACGAGGCGCGAAAACAAACGCTGCCGGTGATCGAGAATCTGTCGAACTTTGAATATGAGATGGCTTCGCGAATAGACAGATTGATTTACCCAGAGAAAAAGGCTATCGGAATCACCCAGGGAAATGGCGAGCCGGCATTCCAGGACATCCATAAAGCACAGGTTGCCCTTTCGCACCGTTACGATTTGGTCCCTGTAAGTCTTTCAACTCCGGTTCCGGATTCACTTGCGGCTCTGGTAATGATTCAGCCTACATCGCCGCTCGCGGATTCACAACTATACAATCTTGACCAGTATATGATGGATCGGGGAAGGGCAGCTTTCCTGACCAGCATGGTCAATGCATCGATGCGCAGTGAGTATGCGACAGATCTTTCTCTGAATTTGTCCAGACTTTTCAAGAGCTATGGATTTCAAATAAAGAAAGATCTTGTCAGGGATGCAATGTGCGCGTCTGTTTCCGTCGTCCAGAACGAAGGAGGGATGACAATTCAGACAGAGCTGCCGAACCCGTATATCCCGATCGTCGGGAACCTGAACAAATCGTTTGTTCTCACGCAAGATCTTCACCAGGTAATCCTTCCTTTTGCAAGCGAAGTCGATACCACGCCCGCTGAGAGTCTGCATCTGAAAGTGACACCTTTCGCGTTCTCAAGTCAACGAAGCGGTGTACAAACAGGCTTCTACAATCTGGATCCTGCCGTCCAGTTTACTCCGGCAATGTTCGAGGAACATGGACTTCTTCTCGGCGCGGCAATATCCGGAAAAATATATTCGGCAATTCCCGACACGGATAAATACGCCAGAGAGGATCCAGCACGCAAGACCGAAGGTGACGAGAGGATCATAGTCATCGGGAACGGCAACTTTATCCGCGACGAGTTCTTGAGCAATCCCGAGAACCTTTCAATTTTCCTTAACACTGTCGATTATCTCACCGATAACATGGGGCTTATTTCTATTCGTTCGAAGTCTTTTCTGCCTCCCCCACTTAAGCCGGTCTCTGAAGGAACGCGCTCACTGGTAAAGGACTCCATCATCGGTTTCCCACCGATTCTTATCCTCGCACTCGGTTTGGTTTATTGGAGGAGGACCGTGAACCGTAGAAAGGTATATCGTACTCTATTATCCAACGAAGGCAAATCGTGACATGACTAAGTCGACTAAGACCCTGATAGGAATAGTTGTCGTGCTTGGTGCAATCTTTGTAATTCAAAGACTGACGTCCTCCAATTCAACGACCACCACGCTGAAGCCCTTTGCGAAAATTGACACCTCTCAAATCAATTCGATAGCGATAGACTTCAGTAAAAATATTGTCATGAGCCGAGCTAGTGGCGGGTGGGAGGTGACCTGGCCAGTAAAGTCACCGGCTTCAATGAGCCAGATATCCATGTTCCTCGTCAGGATCGCCACAAATCCTACGGCAACAGTCGTTGCAAATGATCTAAAAGACAGCGTTGCATACGGACTTGTTTCATCGTCTCCGATGGTGATGTTGAAGGAGAACAATGGGAAGTCGCTTTCATTCAGGCTGGGGAATATCACACCGGATTTCAACGGGTGCTACATGCAGGTGAAAGGCGATAAGCGGGTGCTGGAATTGTCGACAAACTTCAGAACAATGGCAGGACAGAGCCTGACAGATTGGCGTGATAAGGAGATCTTTACGGTACATCTGTCAAATATCGCGGCGGCCGATTTCTCAGTCGGGGATACGCTCTACCACTTTTTCAAGAGTGATACTCTTTGGAAGGTGAACAATGTAGCCGTACCGAAAGAGACCGCACAAAATATCATTGAGAGTCTTCTAGATACCAGAGCTACCGGGTTTGTCGATACCGCGACGCACGTGACAAATCATTTGATGGAATACGGAATCACTCTAAACAACAAGGAGCATTTTGCCGGCACACTATTCCAGCTTTCCGGTCGGGTTTGCCTGACAAATACGGCCACCAATCAGACTTATGTAGTCAGCTCAATGCTCCCGCAGACTCTCGATCAGTCACTAAGAAACTTGCACAAGATTTACTTGACCAGAGTAAGATCGTAGGTTGCTACTTGCGTCATGGGGATGCTATTCCCGTTCTGACCAGTCGGCGTCATCGTTACATCCTGATTCGAGTTGCCGGCAATTCTAACAATTCTTCCATTAGCATAATCGAACATGGCAGTGCCGGAAATCGACCCCTTTCCGTTTATTTTGAGGTCGACGCCTTGTGCTTGAGTTGATCCATCGAGGGTGACTTTTCCCGTGAAATTGATTTTTGCACATGTAATTCCGGCGACCTTTTCCTGGTCCACCAAAGTATAGTCGGTGTTTGTGTTGACGAGAATTTTGCCTCCGCCGGTTGGCGTGGAAACAGTGTCCGTTTTATTGTCGTTCCATGTTGACCCGGCAGATACTTCTTTCGTCGGCAATCGGAAAAAGAAACTCGTGAACTCCCGCATCTGACCTGCCGGTGCACTTGCAAAAGTCGTATCCAGCCATCTGGACGAAATCTCTTCGCCGTCCGGGTGAATCCTGATCTCTCTCACTTTCCCCACGACGGGTGACGGCGTATTCGTCGTGTCTCCGTTTGGCATAATCACGGTGTTCTTGCTGGAATCCACTTTCATGTCGAAAACGAGTTCGCCCGCGGCATTCTCACTCGCAACGCTGATGGATTCATCCGAGATGGCCGATACTTTCGCTTCCTGTCCCATCATCGATTCTGTCTGTTGCATGGTTGAGTGAGCGCTGTAATGAAGCAAACCAGAATTGCTCACTTTGTACTGCAGCTTGTACTGTGCGTGTGCTGTGATGCTGCCTAGCAACGCAACACCCAAAATTATCGATAGTACTTTCAAGTTGCCTCCTATTAAGTTGTTTTTTCTTTAGTTAGTAAGATTAGACGCTGCCGGTACCGTTCCGTTCATAGCTTCTAGCACAAGCTCGGCTATGTCTTTCACTTGTACGTCAGTTGCTTCCTTTGCCTTGACGCCGTCCGTGAGCATGGTCATACAAAAGGGACATGCGGACGCAATTACGTCAGGCTTTGTGGAAAGCGCTTCTTCCACTCTTTCTATGTTGACGCGCTTGCCAATTTTTTCCTCCATCCACATTCTCGCACCCCCGGCTCCGCAACAGAAGCCTTTGTCCCTGCTTCGTTTCATTTCCACGAGCTCGGTGCCCTCGATCCTGCCGACAATGTTGCGAGGAGCATCATAAATCCCATTGTATCTTCCGATATAGCATGAATCATGGTAGGTCAGTCGCCGGCTTTGCTCGGAAGTAAGCTTCAACTTCCCATCCCGGAGAAGTTGTGTGATAAATTCTGTATGATGGATCACCTCGTAGTTACCGCCGAACTCGGGATACTCGTTCTTGAGCGTGTTGTAACAGTGCGGACAAGTAGCAACAATCTTCTTGACCTTATGTCTGTTAAGTGTCTCAACGTTTTCCTTCATCAGGGTTTGCGCAAGATACTCATTTCCGCTTCTCCTTGCCGGATCACCGGTACATTTCTCTTCGTTGCCCAGTATGGCAAACTTGACCCCGGCCGAACTCATCAGACCTGCAAAGGCTCTAGCGACTTTCTGATATCTCATATCAAAGCTACCCGCGCACCCGACCCAATAAAGAACATCGAAGCTATCGTTCACATCTGATGCTACAGGCACATTGTATCCTTCCGCCCATTTTGCTCTGTCTCTCCAATTGAATGCCCAAACAGTGTAGTTGTTTTCCAGGTTTCGGTATGCGGCCGCAAGTTCAGATGGGAAGCGTGACTCGTTGAGCACCAGGTATCGCCGCATATCAACAATCGAATCAACATGTTCTATCGTGACGGGGCATTCTTCCATGCACGCGCGGCAGGTCGTGCATGCCCAGAGTTCGTCTTCCGCGATGTAACCGTCGACGAGCGGTTTGCCGTCAGCTACTTGTCCCGAAAGAAGTGCCGGAGCTTTTTCCATCGTCCGCTGCCTGATGTCCGTTATAATTTTTCGAGGTGAAAGTGGCTTGCCAGTTATATTTGCTGGACAAACCGAGTCGCATCTGCCGCATTCGGTACAAGTGTAACCGTCAAGGAGCTGCTTCCATGTCAGATCTTCCATGTCCGCCGCTCCAAATTTGCCGGCATTTTCTGCTTCCAGATCCAGTGATTTCAGTCTCCCTTTAGGCGTGAGTTTTGAAAAGTATACGTTGAAGAGAGACGAGCCGATGTGGAGGTGTTTAGAGTACGGCAGGTAATTCAAGAAGCCGAGGACCAGCAGCACATGCGTCCACCAGAAAGTCTGGAAAAAATCAAACCGGACATGGTACGGTAACGGAACGAGCATTCCGGCCACTGCCGACGAGAGGAATCGTGCCCGTGCGTCGAGTGTGCCAGAACCGACGGACGACGTCTCTTCAACCGAAATGTGAAATGCATTTTGAAGAACCATCGATACCATAATCAGCAGTATCATAACCAGGATAAGATTCGCATCGAATTGGGAATGCTTCGAAAATCGCAGCCTCTTTACATGGGCAATATTACGTCGGAACAGTGCGATAATAACCGAAACGGTTACCAGGAGCGCCAACAAATCCTGCAGGAAAACAAGGGGGCCATACAATACGCCGAGAAAGGCGAAAGAGAGGTTTTCACCGAAGCCTTGGAGAAAGGCTTCAAGGATTGCTGCTAGAAGAACTACAAATCCCCAGAAAATGAAGAAGTGCATCCATCCCGCGAGAGGTTCTCGTAGAAGTTTCTTTTGCCCGAACCCGATGGAAAGGACGTTCCCCATACGATTGGCAGGGTGATCTGACCGCGACTCGCCTTTTCCCAGGGAAAGGTAAGAGACCAGTCTTCTGACGTTAACTGCAAAGAAAGCAAACGCCGCTATGAGGACAATTGAGAAGAGGATCGCCTTCATTTTCACCACCTGATTTTAGCAAATATATCGCGATGAGGTATCACATTCAATTGAAGTATTAAGATTCACACTTAATTGAATGTTTGAACAAGTAAGCATATATTTTGTCAACATGAAAGACTTGTTGGAACCGCGGGCCTGAACCACGATGGGGAAGGTGATCGCGATAGCGAATCAGAAAGGTGGTGTAGGGAAGACCACTACCACGGTCAATGTTGCGGCTTGCATTGCCGCAATGGAGCATCGAGTGCTTCTGGTAGACATAGATCCTCAGTCGAACGCTACAAGCGCATTGGGATTTGAAAAGGATCAGCCTCACGTCAGCACTTACGATTTCTTGATAGGCTCCTCTTCGGCTGACAGCGCGGTTCGCGACACAGCGCTTAGTTATCTGAAATTGATTCCTTCTGACATCAACCTCGTAGGTGCAGAAATCGAACTTGTTGAAGTGGATAATCGGGAGACGCGGCTAAGAGAGGCGCTTTCCATGGTGAAGAATTCGTTCGAATACATCTTCATAGATTGCCCTCCTTCCCTTGGTCTCCTCACGGTCAATGCGCTCGTCGCTGCGAACACTGTTCTGGTCCCGGTACAGACAGAGTACTTTGCTCTTGAGGGTCTCGGTCAGCTTCTGAATACTATTTCCATGGTGAAGCGAAGCTACAACGCGAACCTGGGCCTCGAAGGCGTGTTGCTCACAATGTTCGATTCAAGATTGAGGCTATCGAACCAAGTCGTTGACGAAGTGAGGCGTTACTTTGACGAGCGGGTTTTCAAAACAGTGATCGGGAGAAATGTAAGACTTAGTGAAGCGCAAAGCTTTGGGAAACCCATAATTCTCTATGACGCAGGATCCCTAGGTGCGCGACATTATATGGAGCTGGCCCGGGAATTTCTAGAGAGGAACAAGTCCAGGGAGACTTCGCAAAAGCAAGATCAAACACCGAAGGAGTCGGCACGCGTCAATAATAGAGAAAACACTACCGCATGAAGTCTAACACTCGCCTTGGAAGGGGGTTGGGTGCGCTCCTAAAAAATGAGAATGTGATCCAGCCGCGGACAGAGAAGCCGTCCGGGTCCGGTGATACGGATTCAGTTTCTGAAATCCATCTGCGTTCGATCCGGCCTAACAAGTTTCAGCCACGGAGAGAATTTGCGAGAGGACCACTCGATGAATTGAAGGGATCGATTCGGGAGAACGGTCTTGTGCAGCCGATCTCCGTCAGAAAAGTGGAAGACGGCGAATATGAACTGGTTTCCGGTGAGAGACGTCTTAGAGCTTTTTCTGAACTCGGCTATGAGAAGATTCCCGCTTACGTCCTCAACGTTTCATCCGATACGAAGATGCTTGAGCTCGCTTTGACTGAGAACCTTCAGCGAGAGGACCTGAACGCAATGGAAATTGCAGCAGGGTATCAGCGTCTGATCGATGAATGCAACTTGACGCAGGAACAGGTCGCCGAGAGAGTGGGGAAAAACCGTACAACAGTAGCTAACTTTCTCAGGCTGTTGAAGCTCCCGACCAAAATCCAGGTGAGCCTTGCGTCGGGTGAACTTACGGTGGGTCACGCTAGAGCACTCCTTGGTCTCAACCATCAAAATGAGATTTCGAGACTCTTCAACCGGATTGTGAAAGATGGACTCAATGTCCGACAGGTAGAGAAACGGGTCCAGGAGATTCTGAGTAGGGCAAAGAACGAAAGTGGTTCTGCCAAGAAAGTACATTCATCAATGCCCTCTCAAAAAGAGGTAGTATTGTCAGATCTCATCGATAAACTGCAGAAGTATCTCGGTACAAAGGTCAAGGTAATGGGCACCGGTTCCAAGACAGGTGAGATAAGAATCGAGTTCTATTCCGAAAGCGATCTCAGCAGGTTAATTGAAATAATCTTAGGTGACAGCGATGAGTAGTCCGTTGAAAGTCATCAACTCAGAACATGCCCCCAAGCCGATTGGTCCATACTCGCAAGGAATAGAAGGAAACGGATTCCTTTTTCTTTCCGGTCAAATCGGAATTGTTCCGGAGACGGGGGAATTGGTGGACGGAATCGTTGGCCAAACACGACAGGTCCTGAAGAACATTGACGAAGTGCTGAGGTCAGCCGGTTTCTCGCTGTCTAACGTTGTAAAGTCCACAGTATTCCTGCGAAGTATCGGCGACTTTCCACAATTCAACGAGATCTACGCTGAATATTTCAAATCGACTCGTCCGGCAAGGAGTACTGTCGAAGTCTCCGGTCTTCCTCGCAACGCCCTCATCGAGATCGAAGTCGTTGCACATAAATAAATTTCCTTGGAACTACGGGCCCGCCATGATGCTCCTATTCGTCTTTGGCTCGTTCCTAAGTGGAGTCCGTGCACAGAGTCTATCAGGAGCACGGGGGGTAAGCTCAAAGCTTGAGTTGCAGCAGGCTCTCGGGTTCAGAAATCTGGCGGTCGATTCGGTGCGAGGCGAGGTCAGGAGTGTAGTCGATACCTCTTTGCTAACCACCAAAATCAAATCGCCGTTGGTTGCGGTGTTGCTTTCCGTCATTCCGGGCGGGGGACAAATTTACAACGGAAGTTATTGGAAGGTTCCCATAATATGGGGAGCCCAGGCGTTTTTCATCACGCAATGGATATATAACAACAAGCAGTACCAATCGTATCGCTCCCAATTTTCAGACTCGCTCACAAGCGGTCCCCCGTTCGCTCAATCGTCCCCAACACGCCAATACTATCTTGAGGGCCTGGAAACTTTGCGCGACGCATACGTTAATCAGAGAGACTCTTATGCGTGGTACATGGCAGGAGTATATGTGCTCTCGATGCTGGATGCATACGTTGATGCAGAACTCTCGGGATTTAATGTCTCTCCAAGTCTCTCCAATACTCCGGCCGGCCCCGCCGTGGCCGTCAACTTGAATGTCAGGTTCTGAATTACCCGCAAACGGGATATTACCAGGCTGAGCCTGTCCGCTTAGACGAATCCTCTCATTTGTGAGCAACTCCTTCTACCTCGACTGCATTCTTCTGGTTTGCAAATCCGAGGAGATAGAAGACAGTGGACAAAATCAAGCCCGGGTACATCGGCTGAATGCCTAGTAGGTAGTTGTTGCCTCCGCTGCCATGGCTTAAGGATCCAGAAAGAAGCCACAGAAGGGAAGTGACCCATCCAGAGGTCATTGAGAGAAAAATATATTTCTTGGGGACCTGCCACTTCGGATAGTAGCTTGTCATCAGTGGGATCAGCAACCCGGGTATGAAAACCGCACCGAGATCGTACCATATTTGGATTACCGATGGGATCAGCAATGCGATCGCCACGGAGATTATTGCCGTCACAAAAATACCAACATGTGAATACCCGAGTATCTTCGGACCTGAGTCGGGCATCGTTCGATTCTTGTGGAAGAAACTGAACAGTATGTCCTTGCCGATAGTCACCGCTGAAATGAATGTCAGGCTTTCAAGACTTGCCATGATACTTGCCAGCATCCCGACAAAGAACAACCCCTTCAGGAAACTCGGGAGAATTACCTGGGCAAGCGCCGGGTAAGACATTGTAGGGTCACTAAGATGGGGAAGCAGGGCACGTGCGTAAAGACCCGTGGTCGAGGACATGAAATCGAAAAAGAACCAGAAGATTGTTGAGCCGATGATTCCGTATTTAGCGACCGCCCCCGATTTTGCTGCGTAGCATCTTTGGTGAAATGCCGGATCAACAAGTGTCAGGCTTGCGATAAAAAACCATGCCACGATGTATTGCCAGGAATTACCGCCTGTAAGCGTCAGGTGGCCGGGAGGGACGTGAGTCTCGATGAAGGACAAACCTCCGTAGTGTATGTAACAATAGGGGAGCATGACGCCAAAGCCAATGTACATCATTATGAATTCGACAGCGTTGGTCCTGACATCGGAGTGCAGCCCTCCGACGTAGAGATAAGCAATAGAGAGAACCGTCGTGAAAATTACCGAGACCGCAAGGCTCCAGCCCGACAACATTTCGACAAGAATACCCACCATAAGCACGTACGGAGCGGGCGTCACGATGAGGAGAGTGAGAAACGAACCCATTTTTGCAGTCGACTCTCCGTAGGTTTCCCTCAGTTTGTCAGGTATAGTGTGCAGCCTGGCCTTCTGGACACGCGGAGCAAGGAAGAAAGCAAAGATCAGCGCAAAAGCATAATAGGGCACACCGAAAATAAACCAATTCGAGATCCCATATTTGTAGGAGAATTCACCGACGCCGAGTATCCCGCCGTACCAAGTTGATACCAGGGTTGCGACAAAAACCGGTAATGTGAGAGTTCTCCCTGCCACGAGGTATTCGTCAATATGACCTCTGGCACGTCGCGCCGCTCGGAATCCTACGAACACTACCGAGCCGAAATATACGGCGACCACGGCCCAGTCTACAATCGAGAAGTGTACCCTCATACGTCCTTAACAAACAGCATTACGCCGCCGCATTCGATTGTGATTTCAATTTCCGATTGAGTTGCTCGATTGCTTATTCCATGTCCACCTCTCGGCAACTTCCTCCCTGCGAGTTCATACTCAAGTCCACGCGTGCTGAGAATGGTAAGATCTTCCATCGGAAGGATTGAGATACCCGTACCAGGTGAGGTTTGCAAGACCAGATTCCTGATAACCGGGAAAATCATGAACTGTGAGTCGATCAGTACTATCTCTGCTTCCTCTTCAGGATGGTGTGCATTGATCGTCTGTCGCGAGTATTCGTATGCAATTTGAATGTTGCCGAGCGTGTGGTCAATCCTTCCACCCGAGAAGGACGTCACAAGAATGTGCTTCCAGCCATGCTCAAGTGTGAATCTAAGAGTCTTTTCGAAATCTGTATTCTCCTGCGAGGCGGCTTTCACGATTTCGACATCGCTAATCCGCGGATCTGTTAAGTCGACCGAATCGAGATCGCCGATGATCAAGTCGGGTTTGTACCCGACGGAGAGTGCCTTTTGCGCTCCGCCGTCGGCACATACAATCTTTTTTGGATGCGGAATAATACTTTCAAGCCTCGGTCGCGATAGTGGCTCACCGTTGCAGAACAACAGGACGAAGTCATCGGGTTTCATCAGCATTTTATTCTATTGCACTTTCGCTAGTATTACACATCCAGCTCTACTTACGTGTACCATGATTCCTTTCTTCAGAGGTCCACCGAACAGTTCAAAAAGAAATTGCGTGTTGCACCAGGATAGAAATATATCCCTTCGCCATACGGTACATATATCCGGTTCAGCAGGTTGTTCACATAGAGTTTGAACTCCACTGAAGGCAAGGAAAGAAAATGCGTGAATCGATAAGATACCCAGGCATTGAGAAGAAAGTATGGATCAAGTTCTCTGGAAGGAAGGTTGAAATTGTCGGTGTACTGGGACCCCACATATTGTCCAAGGATAATTACGGAAAAACCATCCTCGGTGAAAGTGGCTCTAATGTTTCCTAGGAAAGAAGGGAAGCCGGAGATTGTGTTGCCGTTAAGCGAGATCCCGTTGGTCACTGTATTACCGGCCGTATCGGTGTAGGTCGTGTAGTCGATAAGCTTGTTGCTGCTAAGCGTCAGATTGCCGTATAGAGAAAAATTGTCTGTGATATCGACGTTCCCTTCAAACTCAATGCCGATATGGCGAGTCTGCTTTGCGTTTCCGGTAATCGGTACGCCATACTGGTCAAGCAATCCGTTGGAAATAAGTTCATTGTAGAACTCCATCCAGTATCCGCTGAGTCCTAAGCTGACCTTGCTCGTCCTGAAATGATAGCCGAATTCGATATCATCCAGGGTCTCCGGCTTAACAAGCGGTTCGCCGAAGTTGAGAGTGCCATTCTTGTTTAATCCGAAGTTGGGGATCGCGCCACCGCTGGATTCGTCTGCATTATACAAACTTGATAACCGTGGCTCGCTGGAAGTCTGGCTGACGCTAAAGTAAAAGTTCGACTCGCGGGACAAATTGTAGTTTATGCCTATTCTCGGGTTCAAAAAGTGGTACGGCACAATAAATGAATTTCCCACGAACTTCTCACCGTAGAAGTAATACTGTTTGAACTCGTATTCGAGATCCAGCATAAGCGTGACTTTGTTGTTGAGGTCATAAAGCTCATGTCCAAAAGCAGTGGCTACATCGGTCCTTGCATGCCACTGGTTGTACTTATAATCCGAGGAGACTCCGGCAAGAAGGTTGTTTGCCCAATCGATACTCGCCCAATGATTGGAGTAATTGCGATCCAACTCAGCTCCGAGGACGAGTGTGCCATGGTCATGATGAATTGTCAGGCGGGGAAGCCATCCAAACTGAGATTCACCTTCAAAAGCGTGGATTAGTGCATCCGTCGGATTCTGTGTCGGATGAAAGCCGTATTGTGAAGTAATCCTGAAGTAGTTTGTGTCTGCCCACGACCCATCATAGTTGTAAAAGCCCGAACCAAGGATCAGAAAAACGGTGTTGTTCAGAGTCGTAATTGGAGAAATGTTCCATTGATTCAATATCGTGAAATGAGGCTGGGTGAAATTTTCGATTTCCGTATTTCGCCTCGGTACGGCATAAACGGTATCTGAACCAGAGATGACTTGTTCCATGTGAGGAGAATAATTTACCAGGCTGCTGTCTGTATTCCAGTCGGCCCAGTTCTGAGTCCGCAGGTTCCTGTTGTACGCAGCAAACCTAGGCAGTCCCAGGTATGAGAGCCCGTCTGAAATCGGGCCGCCGTAGAAAGTCACTTCAGTCGTGACGTCCTTGTCGTACATAGTACCATCGAGAAAATAACTGTTGAGATCGACCCATGAGTTATTACGGTATCCGGGAGTTGTTGTTCTGTCAAGATGAGCATAGATGGAATATTTATCGCCGATCAATCCGGAGCTGAAAGATGCAGAATACTTCTGAACTGGGCCACCGGAACCTGTTGAGCCACCACCAAATGAGAGGTTTAGTCTTCTTTCGTTTGCAAAGTTATTCGTCTGGATATTGACCGAGCCTCCAATAGCCGGCGGACCGTAGAACTCTGTGCCGGCGCCGCGTTGCACCTGAATCGTCTCCGCGCTCGCCTGGAGGTCCGGCATGTCGATCCAGTACACGTTATGGTCCTCGGGATCATTCTGCGGGACTCCGTCTACCATAATCGAAATTCTCCGCTGATCAAACCCGCGCATTGTTATGTACGAATACCCGATTCCTTCGCCGTTCTCCGAATATTCGGTCACAGATGGGAGTTGTGAAAGGAGAACGGGAATGTCCTGCATTGCGTATTGTTGATTAATGATCTTGCGCGGCATGTTGCTGAAGGTAACGGGCGTTAGTCTTGCCTTAGCCACCTCCGCTGTAACGACAATTGGCTCAAGCTGGTAGGTCTTAAGTGTGCTGTCTGAAACGGCCTTACTGATTTCTACCTTATCCTGAGCATAGAGAGTTGTAAAGGTCAGAAGCAGCAGCACTATGGTAACTCTTTTCATGACTTCTCCTCCGAAGACGCGCTTCGGACATGAATAGTTGAACTAACCTTGGGTCCAACTGTCTGGGAATCCAATCGAGATAAAGGATGCGGTTGAAGAAAGGAAAGCGTCGTCCATTTTCCTTTTCCGCCTTGGGCGGACTGACACCCGAAGTGTCGCGCTGGTATTACCCAGATCAGGTTCGTAGGGTTTTTTCTCAGCCTCCTGAAGCCCATTGTTCATTCAGGAAGCACCCCTAACGGACAACTCAATTTAAGAAGGAGATTGCATCAAGACAAGTATTGTGGTACAGGTTAAGTAGAGTTGAAACGCGCGTCGGGACTAATGGCGTGATGGAATAATGGGTAAATGGATTTAGGGATCAGCATCAGTGATGCGAAAGCATTGTGAGGACGAACCTGGTGTTATGCGGAATCGATCGCGATGGATCAAGAGTTGAGGGGATAGGAAAGCCCAAAGCGTTTGAGGCATGTTTGGTGGTGTTCTGCACAGCGACGGGTGTGGTGCAGTTTCAGAGTAACATAACATAGATTCTGCAACCGGCTCTTTATCCAGACGGCGCCACAGGATTAATGTAGAAATATGGACCTAATTCATGCGCCGTGTATGTACGTAGTTCAATGGCAAGAGATCAGCTATACGTCGCTGAGCCCAGTGACCGGAGGTTCGGACAGAATAATCCGTGCCAATGAGATCTCCATTGGTGTCCACTAAAACCGAGGAATATAGAAAGTCAAGATAGCTTGGCTAATTCGGAATTTGGTCGACCTCAAGAATACCGTAGTAATAAAGAGTGTAGATGGTAGAATTTGCATCCCCGGTTATCGACAGGTCTTCCGGATAAATCCGACTCCTGACACCGGAAAATGAACCACTTTCGGAAGCTGTACGGAGGACGTAATAGCTACCTTTCAGCCCTTAAACCACTACTTTCTCCGTAGGATTCAAGGGGCTTACTCAAATATAATGTCCAACAAAATCTATTTTTCGCCTTCTCCTCTGTCAAGGTATCTTGCGTATCGCCAAAAAATTCGTCAAGACATATCCGCTTTCAATAGCCTTCCCGGAGGATCGCCACTGCTGTTTCCCCGTGGTGGATAGGAATGCCTATCCACCACAAACAATGCGCTTACTTTCTTATTCCTATGGTCGGTCCTGCAAAAATTGTCGGGACTCCGCCGACTTGCGCCGCCCTGTTGAAACCAGGGATATCTGTCGTAAGTATGTCATTGAACCGGGAAAGATAAATTGTAAGCTGCTGCTCCAAGTGATTGGTATGGTGCATTACGACTTCAGTCGGCACACCGTCGTAAGGCGATGTAAAATTGTACATCGTTCCAGTCAACCTCGAATGAAAGTGCGTAAAATAATGGATGTCATCTTCAACCGCGTTGCGCTGTGTGTTCTTGTCATATAGTGTATCTTTGAGTGCAGTCAGCTTCTTCTCAAGCGTCGACATCTGCTCGAGGATAGCTTTGTATTTTCCTTCTTTCATTCCTTTTACGTCAGTTGCCAATGATTTCTTTATCGTGGCCATCTGGTCGTCAATGTTCATGATTCGATTGAGCATGTCGTTCAGTGCTGTCACGCTGTTTCTGGCCTTAAGACCATCCGCCAGATTGGAAGTAAAATAATCCACCGGTACTGTGAACCTTGGATCAGGCTTTAGCAATGCCTGGGTGTTTTGGGTTTTTCCGTTAACGGTGACAGCGATATTATATTTTCCGGGAGGAACCATGGGACCGTTTGTTGCGAATGGGTTTGCCTTGGCCGCTTTCTTGGCGTCCAGTTTAAGTATGGCCGCACCCTGATACCTCATGTTCCAGACAATACGGTTGAAACCCTTCTTGTCTGGCCCGTAAATCGTCGCTATATGATCTCCCGATTCGGAAGAAATGTCAATCTTGATTGGCGTCTTATGGCCTTTCTTCTCCGACGGAGCGAAAGCTAAAGTGTCCTTCAAATAATAATCAATCATGGCACCGACGGGAGCGTTCGGAGCGGAGTATGTGCTCAAGTCGTTCAAAGCATCTTTATACCAGATGTGGTACATGAACGGCGGCAGTGTTGTGAAGAGATGGAACGGCTCATCTTTCATTTGCGGGGTGAATTGTTCGAGAGGTGTGATGTTATCGAGAATCCAGATACCGCGACCATGAGTGGCAACCACGAGATCGTGATCAGATTTCACGAACTGAATATCATAGACGCACACTGTTGGGAAATTGCTCTTCAGTCTCTGCCATCGCCCCCCGTCGTTCGCAGAATAGAAAAGTCCATTCTCCGTACCAGCGACAAGGAAACCACGCTTGTTCGGATCTTCTCTGACAACAATGGCCGGGTAATCGTCAGGAAGACCACTTGTGATTTTTGTCCAGCTTTTTCCGTAGTCGTCTGTCTTGTAAACGTACGGATTGTCGTTGCCCATTTCGTGCAAGTCAACGGCGATATAGCAAGAAGCTTCATTGAATGGCGATGGTTCGATCTGATAAATGCGCCCCCATTGCGGCAAGTTTGGAATACTTCTCGTAACGTTCTCCCAGTGTTTCCCATCGTCACGAGTTACATGGACGAGTCCATCATCGGTGCCGATCCAGATCAGATTGGAATCGAGCGGTGAAAGCCCGATAGAAAGAATCGTATCGTAATTCTCCGCCGCGCTCATATCGAGGTTGATCTCCCCGCCACTCGCGATCTGTTTTGACTTGTCGTTTCGTGTCAGGTCGGGACTGACTACCGTCCATGTTATCCCGCCATCGGTTGTTTTGAAGAGGACATTTGCACCGAGGTAGAGCTCGTTTGCATTCGTGTATGAAACAGCCATTGGCGCTGTCCAGTTGAATCTGTACTTCAGTTTGGACGGCGGCATGTCCGGCGCATCCCATTGGTAAGGTCGGATGTATCGTTCCAGGCCCGTCTTCACGTTAATTCTCTTCATCCACGCATTTTGTGCAGAAGCGTACACGATGTCTGGATCGCTTGGAGCTGGTACGACGTATTGCCCGTCGCCACCGACTACAGGAAACCAATCCTGCCCGGTGACACCGGAGCCGTAGAGATTTGTAGATACTCCATACCATCCGTTGTTGTCCTGGAGTCCGCCGCCCAGGTTGAAAGGATGGCTGGTGTCGGTTGCGACCTGGTAGAATTCTCCTATGGGAAGATTATTGAAATATCTCCAGTGCTTTCCACCGTCGACTGTCCCGTAAGCTCCGCCGTCGTTGCCGTCGATCATCCGGTTTGGATCTTTCGGGTCAATCCACAGGTCATGGTTGTCCACATGTATGCCATGCTCGATGCTCTTGACGGTCTTTCCGCCATCTGTCGATTTTGTAATAACAAACGACATGAAATAAACCGTGTTCTCATTATCGGGGGACACTACCACTCTGGAGAAGTAAAATGGTCGTACATCGAGTTCGTGGTTGTTGCTCACCATGGTCCAGTGGTCGCCAAGATCGTGAGTGTCCCACAGCATACCGGATTTGCATTCGATCAGGGCGTAGATATTGTCGGGATTGCTCGGAGCTGCGGCAAGTGCAATTCTCCCGAGTGGATCTTTTGGAAGTCCTTTTGTGAGTTTCTTCCAGGTGTTGCCGCCATCCGTGGTGCGATAGATACCGCTTCCCATTCCTCCGTCCTCCAGAGTCCATGGCCGTCGCATTACCTGCCACATTCCTGCAAATAGTATCTTAGGATTCCCGGGATCCATGACAAGGTCCGATGCGCCTGTTGTATCGTTTACGAACAAAACTTTATCCCAGGTTTTGCCTCCATCAGTAGTTCGGAAGACTCCTCGCTCAGCGCTCGGTTTCCATGCATCGCCGATCACTGCGACAAACACGTTGTTCGGGTCGGTGGGGTTGATGGCGATCCTTGAAATCTGCCCTGCGTTCTTTAGACCCATATCTTCCCAGGATTTCCCCGCATCCGGCGAAAAGAAGATGCCCTTCCCTGTTATTATATCGTTCCGGAGATTAGCTTCTCCCGTGCCCACCCACACGTAATTCGGATTGGACGGAGCAACCGCAATGGCGCCGATAGAAAGAGATGGTTCATCTTTGAAAACCGCCTTCCATGATACGCCGCCGTCAGTAGTCTTGAAGACACCGCCGCCCGCGGCACCGACATAATAGACGTTTGGGTTGCCGGGAATGCCGGCCACTGCAGAGACTCTTCCGCCTGCGGCCGCCGGGCCGATATTTCGGAACTTGATGTTGTGCATTATGTCAGATGTATCACCTGTTGAAGCCGCCCAGAGCTGGGTAGTGGTCAAGGCGATCAGCAGTAAGATAAGGAATGCGTTTACTACTGATTTAGTAACAGTCCCTGATATGCCCTCTGCTTGCGTAAAGAAGGTATGATCCGTTTTCATTTGGCATCTCCTTTTTGAATTGTGGTTGCGGACCTTTATTCTTTGAGATTGAAATTCAAAGCATCTTGAGGTGGCTTATGCAGCCTGATCTACAGTCGCTTGACCCGAAATTTGCCACCACGATACGTCCGGGAGTAAGCTGATTGAGCTTACATTCCGGAAGAGTCGAGATTAACACCTTAAGGGGTCTCACTCTCGAATCCGACAGGATATAATCGATATGCCAGTGCAGCTTCTTCCGCGTTCTGAGATGCCTCCGAATCCTGGCGCTAAGATTTCTAACGGCACTTCCGGTATAAACATATTCGCCGCGCTCAAACTTGAATGATCCCAATCTCCCGATCTGGATCACGGCCGCTGAGCTGAACCTGAAAATTATTTGATAAGATCTAAAACCGGCGTCTATCTTAGCCAACGATTCAATGTTATCAAATCTCGTGATCTCCAGGCTTCGTGTTTTTCTCAGCCCGGGGAATTGCAATGAGGTGCTGCTGTGATAAGGTAACGCGTTCAACGTAATTGATGTTAAAGTGCGGCCGTTAGTTTCTCCTTATTTCACCTTTGGCTCACCGACTCAATCAAAATTTTTACGGCCGCCGGATGAAAGTCGTAATCAACGCTGACTTTCCTGTTGATCTACATGAATCAGGAGTTTCTGACCCGGTCTAATAAATCCCCGATAACTAAGATTGTTCCATCTTGCAACGTCGCTTACGGAGACACCGAACCTTGCGGCAATTCGGTCCAGTGTATCACCTATTTTGACGACATAGGCAACGACTCTACTTGTC
>JAKASW010000051.1 GCA_021818875.1 Bacteroidota bacterium
AATGAATTGGACGGCTGGCAAGAGCACAAAACCCTTTAGGGTTTCGCGCTCTTGGGAAGGCGTCGATTTCAATCGATGCCTTTCAGAAGCCACCGGCTTTGCCGGTGGTAATTCACTCAGCTTACCTATATTTTTCATTGCATCATGCTTCGAGTTTCTCTCGTCGTGGAATATGTAGATGCATGGAAACTGAATCTGCGAATCAAAGGGAAGAGTCAGCGCACGTGCCTCGGAAGGGATGCGTGCCGAAGCACTTCGGTTCGCAGACACTCGGATCTACACTGAATTAGCGTGGAGTCCACTGCCAAAACTAGTTTGAAAAAGACGGATGAGAATCGTTCGGCAGGTGCAAGTATGAATTGCATTTTGAACCATGACATCTATGTGCTAACTTCGTCATCGGGCAGACCGAGCAAGCAATCTAGATATTTTATGAACGGAGGCGACATGATAAAATTCTATGCGTTTGCAGGTGCACTCGTGATGTTGGCATCAGGTGATGCTTTTTCACAAATGATGAAGCCTGTTTTCAATCCGGAGTTGGCAAAACTGTCCTTCATCGTGGGCGATTACAAAACCAGGACCGAGGTGACCGTCGGCGAAAATCCCTCTGTTGGTACCGGGACTGTCAGGGCTCGCTGGGCGCTCGATTCAATGTTCATCGTTATCCGCGGCACGGAAGATAATCCTGCGTTGGGGTCATACAAGTCGATCGGACTATTGGGCTATGACTCTGAAAACTCTCAGTACGTTTTGTCCATGTTTAACAACTTCGGCGAGCATCCAGAATATAAAGGGAACTTCATCGGAGATACCCTAACTCTCACTGCGAAGATTGTCGGATCACAAGGTCCGTTTGACCAGGAGTTAAAGTGGTTTAAAAATGGTAACAAAGTAAGGCTTCAGTTCTTTGCAAATTTTGGAAAGGGATACACTAAGATAATCGATCAAACCTCTTCACCAGGAGAAAGAGATGGTGGGTAGCAATCGAGAAGCGAAATCATGAGTTTATTTTTTACGTGGCTTGCGTCCGTTGCCCCACATTTCGGATACATCTCCATCTCTCTTTTTGGTTCTTATTCTGTCTGCGATTAACATACGGATGAATTAGAAATGTGAGTGAAGTGTGCGCCACTTATCGGTCCCAGGAATACTTACCGCCGCTCCTCTGATCGGCCTCTCAACACCGGACATAATCGGCGTTTTCCTTTTCCTGGCAGTGATTGCGATCCTGGCAACCGTCTGTCGGAAGGGACGTTTTGAAGAAACATCCGCGATATGCGAGCCGCCGCCGTGGTTGAGGAATATTTTTCTCCGGGCGACGGGTCGACCAAAGGGCAAATCCCTATCATAATATTTCGCTGAAGCAGCGAGACGACTTTCTGCGCAGGGTATCAAGGGATCTGTGCAGTCATTCATGAAAGGAACTCCTCGCGGAAGCATCTGGGGCAGGCGGAGTATTTCGTTTACTGCGTTGCGAATTGGCGAATCGGCAGTCAATAAACTAATGGGCAATCAAATTAGAGAAACTGTGAAACGGTTTTCCCGCGTTAAGTGTTTACTATCCTGATAACGAGGAGCACGTACCATCTCAAACAATCTCTTACCACGCGGTCTGCAAAATGTTCGGTATAATCACCCTTGAAGTATAACACCTACTTCGTCACTTCGCACCACTGAAGCTGACGCACTACTATCACTTAAGCACATCTATAGGAGGGTCAATCATGAAGCGTACGCTTCTTTCATACCACATTGTTATAGTGTGTTTCATTCTTGTCGGACTGTCACTCGCGCACGCCACGGCGAGGGCAGCCGCTGATTCACCAGGCGGACGAAAGGATGCCGCGAACAAACTTCTGCTGCTTCAATTTCCAACTATGTCGAAAACAGAAATAGCATTCGAATACGGCGGGGAAATCTGGATCGTAAGCAGGCAAGGTGGAGCGGCGCACCGCCTTGTAACCGGAATAGATTTGCTTAGCATGCCGATATTTTCTCCGGATGGCTCGATGATTGCATTTACAGGCACCTTCGAGAATAACATGGACGTTTATATGGTTTCGTCACAGGGAGGTGAGCCGACTCGCCTAACGTATCACCCGGGACCGGACGTCGCCGTCGGATGGACTCCCGACGGTAAAGAAGTCCTTTTCAGATCTCACCGCTACAGCCCCACGGATCCGGACAGACTCTTCACTGTCCCAATCACGGGAGGATTTCCCGAACAACTCCCATTGTCGATGGCCGAGACAGGGTCTTACTCGCCGGACGGAAAGAAGATAGCGTACGTACCGGTATTCCAATGGGAACCGTTCTGGAAAGGTTATCGTGGTGGACAGACAACGCCGATATGGATTGCAACCTTATCGAATTCCAGCGTCGTCAAAATTCCGAGAGAAGGTGCCAACCTCAATGATCCGATGTGGGTCGGAAACAAAATATACTATCTCTCCGACCAGGATGGTCCGATAACTCTATTTTCTTACAACGTCGACACGAAGAAAATTACAAAGCTAATAAACAACAAGGGTTTCGACATAACCTCGGCTTCCGCAGGTCCGGGTGGAATTGTGTATTCACAATTCGGACAACTGCATATTTATGATTTCGCTACGAAGAAATCTCATGCCGTACCTGTTACCGTCACCGGCGACCTGCCTCAGGTTCGTCCGCACTTCGAGAACGTTTCACACGCAATTTCTAATTTTGATGTTTCTCCTAACGGTGTGCGGGCTGTATTTGAAGCTCATGGAGATATTTTCACCGTTCCTACGAAGCACGGGAGCATCGAAGATCTTACCAGCAGCCCGGGAGTAGAAGATCGCACTCCTGCTTGGTCGCCAAACGGAAAGTGGATCGCGTACTTTTCAGATAGAGACGGCGAATATGATTTGTATATCAGAAGCCAGGATGGAGTCGGCGAGCCAAGAAAGATTACACTCGGAGACGAGAACGCGTTTTACTATAACCCAACCTGGTCACCGGACAGCAAGAAGATCGCATTCAGTGATCAGAAATTGAATCTCTGGTACGTCGATTTAAGCCAGCCACATCCGAAACCGATCAAGGTCGATGAGGATAATTTTGCACCGCTGCATGAGTTCAACGTGAGCTGGTCGCCGGACAGCAAATGGCTCGCATACAATAAAGTATTGCCGAACTACCTTCATGCGGTCTATGTTTACTCGCTCAAGGATCATGAGGTACATCAGATAACAGGAAGCGGGAGCGACTGTCTCAACCCTGTGTTCGATAAGAGCGGTAAATATCTGTATTTCACCTCCAGCACAAACACCGGACTTTCTGAAAGCTGGCTCGATATGACGGCCCTCCAACAGCCGGTTGAGCGCCATGTATATGCATTGATTCTCAAAAAGGGTGTACCATCTCCTCTCGCTCCTGAAAGTGGATTCGAGAAGGAAGACACGACTGAACATCATGAAAAAGGAAAAGAGAACACAGAGCAAGCTGCGAAGGATAGTTTAAAAACTTCTAAGAATGTTTCCATCGACTTTTCGGACATCATGTCGCGTGTTATTCCTCTGCCGATACCGGAGGCGAATTATGCCTGGCTGGGGACCGGCAATGCCGGTGTGCTGTATCTCTATAGGATCCCGGTAGTTTCTGTAGTTGGTGGAACGCCGGGCAAGCACAGTGTTCTAAAGTTCGATCTGAAATCGAAAAAAACCGAAACGCTTGTTGAAGGCATCTCACAATTTGCCCTATCTGCAAACGGGACGAAAATGCTTTATGATAAAGACGGAGGCTGGTTTATTTCCGGGACCGGCGTTGGAGACGCGAAAAGTGCGAAGATGCTCAACGTCAGCGGCATGAAGGTTTACGTCGATCCACGAAAAGAATGGGATGAGATGTACTATGACGCATGGAGGATCGAGCGTGCTTTCTTTTACAATCCGAACTACGACGGGCTCGACATCAACGCGGCTGAAAAAGAATTCTCTGCATATTTGCCCGGTCTCGCGAGCCGGAAAGGCCTTACATTCTTGTTCGATGAGATGCTAAGCTACATGTCGGTCGGCCACATGTTCATTCGCGGCGGCACCGAGCCAAAAATGAGCGATATAAGAGTCGGACTGCTCGGAGCAAATTACAAAATAGAGCATAATAGATATCGAATCACCAGGATCTTCGGTCCTGGTCCATGGAACCCGAACCTGTACGCACCACTTGACCAGCCAGGCCTCAACGTCGCAGTCGGTGATTACATCCTCGCGGTCAACGGTACTCAGATTACCGGCGGCACGAACATCTACGAAGCATTCCAGAATTTGGCAAACAAGACTGTGATTCTTACGGTCGGGCCGAACCCTGATAATACTGATTCACACCAGATTACAGTCAAAACCATACCGAGCGAATACGTCCTTCGCCATGAAGCCTGGGTTGAGCACAACGCAGAGGTGGTTAGCAAGCTCAGCGATGGTAAGCTGGGATATGTTTATTTGCCCGACACTTTTTACGAAGGGTTCAGCGATTTCAACAGGGAGTTTTTCTCGCAAGTAGACAAGAAGGGAGTCATTATAGACGAGCGGTTTAACCATGGCGGGCTGATCTCGGACTACATAATCGATTGCCTGCAGCGCAAGCCGATGAGCATGACCGTCACGAGGTATGGGCACCCCGGTGTATGTCCTCCCATGGCGATCTTCGGGCCCAAAGTGATGATCATAAATCAGTTTTCAGGCTCAGGCGGCGACGCACTCCCGTGGTACTGGAAGATGGATAAAATTGGGCCGCTTGTCGGCGAGAGGACGTGGGGCGGGCTCGTCGGAATCGGCGGTTACCCTGCTCTGATGGATGGTGGTACAGTTACCGCTCCACGAATTGCGGTTGAGGGATTGAACGGTACATTCCCGGTGGAGGATCATGGAATCTCACCGGATACAACGGTCTGGCAGAACCCCGAGCTTGAGAGAGAGGGAAAGGATCCTCAATTGGAAGCCGCTGTCAACATTTGTCTTCAAGAGTTAAAGGAGCATCCGCTGCCGAAGTATAAAGTACCGCCGTACAGGAACTATCACCCCGTTCTTCCGCCGCTGCCGGACGTAAGTGGGAACTGAAAGAGTTAACTGACGCCATACTCAACCGTGGCGCCCAATTTGTTCTTTCGAGATGGTGGAAACCTCTCCTGTTCGTTTTGATTGTGTAGAAGGGAAGTCACTATTATAGTTTCTATCTGGCCAAACGACTGACGGTAGACCGGAATCTATTGTGCCATTGGAGGAAAATTGTGCGGGGTTTCTCCACTGGTCCGCCCTTGTCGTCTTGGCTCTTACATGCCCGAGGGCGGAACTATGGACACAGTGTCTCACCCGGCAAATTATGAAGTCGATAGAGATGGTCATCAAGTTAAATGACTCCAGACCGGGAGGGCAATTCTTTGTCCTAAGGCTGGAGTTCTTTCTCTTCCTCATTTGATCCTCTATGCTAAATCATCCTGGAGCGACCAATAAACTTGTTCTTTGATCGTCTTATATTAAAAAGGATACCAGATGAATCATGATCGAAGCAACAGAGTCTGCCCCGTGGAAAATGCGGGAGGTCTGGACAACGGCATTAGGAAGTTCCTGCAGAACCCGAGAAAGATTCTGTCACCTTATGTCAAGGCGGGAATGACAGTCCTGGATGTCGGTTGCGGTCCCGGTGTTTTTTCGATTGAGATGGCGAGGATGGTAGGAACATCGGGACGCGTCATCGCGGCCGATTTACAGGACGGGATGTTGGAAATCGTGAAGAGGAAGATAAAAGGGACTGAAGCTGAAAAGATTGTAGGAATTCACAAATGCCTGTCCGACAGAATAGGGGTCACTGACAAAGTGGATTTTGCACTTGCCTTTTACATGGTTCATGAGGTCCCGGATCAAGCGAGCTTCTTCAAAGAACTGCATGAAATCCTGAAGCCAAACGGAAGTCTTTTGATTGTCGAGCCAAAGGTCCATGTTTCAAGAAGTGGTTTTGAAGAAATGCTGAAGCTTGTTCGAAGTCTCCATTTCGAGGTTGCCGAAAGGCCGAAAGTTTTCTTCAGCAGGGTAGCGATGCTCAGGAGACTTGCTTAGCTGAAAGGTCGGCAGAGGACCCTCTCAGAATAATTTTACAGATGAGATGCGGAGTTCATAAGAACACCGCAACAGGTTTATGCGCCGTGGAGTCATTGCGGTGCACTTTAGTTGAATGAACGAGTGACCGCTTCTCTATCGGTCAAGCCCTATTGACACATCTCGGATACATTGATTCCGTCATTCTTTGTTTCTGAATCCTCTCAAATCTACTTTCTCGTAACTAAACGAGATATAGATGAGAACCTCGGTCATAACTCCAGAAGAGCGCAAGAAAGCATTTACTTCGCCAAAGAAGGCTGAAGTAATTCAGAAACAAAGATTGAATGTCCGGTATCACGTCGAGGATTTCGATGTCAGCGACCGTCCGCGGCGCTTCTTAGAGGCGTTTGCAGCGATTCTGAAGCACTCGAATTACAGGATGGTACTGGATCACTTCATCAGAATGACCGGAAGATGTTCACGGTGTGCGGTCGCATGTCACGTGTACCAGGCTACCGGTGACGAGAAGGATATTCCATGTTACCGCTCTGGACTCCTGCTCGATGTTTATCGCCGCCATTTCACTTTGGGCGGAATGATGAGAGGTCGAGTCTCAGGCCATGGATACCTGACCGATGAGAAGATACAAGAAATGGCAGACAGCTTCTGGAATTGCACTGCCTGTCGCAGATGCGCGCTTGAATGTCCGCTCGGGCTGGATCACGGCCTCATAACACACCTGGGCCGCTATATCCTTAGTGAAATCGGAATTGTGCCGCGAGCACTGGTTGTCAGCACCCGTGCCCAGCTCGAAGGTCCGTTTAAGAACACGTCGGCGATTCCCGTACCGGCATTGAAAGATACGTTGGAGTTTCTCGAAGATGAAATGCTGGAAGAGAAATCGGTAAAGATCAAGTTCCCGACCGATGCTGATGGCAGCGATTACGTTTTCTTCGCTGCGGTAAGTGACTACCTGATGGAGGCCGAGTCGCTGATGGGAATTGCGGCGGTGTTCACAGCGACCGGCGACAAGTGGACAATCGGAACGGGGTACTTCGATGGTATAAATTATGGGCTGTTCTATAGCGACAGGGTGCTTGAGAAAGTCGTGAAGAAAGTGGACACAGAGACCAGGCGACTGAACGGAAAGAACATTCTCATCGGGGAATGCGGGCACGCATCGCGCACGGCAAAACAATTTATCCCGGCTTATTGCGGCGGCGACAAGGCTTTGCCCGTCCTCAATATTCTGGAGTACACTCACAAAGCGTGGAAGCAGGGGAAGATAAAACTGAACCCTGACGTTGTCACCGAGAAGGTTGCGTACCATGATCCGTGCAACTACGCAAGGAATCGATGGATTGTCAACCAGCCCCGCGAAGTTCTGAAATCGTTTTGCAGGAATTATGTCGAGATGACCCCGACCGGTGAGGATAACGTCTGCTGCGGCGGCGGGGGCGGAACAGTATCAATTGACGAGATAAGACCCTACAGAACTACTGTCGGCGGCAAACTAAAGGCCGACCAGATCCGAAAGTCGGGATGCGAAATACTTGTCGCACCGTGTGCAAATTGTAAGAAGCAACTGAGAGAACTTGTCGAAGACCAGGGATTGAACTGCCGGGTCGTCGGTTTCCATGACTTGATTTACAAGGCCATAGTATTTGACGACTCGTTGAAAGTTCCGAAAGACGATGCAGGGAAGGAGATGAAATGAGTACGGATTCACTCCTGGAGTTTGCGCGTGGACCGCTATTCCGGCTCTCGTTCGCCGTTTTGGTACTCGGTTTGATCCGGATTCTGTTTCTAGATCTCTGGGGAATTCTTAAGGCTTACGGAAAGACATCTGACAAGAGGATGCCGTGGCAGCTCATTCGCAGCCGCAGCTTCGAATGGGTCCTGCCGGTGAAAAGGATGTTTCGAAATCGGCACATTTATTCAATCGTCTCTTTTCTGTTTCATATCGGGTTGATAGCTGTCCCCATATTTCTCTTCGCTCATATCAACCTGTGGAAACAGTCTGTCGGAATTTCATGGCCTGCCCTACCATATTCCTGGGCATTGGGGCTGGCACTCACCACCATAGTCCTGGGAGTCGCCATGCTTATCAGCCGCATGGTACTGAAGCCAATTCACTTGTTGAGCAAGGGTCAAGATTACTTCTGGTTGGTCTTGCTCCTCATTCCATTCACGACCGGATTTATTTGCGCTAACCTCAACATTAGTGCAGGCCTCTATCAGTTTCTCATGCTGGTACACGTGCTCGCAGGCGACTTAATATTCTTGCTTATCCCGTTTTCCAAAATTGCGCACTGTGTTCTCACGCCACTGTCTCAGGTCGTGGGAACAATCGGCTGGAAATTCCCGGCAGGGGCGGACGAAGCAATCAGCAGGATCACATACTCGGACGCGGTTGAGCCGAAACCAGAGAAGGGTTAAGGTACGAATTACACGACTTTTCAAGAATGTTGTAACCAGATGGGTAGGATTCAAGATGACTAATCTGATTTCTAAAGAAGAGGCATACGAAATCATCGGTATATGAATGGAAGTTCACCGGCGGCTTGGAATGGGATTCGTGAAGATCGTCTCATGTTCGGAAGAATTATTCTTGAAGTGAAGAGTTGGAACGCGATAGTGGATGAATTCATTGCAGATATGATGAACTACCTCGCAGCCTTGGGCCTCCGGCCTGGGTTGCTTGTGAATGTTGGAAAGGATTCACTTGAGTACAAGAAAGTCGTTTTATGATCGTCCGAGAAATTATGAGCCGGTCAGTAATAATTTCGTGGCTAAGAAAGGCGGATCTGAATTTTGAGTAAAGCAATCTTGACCGATGTTACGAAATGCATCGGATGTCTCAAATGTGTTTCTGCCTGCAAAGAAATCCACCATCTCGGTGCGGATGTGCCTCGCGTGTGGGACAAGAATGATGGACTCTCTGCGGAGAACTGGACCTCTATAATCGCGAAACCTGAGAACCACTACGTGAGGAAACAGTGCCGTCATTGCCTCGAACCGGCCTGCGTGTCCGTGTGCCCGGTAGGGGCCATGCACAAGACTGAATTAGGTCCGGTGGTGTATGACAGCTCAAAATGTCTCGGTTGCCGCTACTGCATGATGGCTTGTCCGTTCGGAATTCCCCGGTATGAATGGGACAAGGCTGTTCCGCATGTTGAGAAGTGTATTATGTGTTATGACAGAATAGAAGAAGGGAAGCAGCCCGCGTGCACAGAGGCTTGTCCGGAGAACGCAACAATCTTCGGTGATCGATCGGATCTGTTGAAAATCGCCCACACCAGAATTAAAGAGAATCCTCACAAATACATAGACAGAGTGTGGGGAGAAAATGAAGTCGGCGGGACTTCGGTATTGTACGTCTCAGATATTAATCTAGATTTCCTGACTTATCCGACGAAGAACTTTGACACGCCGCTTCCGGAAGAGACGGTCGCCGCATTGGACTCGGTCCCTTATGCCTTTCTTGGAATGGGGGGAGTGATGCTCGGTCTCAACTGGATTATTCGCCGAAGAATGAAGCTGGGCGGAGGGCCAAACAAGAAAGACGGAGACAGCCATGAATAGGGTGAAGACTACAAAACTCCTGCTCTGGCTGTTTGCCGGATTTGCTGCAGCCGTCGCGCTCAACAGGTATATCTTCGGCCTGGGAGTCACAACCAATCTTAATGACCAGACTCCATGGGGATTCTGGATCGGATTTGATGTGATGGCTGGTGTTGCACTCGCAGCCGGCGGATTCGTGACTACTGCAATCTTCTACATGATCAAACGCGAGGAGTTCCACCCGCTCGTGAAGCCCGCTGTCCTGACGGCGTTCCTGGGATATGTCGCCGTCATCGTTGGGCTGCTTTTCGATCTCGGACTGCCATGGAACATCTGGCATATGATAATATACTGGAATCCTCATTCACCCTTGTTCGAGGTCGGGTGGTGCGTAATGCTATACACCACGGTGCTGCTGCTCGAATTCAGTCCGGTGCCGCTCGAAGAATCCAGCCGCTACGCAAAGATAAGAAATTTCCTGATGAGGTTCAGATTTCCGCTCGTTCTACTCGGGATCATGCTTTCCACTCTTCACCAATCTTCGCTCGGCACTCTCTTCTTGATTATGCCGGCCAGGCTCTATCCGTTATGGTATTCTCACATACTTCCAATTGAGTTTTTTATTTCCGCGGTCGCGCTCGGCTTAATGATGGTTGCGTTCGAGACACTTTTGTCTCATTGGCTATATCGTCGTGAGCCTGAGACCGAACTCGTCGGTAAACTATGCAAAATTGCAACTTGGGTTCTTGGCACTTACTTCGTCGTGAAGATGACGGATCTCGCGTTGACAGGAAAAATCGGAATGATATTCAACGGGAGCTGGCTGAGTGATTTGTTTATCGTCGAAATCCTGATTTCAACTCTGATTCCTGCAGCTCTGTTCGCAGTCGGGAAGCTTCGCCGGAATTCCACAGCACAGTGGATCGGTTCGGCGATGGTGATTGTCGGTCTTGTCATGAACAGGATAGACGTCGGAGGCTTCGCGATGGTCGGCGGTGCTGCCTCTTACACCCCATCGTGGATGGAAATCGCGATAAGTCTCGGAATTGTCTCGGCAGCGATATTGGTTTTCCTACTCGTAGTTGAACACTTTCACATCTGGGAGATTAGGCCCGAAGATCCCCAATCCCTTCCGGAGGTGTCTCCATCATTTGACTATTCATCAAGGACATGGCTTGGTACACCGGATGTCTCATCTCTCGCGACGCACTCACTCGCGTTCGTGCTCAGCTTTGCGGTCGGTATGGCAGCCTTGTCCGGAAAACGGCTTCACGCGGAAGGGGTAGACAGCATCGTGGTGCGGCCTGCGACCGGCGTTGATACTCTCTGTATCAATGGAAACAGGGACAACCAATTCGTTGAATTCCCTCATGAAGCCCACATCGCATGGATCAAGACACATGCTGTGTCTTTGACTATTGATGGTGTGATAGATAGTATTTCTGCGACGAAGGAAGACAGTTGCACATTCTGCCATCATTTCAACTTACCGGGAGAGAGGCTGAGCAATTGCTGGGAATGTCACACGAGCATGTATTCGCGAGTGGATTTCTTCAGACATGACTGGCACACTTCGGCACGGGGTGCCAACCTCAAATGCGATGATTGCCACACACCTGGCGTGACGCGAACGGCAGAATCTGCAAAGCAGTGTGCTGCCTGCCACCCGGCATACAAATTTGCAGTCAACACTAATTTAGCCAAGCCCGCGTTTTATATACCTTCTTATGTGGATGCGATGCACGAGCTTTGCGTAGCCTGTCATAAGGCGGAAGTAAAGGAAGTAAAAGGTAAGCCAGAGCTTGCACTTTGCACAAGCTGTCACAAGACCGGCACTCCGCCAGAATTGAGGGCCGGAATGAAGTGGAAAGTGAGCGTGCCACATTATGATAATGTGGTACTTCCGAATGTCAGTACAGTCGAGAAGTGAATATGCCAGCGCGGCGCAGTAGCGACCAATCAGTCTCCAGCAGATCGCACAGAACTGCTTGTCCGGTAGCCAGGTTTTTTGCAGAGGAATGATTATCTGTGCCGATCGGCGGAATCCGCGAGAAACGAAACTTCGTGTTTTGGTTCCAGATAGTTTATTGCTAAGGGAGATAACATTCACCCATTCATCAAGAAATATGTCTGTGCACCTTGCTCCAACCGCAAAGGATCCTTTAGAGATGGATTCAACTATTACAAGGCACTTGAGAAATGTGAAATCATCTACGGTGGACTCGTCGAGCTGATTGTAAATGCGATGGTCGATATGGAACAGCCGTTCATCAAATGGGAATAGAAGTGAAATGCGCATGTCCAAATTTCGGCACACGATGTCTCGTTTAATTGACTGAGGCACAACAATGAAAGACAAGAAGAAGATTCTAATGCTATTCCAACTAATTTTAGCAAACACCGTGCAGCTAAAGTTATTGTTGGAATGAGCACTATGCTGAATCTCCGTTCGGCGGAATTTGTAAATGATAGTTGGAAAGGCACTAGTGATTGATGACGAGAAGGATGTTTTGACCTATCTCAATACTTTTTTCGAGGACAACAATTTCGTCGTCGTTTGTGGCGAGAACGGAAAAGAGGGGTTGAAAAAAGCCACATCCGAAAAACCCGACATTATAAGATATGCCAATGCCGGAAGAATCAGGCGTCAAGTTGCTGCGGGACCTTCAGTATTTTTTTCAGTGTGCCAAACCTGATTCCGTGATTATTTGGTCCAGAGCTTTGACCAGGATATACAGACCACTTGAACACAAAAAAAATCCCCATCATCCATCAGACCTTCCGCAACATATTCTCTTGAGTGTTCGGCACACCGTTTGGCGCTATCTGCTCAGTAGAAGAAAAAAGGCCTAAAAAATGACGAGAAAGCAGGTGCCAAATAAAGGAGTCAAGGGTAGCTTAAGTCTGAGGGGATATTCGCCCCAGAACAGAGCGCAGTTGTCGTCAGTCTTGAAAGCATCCTGGGGCGGAACGGTGCTGTCTTCCGAGAGTTCAAATGGTAAGGTTGACGATGTGCAGACAACGCCTTGCGCTGCAGTTCCGGCAGAATCGGTCTGCCCATTTTGTCACAGCACAGATATAGTCAGACACGGGAAAACTTCTGCGAGCAATCCTCGCTTCAGGTGCGTGACCTGCAACAGGACTTGGGTGAAAGGGAGCCTGGCAAGACACAACCCGAACTTGTCCGAACTTGCCGAAGCTTACTTGTGCGGAAGTTCTTGTCGGGAACTTCGATCGTTGTACAGGAGCTCCCCTATCAGGATAAACCAGAAAGTGAGAGAGTACCTTTCCGGATGTTGTTCCTGGGAAGAGTACTTGGATGCCTCCTCCCCCAAACATGAATCCAAATTGATCCACCTGGTCGGAAAGAAATTCAAAGCTAACATTGGCGACAGTCTTGAACACTCTATGTATCTTGCATTGGCGATCGACGCTCTGTCGACTCTGGTTTTGGGATTTGAAATTGGTGAATCAGACTCCGAATCTGTGTGGATATCATTGCTGGATCGAATGAATTGCCGAGGATTCGTCTGCCCGACATTCATGTCGTATGGTTTTAAAGAAATTGAAGATGCCTTGAAAACTGTCTTTCCTTACTCGCTCACCCTTCATCATTTCACCAGGAGCTGCTACGACAAGCATCTAAAAGACGAATTGTTCCATTCCGCAGATGTGAAGAGATTGATTCGTGAGGCGGTGGATAGCCACGAGACGGACGAAAGATGTAAGCTTGAGGACTACCTGACCATCTTCAAGGACAAAAGAATGAAGCAAATGGTTCTGAACTCCAAAGAATATTTTCTTCAGCGCTTGCAGGATAGAATAGACCACAATTCATCAGTGAGGTTTGAAGGACTTCTGAACGCTTTCCAGGAGAGATTTCAGAAATTCCACATGATAAAGTACGATCCTTATCCGATAATAAATGGATGGATAGCCTGGAAGATGCTCGAGCCGCTGCCGATTGGATTCAGCCGCCTGTCGCTTTACCTGCAGCTTCCCGTGGAGACGCATTTTAAGAATTTTAATTGTGGTACGCCACCTGCGCCTATCAATCTGCATCCTGATAGCCCCGAGATGAGAACGTTCGTCGTGGAACTCGCTGTGAGGGCGCTTCAGATCCCGTCCGGTAACGCATTTCTCGACTAGGCCCTCCCTGGATCTGATATATAGTGGTACATTGGAATCGACGGGTTCTACCGCGAGACCTATGAACGCAGACTCCTTTTTCTCATTATGAAAGGAATTTGAGTCGGCATGAGATTCTGAAGTATATACTGGTACAGAGTCACCGGCTTCAAATTTCTTATCTTCGTTACTTCCATCTCTTTTATCAACAACCCAACACGAAGAATACAAAAACCCCGCGGTTTCTTGTCTCTGCAGCGACTCAGGTTTATGTTCATGTTGTAATTACGACAGTCTGAAAAGTCAGGCGACCCTAAGAATCAAAGGAGCTAAGATGGCTGACAAGAAAAGAAGCACTCCCAAGTTGGATGAACTTGAGAAAGGTGAGTGGCCAAGTTTTGTCAAAGAAATAAAAATTGCTGCCGAGAAGAACCCGATGGCTAACGATTTGCTCGGGCAGCTTGAACGTTCCTATGAAGAGAAAATCGGGCATTGGAAGCATGGTGGAATAGTCGGCGTACTCGGATATGGCGGCGGTGTCATCGGAAGGTACTCGGACCTGCCGGAAGAATTCCCGAATGTATCTCATTTCCACACCCTTCGTATAAACCAGCCAGCCGGCTGGTTCTACACATCGGATGCTTTGAGAAAGTTATGTGATATCTGGGAAAAGCATGGCTCCGGTTTGACCAACATGCATGGATCCACTGGCGATCTTGTCTTCCTGGGGACAAGGACCGAAGAATTAGAGCCTGTTTTCCGGGAGTTGACTGAGCTTGGCTTTGACCTCGGGGGATCGGGTTCAGACGTCAGGACGCCGAGTTGTTGCTGCGGCATGGCACGTTGCGAATGGGCATGTTACGACACCATGGCGCTGACCTATTTCCTGACGATGCATTATCAGGATGAGCTCCATAGGCCGGCATTTCCATACAAGTGGAAGTTCAAGATGTCCGGTTGCCCGAACGATTGCGTCGCCGCCGTCGCCCGCGCAGACATGTCGATCATCGGGACCTGGCGTGACGACATTCAGATGAATGACTCGGCGGTCACAGAGTATGCGAAGTCGGGTACGGATATTCAAAAGGATGTCGTTGGCAACTGTCCGGCGAAGTGCATGGAATGGGACGGCAAGAAGCTTAAGATCGATAACAGAGCGTGTGTCAAATGTATGCACTGCATTAACGCGATGCCGAAAGCTCTCGCCCCAGGAAAGGACCGGGGTGCGTGCATACTCATCGGATCGAAAGCTCCCATAGTTGAAGGAGCACTTCTCTCGTCAGTCTTGATTCCGTTCATAAAATTCGTGCCGCCTTACAAAGAGCTGACTGACCTTGTCGAAAAGATCCACGAGGTGTGGTCTGAAAACGGCAAGAACCGGGAGAGAGTTGGAGAGTTCATTCAGAGAGTCGGTATGGGAAATTTCCTCGAAGCGATTGGCGTTGAGCCAATTCCTGAGATGGTGGCACACCCAAGGGAGAACCCGTACGTATTCTATGAAGAGTATTTCGAAGAAGAATCGGAGGATGACAAAAATGCCTGAAGTGCAACCTAAACCGAAAAGAAAGACCGACATCGGACCGCCGCATTATGAAAACTTTCTGCCTCCGATCATCAAAGAGAACTATGGCAAGTGGAAATATCACGAAATACTTCGCCCCGGGGTCATGGTCACAGTCTCCGAGACTGACGCGCGACTTTATACCGTTCGCGCAGCTTCACCACGACTCCTTAGTATCGACAAAATCAGGGCCTATGCCGATCTCGCAGACAAGTATTGCCGCGGATATTTAAGGTTCACGAGTCGCAATAACGTCGAATTCCTGTTGACCGATGAATCAAGAATCGACCCGTTGATAAAAGACCTACAGGCATTGGGGCATCCTGTGGGCGGGATGGGAAATTCAATATCGAGCATCGTGCATACCCAAGGCTGGGTCCACTGCCATTCGGCAGCAACCGATGCTTCAGGAGTTGTGAAGTCCGTCATGGATGAACTCATAGAGTACTTCACTGAAATGAAGCTGCCTGCAAAACTGCGTATCGCTCTTGCTTGCTGTCTGAATATGTGCGGTGCGGTACACTGCTCCGACATTGCAATTCTCGGAATTCACAGGCGACCGCCGAAGGTCGACAGGTCGAAAATCAAGGTTATGTGTGAGATTCCGTCTGTGGTGTCTGCGTGTCCAACAGCAGCAGTCAAGCCAGCAACTATCGACGGCGTTCCTTCCGTGGAAGTGATCGAAGAGCGCTGCATGTTCTGCGCAAATTGTTATACGGTCTGTCCTGCAATGAAATTGAATGACGCGTTGAACGATGGAATCTCGATCTGGGTTGGCGGAAAGGTTTCGAACGCTCGGAGCGAACCGATGTTCTCGAAGCTCGCGATCCCGTTCCTTCCCAACAATCCGCCGAGGTGGCCTGAAGTCACAAGCGCAGTCCTTAATCTCGTGGAAGTGTGGGCGAAGAATGCAAGGAAGTACGAGAGGATGGGAGAATGGATCAACCGGATCGGCTGGCCAAGGTTCTTCGAGATGACCGGCATTCCGTTCGAGAAAGTCCACATCGACGATTTCAAACATGCCGGATTGACCTTCAAGCGATCGGCTCATTTGACCTATTAGGAGGTAGACATCATGGCTGAACAAGCAACGATTCAGGAAGTCTCTGATGCGATGTACAAGATGATAAAAGACAGCATGGGCCAGAAGAAATGGAAAGCCACAGACCTGACGAAAGCGGTCGAGCAATTGTTCGGTGAGAGGTGTGACAAGGCTCTTATCAAATCTGCGATCAGAGATCTGATCGAGAGTGGGAAGTGCGTTTACACCTACTTTGGCGGAAGTTTTATAGAGATTCCGCACAAGGAAGGGGCGGAGAACTGAAGCTGGATGCTTGAATCTGGATGTTCAGTAAAGTCGCATCAAGCGACAAGGGTCGAGAATCCAATGTCGAGTAGTCGATAATAAGTGTCCAGTGTCAATCTTCAAGAACATGAACGATGAACGCGACTAATTACCCACGCTTAGTAGTGAGCGGCCTCTCAGGCGATTCCGGCAAGACCATGGTATCGTGCGGTTTGCTTTCAGCCTTTAGAAGCAAAGGGTTAAGTGTTTGCGCCTTCAAAAAGGGACCGGATTATATTGACGCAGCATGGTTGAGCCTGGCTTCCGGTAAACCGGCAAGGAATCTTGATACCTACCTGATGGGTTTTGCAGGTGCAAGAAGATCATTCATTGAGAGTGCGTTTCAGGATGGCATCAACGTCATTGAAGGGAACAGGGGACTCTTCGATGGAGTCGACACCAGTGGAACGCATAGTACTGCAGAACTGGCCAAGCTGCTGAAAGCACCGGTTATCATGACCCTCAATATCTCGAAGGTTACCAGGACTGCAGCAGCGGAAATACTGGGCTGTATGAGACTGGACCCTGATCTGAATATTGCAGGCGTAATTTTGAACCGTGCAGCGAACCACAGGCATGGATACGTTGTCAAGGAAGCAATTGAAGAAGTAACAGGTCTGCCAGTTCTGGGCGTCATTCCAAAACTCTCGAGCGAGGCAATCCTGCCCTCAAGACATCTCGGTTTGATCACGCCTGATGAGTTTGAGCTTAGCGAGATCGTTATGCGAGAAGCCGGGAAAGCAGTGGATGATAACGTTGATGTGCCGGCGATCATCGAGATAGCCAATCGGTTCGCAGATCAGTTGGAACAATCTAAGCCGCATACCGCTGGCACTTCTATGCAAAGCTCTTCTCACAGAGCGATGGAAGACTATCCGACCAGGATGAGGATGGGATATTTCAAAGACCGGTCTTTCTCATTCTATTATCCTGAAAATCTTGAGATGCTCGAAGCTGCCGGAATGGAACTGATTTCAATTTCTCCGAGCCATGATGTGCTTCCTGATCATCTTGACGCTCTTTATATAGGAGGCGGTTTTCCTGAGATGAATCTTCCGTCACTCATTTCAAATCAGGAAATGATGAAAGCAGTGAGGGAGGCGGCTGACGATGGCCTGCCGATCTACGCTGAATGTGGGGGGCTCGTTTACCTCGCAAAATGCCTTGAGTGGAACGAAAAGAAATACGATCTGGCAGGTGTGCTTCCGATTGTGGTTCGAATGCGCGAAAAACCACAAGGGCACGGCTACTGCGAGGCGGTTGTAGACCGCGAGAATCCATTTTTCAAATTGGGCGTGACGATCAGAGGTCACGAGTTTCATTACTCGTCGATTTGTCTTCATGATCCCGAGATCAGGAGCTCGCTCTCTCTTACACGCGGCGTCGGTAGCTTCGACAGGAGAGATGGACTTACCTACAAGAATGTCTTTGCAAGCTATGTTCACATTCACGCCCTGGCAACCCCGCAGTGGGTGGATGGCATCGTGGAATGCGCAGCGGAATATGTGAAATTAAATAATGAAAAGAACTTAGCCGTTTCGGTTGAAGGGAAATAAATGGCGAAAGTAGTAAAAAAGGTTTCGAGAGGTTTGGGTGGGCTCCGATCTCAGTCGGCAGGTGTGTCATCCGTAGAGACATCACCATTGCGGCCCGTGCAGGTTCCGAAAACACCACCTTGCTCGAATGGTTGTCCCAACGGGACGAACATCAGGGAATTTCTTACGACCATCAGCCATGCTCAGGATTTAGGACTCCCTCTTGCCCAGGCTTATAGAGATGCGTGGGGAATACTGACGGAGAAGAATCCGCTG
>JAKASW010000396.1 GCA_021818875.1 Bacteroidota bacterium
AGAAGCAATTTTCGTCTTGATATGAGAATGGAGCAGGCGAAGCAATAGAGATGGAATGGTACACATACCTGCCTACCAGCGGGCAGGCACGTGTGAGAACAGCAGTTCACTCACGAAAGCTGCAAGCCAATAGAGGAAATGTCATCAGGTAAACGACGGTCAGTTGCAAAGGGAATTCTCCTGGTCTACGCAGTCGTTGCGTTAACTTTCGAGCTGTCCCACACCGATTATGTCCCGCTCGCCTGCAACCTCACCTTAAGCAGTCTTGATTCCGCTGAACACAGCCTCGCGAACAAACATGATGATTTCGCCTGCCCGGCTCACCAATTCTCTGAATCCACTCATTGCACCAGCGTTCGCATCGACTTCTTCCTTCCGTCAGGAGAATATTCATTCCTTCGGATAGAATTTCGCACACAATGTGACTCTGCGCCACTCCGTCTCGCCACAACTCGCGGTCCCCCACAAGCATAACTCCTTAGCTTAGTTTCGGTTCATAATCTCTAACAAGAAGTTTCAAAGGAGTATTATATGCTTAAAGCAACACTTGTGGCGACAGCCATAACTGTCTCTTTTATGACATCACTCACTAAGGCTCAAGTTCCACCGGCTAATTTCGACCGAGCTGTCGTCACCGGGAAGGTGACCGAGATGAAAGATGGCCATCCAATCGCTTATGCAGAAATTGCCGTCATGCAACGCAACAAAGTGATCACGGGAACACTAGCCGATGAGTTTGGGAATTATCAAATAAAGAACATACCCATCGGACGCTACACAATCGTGGCGTACGTCGTAGGATTCAAGAGAACTCAAGTGGACACGAACCTGGTGCCGGGCGAGAACAAATTTGATTTTGCGCTCTCCGCAAGCAATATCACTCTCAACGAAGTCACGGTAACTGCAAACGAACAATCCGGTAGTTCGAATAAAGACGTGTCGCAGCTTCGCGCCCTGACCGCCGCCCCTGTCTTCCAGACCAGCACGTTCCATGGCGCTCCGACAAGCATGCCCGCGACGATCATACAGCAAAGTGTTCCTGGTGCCGTGCAAGCATCCACCGGCAGCGTACACATACAGGGACAGCACGCAGAGTATTCCTATATGGTGGATGGCTTACCGGTTCCTGAAACTCAGAGCGAGGGTATGCGGGAATTGTTCGACCCGCGAGTGGTTGACCAGATTTCGTTTCTCGTGGGTCACCTACCGGCCGAATATTCCGATGCGCTGTCCGTAATCGATATCAAAACGAAAATCCCGGCAACGCTATTTAACGCAAACGTTTCGGGTTACTACGGCAGCTTTAATTCATCCGGGGAGAATGTCTCATTCCTGGGTCACTCGGGTAACTTCTCCTACTTTTTCGCGGGATCGAGTAAGTCAACCGACCGGAGGATTGACACTCCGACGCCGGCAATTTTCCATGATCATGGAACAGACTTGTTTGGCCTGGGAAAAGTGCAATACATAATCTCATCGAACGACATAATTGCCCTCGATATCAATCAGAGTGATTCAAGGTCACAGGTTCCATACGATTCTATCGGAGGAATTACCTTGAACGATAACCAGCAGGAAACGGACGGATTCCAGAATCTGATATATCGTCACGGGTTTGAGATCAGTGGGGGGACGGGTCAGTTCTTCCTGGGAATAACTCACCGGAACGGTACCTTTCACTACATACCGGGCGCCACGGATGTACCATCATTCTACTTCGACAACCTGCCCACACCATACAATATCAGGGAGGACAGGAATTTTAACGTCTATGGTGCCAGGTCAAACCTCAACCTTCCACTCGGAGATATTCTATCTACGAATGCAGGTGCGTCATACTACCTCACCTATGGGACGGAACATTTCAGTGCATTCAACAGCTCCGGCGCCGGACCTCAGTCTCTCGAACCTCTTCGTGGCTACGACTTTGGTGCACATATCCAGGCGGACTATCAACCCATTCCGGTTTTCCAGTTGAATGCCGGTATCAGGTTCGATCAGCATTATGCAGAGGGGGCAGGCACATTTTCACAATTCTCACCAAAGATCAAACTCACATACATGCCAGACTTTTCTTCATCCATCTACATATATTATGGACGCCTATTCGTCCCGGTCTTTACAGAACAACTGCGGCAGATTACAGGGGCGGCAGGAAGTGTTTCGCAAGTCACCCAGCCTCTCCGCGGCAACTATTTCGAGGCCGGGATAAGTCACTTCTTCAGCAACTCATGGTCGGCAAAATTAGAAGGCTACTATACACAGGAAAATCCGGGCCTAGATGACAACACTATCCCTGGCACTGCCATCACCACTGCTGTGAATATCCAACATATCTTTGTGCGCGGTGTTGAGCTCGGTCTGAACTACCACTCGGTCGGACCGCTTTCCGGATTCTTCAACCTCGCCGTCAGCCACGCACAGGGAGACGGAAGTACGACCGGCGGATTCCTGCCCGCGACACCTCCTGGCACCGCTTTTGATCTCGACCATGATCAGCGGATAACCTATTCCATCGGACTGAACTACGGTAGGAGCGGCTACTACCTTAACCTGACAAGTTATTACGGAAGTGGACTCACGAATGGCCAGGTCGACGGACACGTGAACCCACATACTATCTTCGACGGTTCAATCGGAAAAACTTTCTATATTGGTCGTTACTCGCTGAGTCCTGAGCTGTATGCCGTCAACATCCTGAACCACCAATACCTCCTCAAGGGGGCATTCTTCAGCGGTGCTATCTGGGGAGAGCCAAGAACCATCATGCTTAAAGTCTCAGTAGGGATGGATTAAAACCACAAAATAATGGAGGCTGCTATCAACTGCCTCCATTGTTCGTTGAAGAAATGTGAAAATGCACAGCAAGTTTCTCATCTGGGATTTCAACCCGATATTCTTTAGCTCGGGAAAGATCCATCTTCCCATACCCATCAGTGTTGTCGGATTGATATTGGCTTCAGTGATCTACTACAGTGGTTACCGATACTTTGCCCGAAGGGCAGCCGGCTCCGGTAGCAAACCAGGTGATGTTACCAATGACGAAGGTGCGGATCAGTTAGAGCCGGCAAGCGATATCGAGCAAAAATCCACGGCTGTAACTCAAGCGCGATCTTCAAATCTGTCGATCATGAAGGTCGGTCTGTTGATCGCCGCCAGTTTTAGCATAGGTCAACTCCTGACTGTCCCTTTG
>JAKASW010000397.1 GCA_021818875.1 Bacteroidota bacterium
AAAGAATGGAAACGGAGCAAGATCGATGCCTACGTACCAACCCAAATGTGAACATCGAGGTTACGATTTCAAGGAATTTCACCCAATGACCGATTAGCCTCTCAAGACGTGTCCACAATGCGGGGAGAAGATTCACCGACTAATCGGCACAGGCGCCGGCCTCATTTTCAAAGGATCAGGATTTTATCTGACAGATTACAAGAAGTCAAATACATCTCCGAGCAAGACCACCTCGAGTGACAAAGCAAAATCGTCGGAACCTTCATCCGCGCCGAAATCGGAGAAATCCACGCCTACAGAAAAAGAGAAGTAACTAAGAGCCGGGCCGCCCCAATCTTGTCCCCGGCGCTAACCTCGCGCCCCGAATGAACTCTCCTGCCCCAAGCTTTTTCTTGCCTTCCAACTGTAACTCGAGAATCTCAAGCAGTCCATCCGAACACGATACATAGAGTCTGCCCGAATCTACAGTAATTTCGCCTGCAAGTTGGCCAGACTCTTCCCCGGGCGCCGGGCGCGAACGAAAGATCTTCAGCAACTTGCCATTCAGATATGTAAATGCGGCAGGCTCCGGCGAAAAGCCTCTAATCCTGTTGTGCAGGTCACTTACTCTCGCGGTCCAGTCTATGAGACAATCCTCTCTCGAAATCTTCGGCGCCTTCGTTGCCTGCGAGCTATCCTGCTCAAGCAGTTGCACGCGATTCGATCCGACCAGATGTAGAGTCTCAACTACGGCATCTGATCCAAGTTGCGACAGCCGCACGGATAGTTCGCCTGCGGTTTCATCCTCGCCTATCGGAGTCCTCTTTTGCAAAATGATTCTTCCTGTGTCCATTTTCTCGTCGAGAAAAAATGTGGTTACCCCCGTTTCTCTTTCGCCGTTTATGATGGCCCAGTTTATCGGCGCCGCTCCACGGTAGCGCGGAAGTAGAGACGCGTGCAGGTTGAAAGTTCCAAGCTTCGGAATGGTGAAGACTTCTTTCGGAAGGATTCTGAAGGCAACAACAACCATGATGTCAGGTGTCAGGCTCTTGAGTCTGTCGTGAAACTCAGGGTCACGCAAAGATGATACCTGAATTATAGACAAGCCTAAGGAAAGCGCTGCCACTTTCACCGGAGGCGCGACAACCTTAAGTCCTCTTCCCTGCGGTTCATCTACATTGGTAACGACCGAGACAATCTCGTGCCCCGATTTTGCAGTCGCATTCAGAGATGGAATCGCGAATTCCGGCGTACCCATGAATATAATTTTCATGTTGCTCGCCGAGACCTTTCTTCCACTGGCTCAACCTGATCAAGACCGAAATTGCATCTTGCTACTTTGGATTTCATAACCGCTTCAAATCTTCTCGCAGACTCTTCAGAGGCAACAGTTCTTTTATGGTACATGTGAAATTCGATGGCAAGATTACGGATCGATTTCCCATTGACTCTTGTCAGTGACAGTCGGTATTGCACATCCGAATCTTCCCCGAGTCCGGGTCCGTCGTAAAGTCCGTCAAATCCATTGATCGCATACAAATCTGATTTATACAGCGAGAAATTACTACCAAGTATTGTATTCTTTTCTCGAGAAATCAGTTTACGCAGAGTTTTGTTTCCTATCCTCACTCCGTCCTCAAGCCTCACAGCCTTTCCCTTCAAGCCATCAAGAAGTTCAGAGAATCCGATGTGCTCGAACCTTCCTTTCGTGATTTTGTCCATGGTAATCGACTTCGTCCATCTCTCGCTCATCTCAACACGTCTTCCAAGCAAGACTTTTCCGACTTCCCTTTCCTTCCAGTGATCCTCCAGGAAATATTTCGAGAGAAGACAATCCCCATCCACAAATACTAGATACTCCCCGCTCGACGACCGCACAGCGTTGTTCATAGCGATATTCTTTCGCCAACCGAGATCTTCATGCCAGGCATGGACGGTAGGAAAAGAATAGATCTTTCTGGCGTCTTCTATCACGTCCCTCACACCGGGACCCGAACCATCGTCAGCAATGACAACTTCGAAGTCTCGAAAAGATTGACGGGCAACAGATGCCAGGACAAGCTGCAAGACATCAGCTCTGTTGTATACAGCTATGACAAGAGAAAGTTGTACCATGCCTCCCAACCGGCTTTGAACGCTAGCGCCCGCTTCGTCAGAGGACCACGACGCTTACGTCAACTTGGCGATTGTAGTGGCGCTTTCTTAGAACTTAAAGATTCGTCACCACTGCTTCCGCGTCGGATCAGCAGAGTCCACATTGCAGACAACCGCCATTTTCCTCGACCTCATTTCAGTCCAAGCGTGTCGGCGTTTTCCTGAAGAACCTCTATCACAAATGCTATATGCTCATCTTCCGGAACGCCGAGCTCAGCCACACCGTTCTTTATGTCTTCCCTGCTTACACTTCTTGCGAACGCTTTGTCTTTGAGTTTCTTCCTGACTGATGAAGGTTGCAGCCCTTCGAGCTTCGTAGGTCTCATTAAAGCTACCGCGATGATGAACCCTGACAACTCATCGGAAGCGAAGAGACACTTAGCCATCATCGACTCGCGCTGCACCTTCGTGTATGGTGCATGACCCATAATGGCGTGGCGCACTGCCTCTGGGTAACCCTTTTCCTCCAGGATTTTGTTCCCTACGAAAGGATGCTGCTCTGCGGTGGGATACATCTCATAATCAAAATCGTGAAGCAAGCCTGTGAGGGCGTAAAGCTCCTCATCTTCGCCGTATTTCTGCGCACAACTCCGCATTACCGCTTCGACGGCGAACGCATGTTTTCTAAGGCTATCGGTTTTGGTGTACTCGTACAGTAGGGCTAGCGCGTCATCTCTTGAAGGGACTCGGTTCTCTGGTTCACTCACAGAGGAATATATTTTCTCAATCCTTCAAAATCAATTTTCGACATCTCGAAATCCAAGAATGGATACCCGCCGGCAGTGCACTTTAAGCTCTCATGGTCCTGGAAAGTAATGCCTTGACTCTTGCAAGAAACACATTTGTGTTGAATGGTTTGGTGATATAGTCATCGGCCCCCAACTCGAATCCGCGAAGAATATCCTTCTCGGTACCTACAGCGGTCAGAAGAATTACGGGTATCGACCGTAGCTCACAATCTGCTTTTAGTATTGAGAGGGTTTCGAGGCCGTTCATATCGGGCATCATCACATCGAGAACAATCAGGTCAGGTCAGGTACCCCGTGCCAGTTCG
>JAKASW010000052.1 GCA_021818875.1 Bacteroidota bacterium
AGAAGCATGGTATTTGAATGCATGACGGCGCTTCCCAAACGTGAAGCGGCTCACTCGCGACGTTCATTAGAATGAACGCCTACATTCACAAAACCGCCGAAGACGGTCTGGCATCGAAAGCCGTCCGTTTCAATGGATGGCTTCATAACGCCGTAAGTGACGCACTACAGTGCATGACACGAAGGCAGCCTTATGCATTTTGACAAATTTAGGCTGGCGACCACTTCACGTGTAATCTTCCTGGCTGCAACTATTTGTCTTGGTGCCTACTTTTGGTTCCGGACATCTTTATACGAGATGGTCGGGTTGATGGCGGTTCTTTCCTTGTACCAGGCGGCCGCATTTGTTCGGTGGATCGAGAGAAGAAATCAGAATCTTGCCCGGTTCCTCGAAGCAGTTGAAGCGGATGATGTCACTCAGAAATTCCATGTGTCGAACAGCAACAAGGCATTCGACGAGCTTAACAAGACACTCAACAGAATTAATCGCCGGTTCGAGCAGGTTAGGGCAGAGAGCGACAATCAGTTTCAATATTTTCAGTTCGTGGTACAGCGGCTTAACGTCGGCCTGATAGTCTTTCAACGTGATGGCACAGTCGAATTGATAAATGCTGCCGCGAAAAGGCTGCTTGGAATTCCCTACCTAAGAACTATAGATGGACTCAAGACGGTGAGCGAGGAGCTCTTCGGAGTCCTGGGGAGTTCTAATCCGCGAAGCAGAAATCTGGTTCATGTCGAGAATGGAAATCTCTCGGCCCGCCTTGCCGTTCAGATATCCGAATTCAGAATGAGAGGAACGCGGTATATTCTGGCATCGCTGCAGGATATGCGAGGTGAAATGGAAGAGATTGAACTCGATGCATGGCAAAATCTGATCCGAGTTCTGACACATGAAATTGTAAACTCCATCACGCCCATCGCATCTCTTGCATCCACGGCGAACAAGCTCCTGATCAATTCGCGGTCCAAATCGGGGAAAAATGGACACGAAATGGAACCTGTTCTGGATGACGTCCAGACAGCTGTTCGCACCATCGAAAGCAGGAGCGAAGGCCTGCTTCGTTTCGTCAATTCCTACAGAACTCTGACCCATGTCCCTATACCTAAACTGAGACTCTTTCCTATCTCAACACTGTTTGCCCGCGTCGAACAACTTGTCATGCCGTCAGTCAACGAAAATGGGATAAGCCTCGCGACGAGCGTTCAGCCCGAGTCGCTTGAGTTGACTGCAGACCCTGACCTCCTGGAGCAGGTTCTCTTGAATCTACTCGTCAATTCGATTCAGGCAATCGACAAGAAACCCGATGGGCAGATTAGATTGTCGGCGCGTCTCGAAGAAAAAGGTAGAATAACGATCAGCGTGGAGGACAATGGCCCGGGAATTCCGAAAGAAATACAGGAAAAAATTTTCATACCATTCTTCACGACAAGAGAAACCGGTTCGGGCATCGGCCTGAGCCTTTCCCGCCAGATACTTCATCTCCATCATGCCCTGATTAGCGTCTATTCGGATCCCGGCGAACAGACGGTTTTCACGATAGCGTTCTAAAAACCTGCTGTAAGAGACGATCCCTCAAAGAGGACCACGGGGCTGCGAGGTTCAAAATTGATTATGAGTCTGTACCTCCGCCTCATGGTACAGAGGTGAAGTCATTTCTCCGGTTTCGAAGTGGTTTCTTCTAAACACTCCTTCTTTATTAGTTTTAGAATCTTGGAACTACTTATTGAGTATTGTGCGTTTAATCCAAAGAAGATTGGAAGAACAGTTTGATGCGTGATTTCGACAAAAGAGCCGTGAAAGTTTTCAAAGCGCTCGGTGATCCGAACCGGTATCGAATATTGAAAATTCTCGTCGAGAAAGGCGAGTTGTCCTGTGCAGACTTCGACGACAAAACCGAGCTTTCAAAACCCGCGATGTCTCACCATTACCGGATACTGGAGAATGCCGGTCTTATTGAAGTACGAAAGAAAGGCCTTCATTTCTATATGAAGGCAAATCTGGAGCTGCTTGAAGATTTCGTTCCAGATTTCACGAAAACACATGTGAAACGATGATCAGAAACAGGAGAGAACTATGGTAATACTCTATTTTATCGGACGAGTATTGTACGCTGCCATCTTCATCAGCAGTGGATACAACCATATTACAAAATCAAAGTTCTTGAGTGGATACGCGAAGAGCATGGGAGTCCCCGCTGCGGAACTGCTCACGGTTGTCTCCGGAATAATGATACTCGTCGGCGGGATACTGATCATTTCCAACTTCCTTCTCTTCTACGGGGCACTTTTAATCTTCCTGTTCCTCCTGCCGACTACGCTAATGATGCACGCGTTCTGGAAGGTGAAGGACGCAACCATGAAACAGACCCAGCAGATAATGTTCATGAAGAATGCTTCTATGGCAGGTGCAGCATTGATGATAATGTGTTTTGCTAATGCGTTGCACTGACGTTCAGGTAAAGAAAAAGCCTCTGTCACCGAAAGAGATGCTCCCCGGAGTATTCGCTTTTGCACCGAACCCGGATAGCTTCGGTGGAATATCCTATGTCGTGAAGAACGACGGCAACCCCTTTATGACCGATGTGCCGGAATATCTCGAATCGACACTTCTCTTCATTGAAGGCTTCGGAATGCCTGAATTTATCTTTCTCACTCATCGTGACGATGTCGCGGATGCTGAGAAGTTCAGAGAAAGGTTCGGGTCAAAACTGATTATCCACCAGACTGAAAGACGTGCTGTAAATCAGCCTGACGTGACTTTTGAAGACTTTCTGGAGATCGGCGATGTGATGATAATTCACACACCCGGTCATTCACCTGGCTCGTCGTCGCTTTACTATCCGAGATCGTCGGTGATGTTTACCGGCGACCACATCACCGCTGACGGAGGCGGGCCTGTAGCGGAGGATTTCTACTGGACTTACAATTATCAAAGCCAGCTCAGAAGTGCGCGTAAGCTCCTTGGATATGATTTCAAATATATTCTACCCGGTCACGGGGGAAAGCGGCTCATCGCTAACGCAAAGGAAAGTCTGAAAGAGTTTTTAGAATCGGCATGGGTAAGATAGTTCTGACAGCGTATATATCTCACGGTGCCCCAACATCACTTGTCGAAAGGACCAGGATCCACAATGTCTACGAAAAGTTGGGCGCCGCTCTGACCGAGTTGCGTGTCGACACGGTAGTCATATCTTCCCCACATTATCTCAGCCAGGTGAATTTTGAAGTTGAATCTCGCGAAGACATCCCGTGTATCCAGGACTACTATGGCTTTCCTGATGCGCTATACAGATTTTCGTACGAGGCAAAGAACAACGGTAATGCAGCTTCAGAAATAACAAGACAATCGAAGGAAGCGGGCCTCAACATCTCCGGGTCCCAATCCTGGGGCCTCGACCATGGTGCATGGCTCCCACTTTATTTCATGTTTCCGAAAAAAGATATGAAAGTGGTTCCTGTCTCAATTATAACGGGAACTGCGGGCGAACATTTCCGGTTCGGACAGGCCGTGAGGCGAGCGATAGGCCGGGTCGAGGGTACGTTTGCCGTCATAGGAACCGGGTCGCCAGTGCATAGGCTCGACTTAATTAGGTACGGATATCATGGAGAGGATAGATTTGAACCGGGAGAAAAATTCGACGAGAAGCTGATTGAGACAATTGCTGCCGGAGAACCGGACAGGATTCTCAACATCCAAAGAGACTTTCCGAGTCTTTTCCATGCCGCCAGGCCAGAAGGGAATCTGAGCCCGCTTTTCACTGCTCTTGGAGCGTCTGACCCTGCCGAATTTGTCGGCAAAACCATCTTGCATGAATTCATTTATTATGGAGTGTCGCTCGTCGCCACGATCTTAGGTGCCCCTCGCAGCGCCCGCGAAACTTTCTTAAGCCTGGGCAATTGACGAAATCCTCCGGGCAACGAATGCATTGTCGTGAGCTGGCCGCTTGTGGTTCAATCGGCTACCAGACCAGTGGTATCAATTATATTTTACCCTCTTTGTGTAGTCCGCGTAGCCCGGGAGTCCTTTCTTCAAAATCTTTTCTTCATTCAGAATCCGAAAAACGAGTACTAGTGGTATCATGGATGAGGGGATCAAGCCACCGTATGATCCCAGGACCAAAGCCGAAGATAAGAAGAGGACTGATCCCGAGAGATACATCGGATGACGTACTATTGAATATAGCCCCGTATCAACCAGCTCTTGTTTCCCTGGATTTCAATCACTCTTGAAGCAAAAGCGTTCTGCCGCATTACAACAAAGAATGCAAGATAGCTGGTTACCATCAGAACGGTGGACAACGAGACCAACCATAGTGGAACGCTCGACCACCTGAAACGAAAATCAAGACCTGGCACTACCATTCCTGCAGGGCTACGCATCCTGCGGCGACGTCATCATCCTTTGCCACCAAGATGCATCCGGCGGGCAAGCGGTAGTCGCCGGGAAGCTCTTCGATCTCCGTTTTGAATTTCCGGAATGAGAGATCGAAGTCGAGAGAAGCTGCGTATTCTCCGAGCAACCTCCGGATCTGGTCCATTTCACCTATCTGTGCATCGACGATTTCCACCATTTTCGGAATCAGGGTAGTGACATAAAGCCTGATGGTGCAGTCGTCGGAAGAATGTCCTGCAAATGATCATCCCGCAGAGATCACTTGTAAAGCTGTTCTGATCGATTGTCAGTCAGCCAGGATGCGGAACATTGTTTTCTCCCGCCCGCAATTTCTACCGGTTCCTCTCATGATACTATTTATCGCCTGATCCCCCTGAGTATCATGGGCGCGATCGAGTTGATGCTCAAGGGAGTCTGACCGACCGACCGGCGGGGAGATTCTTCTGCCAGGCTTGTACCACGATTCCTTTCGCGTACGGATGGAAGAGCTTTGCTCAGTACTACACCCCAACCTATATCATTTACCACGCCATAAGCCATGTATATGGAGTATGGATATCCGTAGAGGGAGCCGGTATTGTACTGGCGATAAACGTCCGATGGTCCTTTCGCGAGCCAGTACACAGTAATGCCGCCTGTCGATTGTCCTGCTCCCTGTATTATCTGCGTTGACTGGAGAACAGGGCAATCTGAAAATGTGCCGAATGGTACACTCACCGTTGTGGTGTCGAGAATTGCGTCCTGCTCACCGAAAGTATAGCTCGCCCCCTGGTAGCTAAAAGTGGTTTGCCGGGTGTATGCCTGGCCCTCAACCAGGGTGTCGGGAAGAGATACGAGAGCCGAATCGAACATTATGAGACTTCCTCCGTAAAGCCAGAACCCGGAGTAGTTGCCGCTCGGGCTATAAAAGTATTCGTTCCCTCCATTGTCCATGACGACGGAGTACACTGTCCCGCTGATTGTTGTATCCATCAGGAACTCTTCCCATGAGCTGTCCGACCACACCTTATAGAAGGTTGAATCAATAGATTGCCCGTACCCTGCGATAGAGACTTTAAGCCCCGGGTTCGGAACCTGAGGAGATGTAGGAATCGCAGCATTATTATTACTGCAGGAAGAGTAAAGAAGGGCTGACAGAATACTTATGAGAATAACATACTGTGTTTTCATCTTCATCCGACTTCATCGTGATCAAATGCGTGCACCTACTTCAATCTCCAACTCTTAGACAAGTTAGATGCGGGGGAATACAAAAACAATCGATCAAAACTAAGAGAGCGCAGTTTTGCCGTGCGATCTGATAACCGCAAGTCCCCGGTTGATTCCTTTCGGAAAATTCATAGCACTCGCGTTTCATAATCGTATGGAAAGGTGAACCGCAGCAACTAAAGCGTCCCGGTAAGACCCACCCGGATGAACTATATATTGTAGGTCTGGCTTGATAGCCCCCCGTTGAAACACTTTGAACATGTAGAATGCTTCGACAGCGAGTTCATATTTGTAAGCCAGACTTGCCCCCGGGCTGATGGCGGCATACTGAGCGGTAAGTCCGACAATATCTGCTGGCCTGCACAAAAGCGGCCCTGTCGAGGTGAATCCCGCGCCGTAATGTTCATAAATCGGGCTGATTGCTTGCTGGGTAAGTCCGTATTCGAGAAATGACCGGAGCACTCGGATGCCGTCCTGAGTCCAGATCGTCTGATCGATTATCGCGTAGAATCCGCCTGTACCAGTTTGCAAGGTGTTATCGAGACGTGGAAAGGCGCCGTTGTGTCCCCAGGCACCTGACTTGAGGTTACCTCCAAACGGCAGGATGAAGTTACGTTCCCATCTGAATCCCGATTCAATTATAAAAAGCCCGCCATACTCGCTCAGCTGGTTGTACTCCGGTCCGCCGCTGAAATCTCCGAACTTGTCCGACCTGTTCGCGTAGAATGCTCCCAAACTTAGATAGATCGATTGCGTCGGTGCATAAAAGATATTTATAGCCGGCATCGGGTCGGGTGTCGTCGGGGAAAACAATAATAGTCGGGGTGACCTGCTTGGAGCTGTTTAGAAATGGAAGCCCGTAGTCGATCACGCTGAATTGTGCATTCGCGTCTACCTTACCCACCATGATACGAAGTCGGTCATCGAAGAGCATCTGTTGGTAGTATAACTCAAAGAGCTGAAAGTAAGGCGGCGAGTTCAGCTTGTCGCATACCTGGAGATCGCCGGCGATTGCATTAGATGGATCCTGACCTGCGTGGTCCTCGAGATCCGCGTAAAGCTTGCCGCCCGAGATACCGATAAGTTTTTTCGCATCGAGTCCAACACTTAAGTCGATCGTGGAAGCACCGGCGACTTCGCCGCTTCTCATCCCTCCCATGAAATTGTTGAAACCCTCCAGCACAAGAGATCCATGGAGGGAAATTCCGGCCCGCGTCAGCAGGTCGCGTTCTCCCCACAGATTCCCGGCGACCTCATTACCAGACGGTGGCGCCTTCATCGACGCCGAAGTGACCGGGTTGTCGTCCATATGAATCTGAACTTTGCCAACGGAAATGCCTGCGTTGACTCGCGCTTGCCCCGTCGCAAACCCCATCAGTAACAGAAGTACCGCGACGATTATCCACGCTCTAGAGTTAAGGGTCGCAGCCCTTCTAATATTGGAACGAATCTGTAGAACTCCTTGCCGTCTTATCTCTATTCGATAACGAGGATCGATGTGGAGGCGTTCCTGGCCTCGACCGCTCAAAGCAAAAAGATCATTGAGAAGAGTAGAACAGAGAAGTTGGTAACCGTCTGCCGGAAGAACTTTCTCTCGGTTCCGTAACATCTCACGTCATTCACCATCCGCAGCGGTCTTCTATCTTCGGCATGCAAATCCGTAGTGAACTCAAACGGATTGAATACGTTATGTCTGTAGTAAGGCTCCGCACCATGTTCCACTTTTAGAGCATTGCTATCTGAAGATGGCGAAGATGAATGTTAACGGAAAGCTCAGGTAGTAGTAGTTAATCACTCCCATCGGGAGAAACTCTTTCGAGGAAAGCAAGACCAAAGCGGAAAAATGACAGACGTATTATTCGAGAATTAGTAGGAGAAAAGACAATGAGCATACAGAATAGATTTCACCGAACTGGTTTACCTGCGCGTGTCCTGGCGATCACCGCTGTGCTTGTTTTTAGTTCAGCACTGCTTGCCGCCGCGCCGGGAAAAGCCATGAAAGGATCCAGGCCATACATGACTGCAATCGCTCACGCACGGTTCGCAGTAAATTCAACGACGGTGAAGATGATACAAATGCATCTTCACCACGTGATGAATTGTCTGGAAGGCAAACACGGTGAAGATTTTGACCTTGCTGCCGGCAACCCCTGCGACGGCCATGGTGCACTGGAGACGTTGAAGAAAGGCTCCCCGGATTGGATTCGAGCAGAGAACGCGATCAAGCTTGCTCGGATCGGAGAGCATCTGCGCGACGAGAAGCCGGATCATTACGTTGCAGAGGCAGTGTTGGCAATACTGACTGAAGGAATGCATTGACTGAAGATCAGCATTGGGCGCAAATGGATCCGACGACACGTGTCTTCCCCAATTGCTGTACTTCCGGGAGGGTGTATCACAGTGTTGGTCCATTCTGGACATGTAAGAAATACTTAGTGTGAGCAAAAGGCAACATAGTTCTGGGGAGAGTGGTTGCAATTGATGCTTCAGGACGAACAATTCATGAAAGGTGATCCCCAATATGTTACCTCATCCGAAAAGGCTCACGTACGATTGTTTCATCGTCGTCGGATTGATAATTATGCTGTTAATAGCTTCGTGGATGCCGGCATACTCGCAGCCATCAGGCAAGTCGGTAAGCGCCAGCTTGCATTTCCAGCAAACCCTCATCATGCAGGCAAACAATAATTTCCCGTCGCCTTATGCTGGAAAGCACAGCTTTTTGTCGAGAGAGAAACCGGCTTTGTCTTATACTTCGACGTTTTACCTTAGCATTTTTCTGCCGGACCAATTTAAGATCGCCATTAATCCTCTAATAAGCGGGGGAGATGCACTCAGCGGGGGGTACGGTCTTGCATCTTTTCCAAACGGCGATGCGTTCAGGGTCGGAAATCCAACTCCGCAAATATCCTCCGCTACCTTTTACGCCGAAAAGACATTCAATCTTGCCGGCAACTTCGCTCAACCAGGAGCACAACAGTTGAAATTAATACTTGGCAAGTTCAGCATTGCGCATTATTTCGACAAAAACAAATACAGCGACGATGCAAGAACGCAATTTATGAATTGGGCACTGATGAACGACGGAGCCTTCGATTATTCCGCCGATACACGCGGTTACATCCCCGGTTTTATTGCCGAGCTGTTTGACCCCGCATTTAGGCTCCGGTTTGCTGCCACGATGGAAACGAACTATGTCAACGGCCCAAACTTTGATTTCAACATTAGCAAGGCTCATAGCTTTCTTCTCCAGGGAAGCCACCCTTTCAACATCGGCGGTGAGCCGGGAAAGGTCAGGCTTTTGCTTTTTTATAACGCGGGACATTTCGGTAATTATAAAGAAGCAACGAACAATCCTATTTTCGATCACAATATCATCTTAACCCAGAAATACGGTCGGACCAAATTCGGAGTAGACATCGATCTGCAGCAGCAGATTAACAAGGATGCCGGCGTGTTTATGAGAGTAGGTTGGAACGACGGGGAAAACGAAGACTGGTCGTACACCGATATCGATAGAACAATCTCGGCCGGCATTCTTACTAAGCCTGACTTGTTCGGAAGAAAATACGACACCTTTGGAGTGGCTGCAGCAGTAAGCGGGCTCTCAAACGATCATCGCGCGTACTTAGCAAGCGGCGGCTACGGTTTCGTAATTGGCGACGGGAAACTGTCTCAATACGGACTTGAGAGCGTTCTTTAATCTTTCTACTCATATCGGGTGAACAGTACGCTTGCCCTCAGTGCTGACTATCAGTTTATCCTAAACCCTGGTTACAATCCGCAAAGGGGACCTGTCAACATATTCGGAATCAGGGCACACTTATCAATCTAGAGAAAGAGCGACAGAATGGCGAACGTTCAAGTCAGGTATATAGTCCACGATGTCGAGGCTGCAGTCTCGTTTTACTGCAATCACCTTGGATTTCGGGAAGTCATGCATCCATCGCCGTTTTTCGCGATGCTGTCACGTGACGATCTACGGCTCGTGCTCAGCAAACCTGGAGGTGGAAACGGTGGTGGGTCGGCCATGGCTAACGGCAAATTACCAGAGCCAGGCGGTTGGAACCGTTTTGCGATTGAGGTTGATAACATCGACACCATGACCTCTGATCTTCGAAAAGCGGGAATCCAATTCAGAAGCGAGATCATAACAGGTGTCGGTGGAAAACACGTGATCATAGATGATCCTTCAGGGAATCCGGTGGAATTGTTCCAGCCGAGCATCCCTGAGGCGCGACTTGCCGGTCATAGAGATGGATGAACTATGAGGGACCGCAGATTGACTCTGGAACCTCGCGGGAGTATTTCGGTCGGCATCCCGTTCTTTTTCCAAGCCAGCGCGCCAAATTTTCAAACTAACGAGCTTGTGGGTTAGACCTTTGGCTCCGGCCTGAAGTCGACGAAACGTGCTTCGTTAGGAAAGCCGTATGCGCCAAATCAAACCTTTCGCTTTCTCGACTGACTCCTCGGTAGGCGGGGCAATACAAAAGAAGTTGCCATCCATTATTTGCACTCATTTGGGTACCTTGTTAAATTGTAATCGAAGTTTGCCAAAGTTTGCCATTCTGCGATTTTCGAGCGGTTTCGCAGGTGTGGAAAACGTTTCGGGGCAGTAGCTCAGTTGGGAGAGCGCCAGAATCGCACTCTGGAGGTCGGGGGTTCGACTCCCCTCTGCTCCACTTCTTAATTATCAATGTCAATTGATAATTGAAGATTTGTTCATTGAGTTTGAGGTCAAGTCCTGTGCAACGGAAGGTTGCTGAACCCCGCCAGATCCGGAAGGAAGCAACGGTAGGCGTACTGACTGTGTGACACAGCAAGCTTGACCTCATAAAATTTCACCGGATGGTGGAAGCGGGAATGGCTGTTGTGCCTTCCGGACTATCATCCGACAGTATTGAAAGTATCCTATTCAATTTTTGATATCAGTGTATAACTACTCTCTTGCCTTGAAACCCGGTGATAATGATACGGCAGCAATATGGTACACATTCACCGCTTCATTCGAGGCATTTTGGGAAGGAACATTCCTCCCATTCTTGAAATTAACTTTTAACTTTATTTGCGGAGTTATCCCGGACTGTCTCAGGGATCTTCCAAAGAGTGTGTTTAGTGCTTCGGTGAGAGCGGGCAATGAATGTCCCTCCTGCAGCGAGCAATCGGCTACAGTTTTCCGTAGTGTACCCCCGTGGGTCGTCAAACTTCGGATCATCCAATCATCAGCTGACAACTTTTTTTCGACGGACTTGCCTTACAACGGCGTCGTGCAAATTGTTCGTCGAAATTGGCACTCTATATTCCTCACAGGGAATCGTACAAACGTTCCGGATTACTGGATCGACCCTGACAGTCTTGCGCAATCTCCGCTCAAACTCAACAAAGCAGGCATTTATGAAAAAGGAGATTGTAATCAACGAGACCGCCGACCAGATTCGGATCGCCATTACGGAAGACGGGAAGTTGGCAGAAATTTTTGTCGAGTCACCGGGCAAAGAACGGATGGTCGGAGACATATACCTCGGCAGAGTAGCAAGAGTCATGTCGGGGATCAGGGCGGCATTTATCGACATCGGGCACAAACAGGATGCGTTCCTTCACTTCTCGGATGTTGATCCGAACATAGACGATTATTCGTCGCTAATAGGTGAGGATAGCGCCGAGGTTGACGAAGATGAGGACGACACTTCGGACGAAGATGTTGGAGCCACGGCTGGGACTCAAACTCAACAAAGGGAGACCACGACGCGTGGTCCGCGGCAACAGGTCGCCCAACGACCTCAGCGTCCACCACAAAGAGAAATCCATCTTGAGCGCGGTCAGAGCATTATCGTCCAGGTTACGAAGGAGCCGGTCGGCAAAAAGGGCGTCAGGGTAACCAGTAAAGTATCCCTTCCTGGAAGATACGTCGTACTGCTCCCCTTTGATGGCCGCATCGGGGTCTCGAAGAAACTCTATAATTTCCGTGAGAAAAAAAGGCTAAGAAGAATCATCAGGAGTCTGCTCCCTGAAGGGTTCGGAGTCATAATAAGAACCGTAGCCGAAGGTAAGGATGAAGAGCTGCTTAGAAGCGACCTCGAACAGCTGGTAAAGACGTGGAGGGAAATTGAAAAGAGTCTGAAGACGGAACAACCTCCTATTCTTCTGTATAAGGATCTCTCGACAGTCTCAAGCGTCATCAGGGACCTTTTTAACAACGAAGTCCAGAGAGTCGTCGTGGATTCCAGAAGATTGTATAAAGAGATCACAACTTATGTCAAGTGGTTTGCACCGAATCTCTTGGAGAAGATAGAGTTCTATCGCGGCAAGCAGCCGATTTTTGATGTGTTCGGCGTTGCTAAGGACATGCAGGATTCTCTCGGCAGACGCGTGGCACTTAAGACTGGTGGATATATCGTGATCGACCCTACCGAAGCCATGACGGTAATAGACGTGAACAGCGGCAGATACGCGGCAAGCAAGGAGCAGGAACAGAATTCGCTACGAACCAACCTTGAAGCCTCCAAAGAAATTATCAGGCAGCTTCGGCTGCGGGATATCGGAGGGATAATTGTTATCGATTTTATAGATCTCGAAGAAGAGAGAAACAAGCGCAAAGTCTATGAGGAGCTAAGGAGAGAATTTCGCCGAGACCGGGCAAAGGCGACCGTGTTGCCGATGACTGAATTCGGCCTTGTTCAAATCACAAGGCAACGAATCCGCCAGAGCATAATGCAGTCTTTCAGTGAAGCGTGTCCTGTTTGTGCGGGGACTGGAATCGTCCAGAGTCGGGCGACGGTATTTACAGATATCACAGGCTGGCTCGGACGATACAAAACGAATGGGAATGGCAGACATCTCAAACTTGTAGTGCACCCCTATCTCGCTTCTTATCTGAAAGAAGGAAGGCCGAGTCATCTGTTCAAACTGATGTGGAAGCACAAGGTGCTTATCAAGCTGCACCAGGACCCGAAAATACAGGTGAATACTTTCAAAGTGTTCAGTGTCTCTCACGACCGTGAAATAACGGAGGACTTCAAAGGCTGAGCGATGAAAAATATCGAAATCAAGATGCATCGCGGGAAGAGAATTGCCCTCGTGGCTCACGATAACAAGAAGGAAGAGTTGCTTCAGTGGGCGAAGTACAATGCCGGGGTTCTGAAGGACCACGAATTGTATGCGACGGGAACTACCGGCAAACTCCTTTCGGGAAGTGTGGGACTCAAGATCCGAAAAATGATGAGCGGCCCCGTAGGCGGCGACCAGCAAATTGGAGCGAGGATCGCCGAGGGAAAGATCGACATCCTGATTTTTTTCTGGGATCCACTTGAGCCACAGCCTCATGATCCGGACGTGAAAGCGCTTCTTCGAATAGCGGTCGTATGGAACATCCCCGTTGCTTCTAACAGAGCTTCTGCAGACTTCCTGATTTCATCGCCTCTGTTCCAGTCAGAGTACAGGCGAAATGTCGTTCTGACTGCTCGGCAATAGTTTTCAACAGTGAAGTTTCTTTCAAGTTGTTAATTTGAAGTAGGCACCCTTCTAACTAAATTTCTTAGAGACAAATTCAACTACAAGGAGTAAGAGTATGCGAATCGGTATTCTCACTGGCGGTGGCGACGTACCTGGACTGAACCCGTGCATCAAAGCGGTTGTTTACCGGGCTCAAGATGCCGGGATTGAAGTTATGGGAATAAGAAGAGGCTGGGGAGGGCTTCTGAATTACAACGAGGATGCGAAGGAAGAGAATTCAGAATGGGTTACCCCGCTTAACAAGCAGAACACGAGAACGGTGGACAGGTCGGGTGGAACCTTTCTCCATACCTCAAGAACGAATCCTGCTAAAGTGAAAGCGGCAAATGTCCCTGAGTTTCTGAAAGATCCGGAGAATCCACCAAAGAAAGATGATCCACCGTACGATTTTACACCACATATTTTGAAGGTCCTTGAGAAGTTGAAGATCGATGCAATGATTCCCATCGGCGGTGATGATACACTTAGCTACGGTGTCCGACTGCACAGAGAAGGTTTTCCGGTTGTGGCAATCCCGAAGACCATGGACAACGATGTGTTCGGGACCGACTATTGCATAGGCTTTTCCACTGCCGTTACACGAAGCGTGAATTTCATAACGGCATTGCGCACGCCGGCGGGATCTCATGAGCGCATCGCTGTCGTCGAGCTCTTCGGGCGCAATTCCGGTGAGACCTCACTGATATCCGCATATCTTGCCGGAGTCGACCGGGCAATCATTTCTGAAGTGCCGTTCGATCCGGATGTGCTCGCAAAGCTTCTTCTTGAAGATAAGAAACGCAACCCTAGCGACTATGCAATCATGACAATCTCTGAAGGTGCACAGATGGTCGGTGGCAAGATAGTTGAGTACGGACAGGCGGATGCCTACGGACACAAGAAGCTTGGTGGCATCGGCCAGATCACCGGCGACGCTTTGAAACAGATAACAGGAACGGAGATCATTTATCAGCAAGTTGCTTACCTTATGCGAAGCGGAGAGCCGGACGCTCTGGACAGGATGGTTGCGATAAGCTATGCTAACCTTGCCACCGACCTTGTGATCAAAAAGAATTTTGGGCGGCTGGTCGCACTGAAGGAAGGTAAGTATACTCATATCCCGGTCGACTCCATAGCGTCGGGGCTGAAGCGAGTCGACGTGAACGAGCTTTATGACGCGGAGCAGTATAAGCCGAAGGTGGCGCATCTTCTTGACAAGCCAATGTTCCTGTATTAGAGGATAGCCGCTGTCATAGCAGAATTGCTGGCAGGATGGAGCACACCCTTCATCCTGCTCATTTGTCGACTTTCGGGTCAAGCCGGGCCTCGGTTTCAGGGGAATCATTCAAATCGTGGACGGTTCAGGGTCTTCCTGCGTTCTCAAGGTCGAGATAGCATGATTCTTTGGGACTGTGGAGAAATTGGACACAAGAGTGTAAATAAAGGCATTGGCCATTTGTCCCAAATTGCCCTTCGCTATCGCGGTAAGTAGGCCCTTTCCGTGGCTAATCCTGATTCGCGAATGGCCTTTGTCTGTTTTCATTCGGAATTCGCAACACATTGATTACATCCGGGTGGCACTCCAGTTGCTTAGGATTGATGAAGATTATCTTGAATTTTCCAGATTATCCGGAAAGCACCATAAAAGGAGAATATTAATTATGAAACGAGTCTTTACCAGTTTTACAATGGTATTGCTCGCAACTGGGTTGGCCTTCTCGCAAAGTGCGCCAAAGGCTGGAATTAAGATTGTGGGCATGACACCCTACACATTGGATGAAGTCTTTGGCACAAAAGGAAGCTCCATGTATGCCTCGACGGGTTTGAGCACCGTTGGAGAGAAAACGATAGTTTATCTCCAGGCAATTGATTCCACGGGAGGAACCATCCAGTCCGTGACATGGTCGGTAGTTGATCCGCAGGGAGGACACGCTGCAATCGACAGTGCGTCCGCTCCGTTTACTACGATCACCGTCGACACAACGGGCGAGTATACCATCAATCTTTCATTGACGACCGCTGGTGGAACTTCGCAAGCCTCTACCGTGATCACCTCTGCAAATTATGTCGGGGTTGGTTCGATGGGCATCGCGACCATGGACAGCGCCACGGCGAACGTACCTCAATGCGGCACATGCCATCAGGGAGCACTTACGGGATTAGGTCTCGACCCCACGGCGGACTACTCTCATTGGATGAACACCGCACACGCCTGGTTTTTCAAAGAGAACATAAATGGCGTCGGCCCTGCCGGGAGCGGATACAGCGCCAGCTGCATAAAGTGTCACACAACCGGTTATAATCCGACAGCAGCAAATGGAAACTTCGCTGCCGCTGCGAACCAGGTTGGTTGGACTTTCCCGAAGTCTCTTACCGACACCAACTTTGCTTATCTGTATCATACCTCAGCACAGTTGGCGCAGCTCGGCACGATCGGATGCGAAAGCTGCCACGGCCCTGGAAGTGAGCACTGGGGAGATCCCACGAAGATTTCTGTTTCGCTCGATGCTTCAGTCTGTCTGCAATGCCACGATGCACCACCTCACCATGCGATCGGCAGAGAATGGACCAGCAGCCCGCATGACAGCGGGATGCTCGCGATACAGAACATGGAATCCACAATAAATAGCGGGACAGCAACCTGCGCCGGATGCCACAACGGTGCCGGTTTTGTAGATCGAATGACCAGCAATACTTTACAGCCCAAGTATGGCTTTATGCCGCTTACCTGCGCCGGATGTCACAATCCTCACGACGCAACAAATCCATATCAATTGAGAAGAGTAACTGCCGACACACTCCAAAATGGCTTTGCGATTACCGAGGGTGGAGTCGGACAGCTTTGCATGAATTGCCACAGGGCGCGGGCGAACGCGAATGCTTCAGTCGCAGGCGGCTGGCACTCGTATTTCGGTCCCCACGAAGGGCCGCAGACCGACGTGTTCTTCGGACAAAACGGATACCAGTTTGGCGACAATTCGATTACTGGCCTTTCCACTCATACTCAGTTGGCGAACTCTTGCGTAACATGCCATATGGCTTCAGATACCGTGGACGCGAATGCAGCAATGACCCTCGGCGGCCACACCTGGAAGATGAGCGGACCCGACGCATTAGGAGATACGACGGACAACACGACGGCATGTCAGTCGTGCCATGGTCCGATCACCGATTTTGATCAGATTCCAGCACCGTACGATTATGCAGGCATTGCTAACGGTGGTCCGATACCCGGAGTCCAAACTGAAGTCAAAGCTCTGTTAGCCAAGGTAGCTGCCCTGATACCGGATTCGGTAATTGCAAATCCGGGTAGTGCAACCGTGGGGAAAAACCTGACACAGAACCAGCTCGGTGCACTTTGGGATTACCTCCTGATCTCGAAAGATGGAAGCTACGGTATTCACAATGCGAAATACACATTCGCGCTCTTGGAAGCTGCACTCGGCAAACTGACAGGTGTGAAGCAAGTCAGCGACAATGTGCCGCATACTTTTGCACTTGAGCAGAATTACCCGAATCCTTTCAACCCGACCACGACAATAGATTTCTCGGTCCCGAAGACGGGAATTGTCAACCTGACCGTGTACAACTCGATCGGCCAGGAGGTTAAAGTTCTGGCAAACGACAACTATATCCCCGGAACATATCAGGTAACATGGGACGGCCGGAACAACGAAGGTACTCAGGTAGCAAGCGGAGCCTATTTCTACAGGCTTTCCGCCAAGAATTATACGAGCACTATGAAGATGGTGTACCTGAAGTAACATTAACAGTAGGCGAGGTCGGGTGACCTCGCCTACTTCTTTTCAAAAAGCGTCTTCGATTACCCGTATCTTTGAAGTTTTTCCCCTCGGTTCAACGACAACCACGTCAAACCTGAATTCATATTCCTCCAGCTCTCGAAGGAACACGTAAGCTTCTGCTACCTTTCGAATCCTCTCCTGCTTCTTTCTATCCACCGCGAATTCCCCCGGTCCGTATGTGTCACTTCTTCTGGTTTTCACTTCACAGAATACAATAAGATTTTCTTTCCTAACAATCAGATCGATTTCGTAATGGTTGTGTCTGAAATTCCTTTCTAAGATTTCAAATCCGTTTTTGCTCAGAAAATCGGCCGCAGTCTGTTCTCCCTTATCTCCCACAGTCTTGTTCAGCCGGGACATCGCATTCTATTCCCTTCCACCGCCTGCGAAGCGGCACTCCTTGGTGATCATGTACCTTAAGGCTCCTCTTACAACTGTATTGAAAAGCTCCTCCTGTGGATAGGGGAAAAGCCGTGATTCCTGATTGCTTGCAGGTGCTCATCCGTCAAGTATCCCTTATTTCTATCGAAACGGTATTGAGGAAACTCCTCCGCGTACTCTCGCATCAAAGCGTCTCGGGCTGTCTTTGCGAGAATCGAGGCGGCGGCAATCGAAGAAACGTGAGCATCGCCCTTCACGACTGATATACACATTCTGTCTTTCAGGTTCAGGAACTTGCCGTCGATAAGAATCACTTCCGGCTTGACCTTCAGAGAGTCGACGCATTTTTTCACCGCATCTCTTGTAGCATTGAGAATGTTGATGGAATCGATCGTGCCATGATCTACGTGAGCAACGGCAAAATCCACCGCGCATTCCCTGATCAATATCCCTACCTCTTCCCTTCGGCACTCTGACAATTGTTTCGAGTCTCTGATATTATTTGCCAAGGCACCTAGCGGAAGAATAACGGCCGCTGCGGTGACAGGTCCCGCGACCGGGCCGCGACCAGCCTCGTCAACTCCTGCGACGTACTTTATTCCTTCCCGAAGCAACAGCTCCTCAAAATCGAAAGTCGGGATAGTTCTCATTTACAGAAGAATTTAGGGAATCTCTGCTAAACTTTCGCGCCGCATTGCATTACTCGCGCGAAATGGTTTGCCCGGCGTTCATAGAAAGGAACGCCTTTAATCCTGTCTCCCGGCCGGCAGGCAGGCACAGAATTGCTCGTCAGAGTCCGCGGACATCGACGGTGTCTACCACCTTTGGCGGTTCGCACAACCACCGTGGCGATTTTTTGTTGCAAACCGTCCGGTTTCCTATCGGATGGTGTCGTAGATGTAGTGGCACTTTCCGCGACTCGAACCGTAATTGATAATTCGAAGTGAGTGTGTTAAGATAAGGCTGTGAAAGTCAGATTAGCTTTCCTAATCATGTTTTTCGCGGCAGGAGCTGTTGTTGCTTCGGAAAAAGT